>CAMLHQ010000016.1 GCA_946479785.1 uncultured Nitrospira sp.
CTCGCTCCAATCTCGCCGCTTCGCCGGTGCTGAGCTGTCCCGACTTCAATCCCTGTTCAATACGGTTTTCCTGGTTAATGTCACGCTGGACTTCTGATCCTACCGACTGTGCCAGTGCCGGGGAGGCAAGAAGCAACATCAGGAACAGCATCAAGACCGTCTTGTGAACATCCATATATCCTCCTTGTTTAAGTGCTTTCTCCTGCCCAGATGACCAGAACCGCCGACAAAAGACAAAGAGTCTATGGCCACCTCCAATTCAAACGCAGGACCTCCCAATTCGTTGACAAATCATATATCCTCAAATCGCTCCACCACACAGCCTGTCGCAGTGTAGCATGCATGAGTGTCTAGGGCGATCCCTAGTGCCTCCTGTCGTCGCACTCGCGTCATGCTTCATACATAAATGAAATACCGATGGAAGTTAAGCCCCAAACCAACCGCTAATATGCGCAAATATGCGCTGCTGATTTTGTTTATAGCGTCGGCCCTCTGCGTTCCCCTACTTATTCCCTGCGCCTATGGGGACGAAGAGAAATCAACCCCGCTGGCTGGAGAAGAGTTTGACACTGAGGTACTGGGCGAGCCGGTAAAAGTGCCGGCTCGTGATCGCAAGAATGTGACGGCCGCCAGTTTCGGCGTCCAGTATCTTCCGGACGGTCCGAGCTTTTACCAGGTCTTGCCGTTCGGCGCCTTATATGTCTGGCGCAACTCGGACGATATGAGGCAACGGTTTCGTGGGACATTTTCCGGCCCCGTCAACGATCTGACCATGAACGTAGGATCGCCATCATCCAGCGGCTGGGAGCTTCGTTTCACCTTGAATACGATGATCATCCCGCTCGGGCGATCCGAATATGTCGAAGGCCAAATTATTCGGGATGTTGAAGTGGAATGGAATTACGTCTTTGGCGGATTCGGCTTAGCCTATCGGAGACTCTTGGATCCGGGCCATCAAGACAACGCGCTGGAACTGTCTCTGACCTATGAACCCGGTTTTCGCTGGTTCAGAGGGACGAGCAAGGCTTCGCCGAACTTCATCGTTCCCAACGATACCTACGAGGGCCGCGTGCATTTGCGCCTACGCAGGGATGCGTTGGAGCGCAACCTTATGGAGCTGCCGCATCGGGGGTATGCGGTCGGCGGCGATTTCTATTATGGACACCGCGCTAATTGGGACACGTGGGGAGGAGGACCATTCGGCCTCTCGAATGAACGCGAATATCAGATGGGCAGTGTCTTTGCCATCGCGGCGACCGGTGTCCCATTCGTCGACAGTGAACGCCACCGGCTGGTCGCATCGGTTTACGGTGGAATCGGAAGAAATCTTGATCGTTTCTCCACCTTCCGGCTTCCGGGCCGACCGACAGGCTACGAATGGGAAGCGCTTGCTCTGCCGATGCTGCCGAGCGTGGCCTTCAACGAACTGTTTCCTCGACGATACGGGATCGCTCATCTCGAATACCGCTATTCACCGGTATTCTTCATCTCTCACTATATTCGTGGGTCATGGGGAATTGTCGAGCAGGCGCGTTTCCTGCCCGATGGTTCCATTACGTACAAGATGGATTCGATGCCCGCCTTAAGCGGCGGGGTAGTGACCGGAGCACCCTGGCGTTCACAGGTGGAACTCAACTACAGCTATAATTTCGGCATTTTCAACGATCATGGCGGGGGAGAACACACAGCGGGCCGTCATGGTTTCTTCGTCTTCTGGTCAAAGATGCTGTGAGCACACCGTCATGATGCTTTCTTCCGATCCGCCATTCTTCTGTAGACAGAGACCATGGAGGTTCTCGGAGACGTGGACCTCCGAAGAATTCGCCGGCGCACCCAATGAGACAGAGCGCTTGGAAGGAGCATCATGAAGGGAAGGGGATCGTCTTTTGCAAACACTTCAAACAGGGCCACATGTTTGTAGCTTCTGACCCACTCGGCAATTGTATATTCGCCGCTTCGCCAATATTCCCAAAAAGCCCGTACTTCGTTGACTTCGCTCACCCATGCGCAGTCGCTGTTCTTAATCACGTGCTGAATAGGCCGCTTGAGTAGGTGGCAATACCAGAGATATGGCAGACACAATCCTGCTACATCTGACAACCCGGCCTGGCGATTGAAGCGACAAGGCGTGATTTCGATCACCTTGAACTCTCCATCCCTGTCATCCTTTTTAAATTCGATACTGACGTACCCGACAAGCCCGAGCTGCTTGCAGATTTGAATTGTCATCTGCACGACCTTAGGCTCCTTCACTTGCTGTACCAACGAGGAATTACCAAAGTGTGGCGGGAACTGCCTGATTTTAGCGGAAGTACAAATGCCCAACGGTTCCGAGTGCTCATTGAGATAGGTAAAGGAACAGATAATATTGCGCTCGCCTCCTTGAATAATCTCCTGAACAGCCAGCTCCTTGAACCGATCGTAGAGGCCTCGAAACGTGAGTCTCAACTCGTTTGCACTGTTCGCAATGAGGACCTTCTGATTTCCGTATTGTGTCTGCCATGCCTCATCACGCCACGCCGGCTTGACAATGCATGGATACGCGAGCTTTCGTGCTGCCGTGTCGATATCCTCCTCGCGATGGATATGAAAGGTCCTCGGAACCGGGATGCCTGTTGCCTCGGCAAATGGATAAAACCAATCCTTATTCAACAGATTGGAGAGCAATACATGTGATGGCATCAGGAGATGATAGTATGGCTCGAGCACATGCCGATTGGCCGAGATGATAATCATGTCGAGATCGCTGGCAGGAAACAGTACGGATTTTTGTCCACACGTCCGTCCCACCTTTAGAAGACATTCAATGACATTTTGTTCGTAGTCCGACTCATCAAACATCTGCGTTTTCGAGATGAATCGGCTGGATCGAACAACCGGCGCGTACTGGTCAAGATTTCCACGCCCGAAGGCACATGTAACTGATATGCCTTTCCGGCCAAGAGCACGTATGGGCAGGAGAGCAGCAATGTTATTGGCATTGACCACCACGGCATGAACAGGGAAATTTTCTGGGCAATGGATCATCGATGTTCCAAGGTAGCTGCGAGGTGGCGCTCACCCTTGTTACCGAGCGCGGAGCTGCCCGACACCCGATACGTCTTGGGTGAACTCAATGCAGTGTATCTACTCCTTCGACACGGGCACAGAAATTTCCCACTTTACGACTCCGCGATGCCCGCCAGTCCTCTCGAAATCCAGCTCCAACCGGGCCTCCTCGATCACACACACTCGCAAGGCTTCGAACGATCTCTCCGAATCTTTTCCTTCCGCCCTGTCTCTCAGAAGATAGGCCAGAGTGCGTAGGTACGATATAATGATCGAATACGTCCTCGGCTAACACGAGGAGAATTTGCATGCGACACATGCTCATGCAGCGACCTTTCTTCAGTATCGCCAACCTGCTCGGTCTGCCCCTGTTGTTCGCATGGACGATACCGTCCTTCGCGCTTGCCGATGATCCGCAGGGACTTTCCGATGGACAGATCATCGAACGTGCAAAAATCGATTGGGAAAGCGGCGCCTTCACTCCTGCGCTCGAAATGCTCGATCAAGGCATTGAAGCCCACCCTGACGCGCTCACGCTCCACAAATTACGCGGCGATATCCTCGCGACATCGCGCGCCTCCAAAGAAGCGCTGCAAGCCTATGAAACTGTTCTCCTCAAGCAACCAAGTGCGCTCGACGTCCGATGGGCTAAGTGGAGCCTCTTGGTTCGATCGGGACAAGGAGAAGAATCGATCAATGAGTTGCGACGTATTGCCGAAGTCGATGCCCGCAATCCCTTAGTACATTTTCGGCTCGCGCGTGAACTCCGAAAGCTCGATCGTCTCGAAGAATCGCTCGAATCCTATAAAAAAGCGGTGGAACTCGCTCCTGAGATGATGGGCTGGCGGCTCGCCATGGCCCGGGCTCGCTTTGACGTCTTGGATTACGAAGGCGCGGCTAATGATGTCCAATACGTCCTGGATCACATCCCGCTCGGTTCTCCACTCGAATTGCCGGCCAATACGTTGGCGACCGTCTTTCATGGACATTCTCAGGACCGAGGCCGGCGCTTCAATCCCGTCTTTACACCCAAAGACATTAACCCGGACCAGTTGAAGGAATGGGCGCTCATGCGTGCGGACGCTTGGAGGATGTTTATCGCGGGCCGCTATCAAGAAGCCGAGCCTATGTATCGAAAGTTGTTGTCGCTGAATCCCAGGGATCCTTCAGCGACGCATCAATTCGGCCTGACGCTCATGCAGGTGGGAAAATGCAAAGAGGCGCTCCCGGTGTTTGGCAAGGTATCCGAGCTCGATCCCGCTGAGGACCTGTATTCCGATATTGTCTTTCGGATGGGCCAATGCCTGGTTGAATTGGCACAGTGGGAAGATGCGTTCATGCACTTTCACACTCTCTATACCCAAGCTGTGCAGTTTGAAATGCAAAACAAAGACAATCCCCTCCCGCCTGGGACTCGCGTGCTGGACAAGAACAAACTGAGGCGGTGGCTCGATAAGGTCCGCCCCCACGTTCCCGCCGAACTGGCAAACATGGACAGTACGGATGCTCCGGCAATAACGCCGCCTGCAGATGCCACTCGTGCCGCAGGTCCGACCAAGGAAGAAGTCGCCGCGGTGCTGAACCGGCTCAAACCGGAGAAGGCCCTGGAGACAGGTGGAACATTGGTCGGTCGAGATGCCGATTTCAGTTGGTTCCGCTTTGTCATCCCGGCCGGAAAAGTCATGCGAGACGATTTGCCTACCGGACAACACGATTTTATTCCACTCAATCCTGGCGACAGCTTTCCCACGACGCAGCAAGAGATCTATTTGGTCTTTCGGCTCGTATCCGACTCATACGATGCAGTCCCACTCGCGACACAATGTTTCCTGGAAACAGCCGAGATGACGGGAGAGCCACGCACAATCGTACAAGACCAGGTGATGATGGCGATGAGCGATCAATCCGGCTTCTTCAAGCTGGCTCCGCCTGAACGGGGATGGATGCCGGGTCTCTACCGCTGCGGATTATTCGCCGGCGAACGGACCTCCGCCTACACGCACGCAGACGAAGTGCGTTTCCGCATCATTCAGCAGAATCGGCCGCCAGCACAGGGATCTTGACAGGAGTTCGTGAGAACCGAAGGAAGCTATTTCGCGCAGCAACTTGTCGAATCGGCCTGAGCTTCAGAAGGCAGCAGCCGATCCAGGACAAAATACACCGGACAAAAACCGGTCACACCGCTTTGGATGAGCGTGACGCCGATCACAGCCGGAAGCAAGAACCAGTGCGCGCTCACATAGTGTCCCAGCGCCACACCGACTGTGACCAACAACCCGACGATCGCATCGTGCATGCGTCTCTTGTTACGCATGTGAACCTCCTCGTTGAGATCCATCAACAAGTCTCGCACCAGACACAAGGCTAGCCTCAGTGCCAGGAGCTGTCAAGCCATGCACACACTCGCGGCATGAGACCGCGGAGCGATGGTTTGCGCGAGTGTCAATTTAGGAATCGACCAAGCACGAGGGAACACTTCCCTTGATTCTACCTATCGAATCGAAGCGGCCGTCAGAGCGGACTGCCATCGAACCATGTCAATGACGAGCTCGTCCTTATTGTTGGCAAAGAGCGTATCCCACACACTACTTCGCTGTTTAATGACGGCGTCAGACGGTTGAAAGTACAGATCGAACCCCTTCGCCGCCGTGGGGCGCATTGGATACCGGCGGTCGTAGATCATGCCGTACGTCGGAATCCCATAGACAATCTGCCAATTGCCCAGAATGATGTGTAGTTCGCTATCATGAAAATACATACCGCCAGATGTAATGACACGTTTGACCGACGTTTGCGGCTGACTCAAATAGAAAGTAATCCGTTCATTGTAATTTGCTTCGGCAAACGCCTCAGCCAACTGCGGAGCAAGCAGCGTCACTTCTTCGTCTTTAAACGCCGGGACGATAGGCGGGTCGCCTTGAATCCATTTCTGGATCCAAATCCGATGCTCTTGTACGGTCATGCCCTTGAGAAGACGTGTGATCTGGTCGGCAGTGAAGACTTTGGGATGGTTGTGGTGGCCTGGCGGCCACTCTGACAACACCGCATCGTCTTCCTCCAGACGCACGTAGTTGACGGGGTCTTCGTAGATCGTGCGGAAAGGCACGTAGGGAATGGCACAGCCGGCGAGGAGCAGCAGGGCTAAGAGTTGACCGCTGAGTGCCGAGCACAGAACAAAGCTCGGTAGCCAGCGTCGATTGTTTCCTTTTCCAACCTCACCACGCATTACTGAGCACCTGCACTTTATTCCGTAATGGTTACCGTCATTTCGACGCGCTCGAGCGGATTGTCGCGGCCGTCGCGTTTCATATTGACCACCTTGTCGGCCACCTCCATACCGCTCACGACCTCCCCGAAAGCCGTGTATTGCCAATCGAGAAAATTCGCATCGGCGACACAAATGAAGAACTGCGAACCGGCGCTGTCGGGATCGTTGGCTCTCGCCATCGAAAGTACCCCGCGCTTATGCGGCTTGCTGTTGAATTCGGCCTTGATGTTGTACCCCGGACCACCCATCCCATGAGAGGCGCGATCGGCACTTTTGCTGTTGGGGTCTCCGCCTTGAATCATGAACCCGGGAATCACCCGATGAAACGTCGTGCCGTTGTAGAAGCCTTTCCTGGCCAGATCGGTGAAGTTCTTCACATGGCCCGGAGCCACATCATGAAAGAATTTCAAGATGATGTCGCCGATCGCCTGTCCTTTGCTGATGACGGAAATGGTGGCTCTGATCTTATCAGTCGATTCTGACATTCGTCGGTTCCTTTCTCTCGTTATCGGAACAAGAAAGGCGGTGGGGCCACACCTCCCTCAAGTCCTTGATTGATCGCACTCCAGCTCTTGCCGTCATCGTCGCTCCGAAACGCCCCGGCATTCGTACCGGCGTAAAGCGATCCGTTACCAGACTCGACGAGCACCTGCACGGCCATGCTGCTCAAGCCGTTATTGAGCGGCACCCATTGCCGCCCCTTGTCGGTTGTCTTAAAGATACCGTGTCCCGTCGCCACAAAGAGCCCGCGGTTGTTGAACAGAATCCCGCGAATGGAATCATTCGGTAAGGCCCGGCTGATGGGTCGCCAGGTGCTGCCTCCATCGGCACTCCGGAACACGCCGCCGTCGAACGTGCCGGCATAGATGCCCCCGTCGACATCGATCGTCAGCACCCGGATAAAATTTTCCACCATGCCTTCGTGGTCTTTGAGCCCATGGTGCAAACGCACCCACCCGGTCGAGTTGGCCTTAAATCGAAGCACACCTTTACCGGAGGTCCCGGCATACAGCGTGCCGTCCGCTGCTTGCGCCAGCGCATGGACGAGAACATCATCGAGCCCGGTGGTTACCATCGACCAGCGATCATCATTGAGTCGATACGCGCCGTCAGCAGTGCCCGCATAGACGAGATCGCCGACGGCCAACAGCGTTTTGATTTCCATTCGTTTCAATCCGGCATTGACCGCCTGCCAGCTCTTCCCCTGGTCCTTAGTGCGAAAGACGCCGCCTCGAAATGTGCCGGCATAGACCACCCCATCTTTTGCCGTCACCAATGACAGGATAAATGGATCAGTCATACCCTCGCCCGATTTCGTCCAGGTCGCGCCACGATCCGCGCTGCGGAACATGCCAAGCCCGAAAGAACCGGCATACACGATGTCCGGTCCCACAAGCGCGAAGGCTTGAATACTGACGGCCTGCTGATCGAAGGGACCCGGTGCCGGCGTGCCTTGTTGGGCGAACGTTGCATCCATCGCCGCAAAGGACAACAAGAACATTCCAACTGCGCACATCAAATATCGCATCATTCAATATCGCAGCATTGAAGTATCTTACCGGACTCGATGGCCGGCTGTCCCTATCGGCAAATCAGGATCCAGCGGCAGACTCATATCCGTCGGTTGGTTGCGCCCGAAGATCCGCGCCCCGAGAATGCCGATTTCATAGAGCACCATCAGCGGCACGGCCATGAGCATCATCGTGAAGAGGGTGGCGTCGGGAGTGACGATGGCGGATATAATCAAGGCGCTGAGAATCGCATGTTTGCGGTATTTCGCCAGTAGCTGGGCGGACACGACCCCAACGCGAGCCAGAATCGTGAGCACCAGCGGCAATTCGAACGCGCACCCGAACGTGAGCAAGAATTTCACGTTAAAGTCGATGTAGGTGCCGACACTCAGCTGCGGCGTGATGTCCCGATCCATGCCGAAGCTGACGAAGAAGTCGATGACGAGAGGAAGGATGACCAGGTTACAGAAAACGAGGCCGAGGGTGAAAAGCAATCCCGCCAGCAAGAAAAGCGGAATTCCCCAGCGCTGCTCTTTCGGGAGCAGCGCCGGTTCAACGAATTTCCAGAACTGATAGAAGACGACCGGCAGGCTCGCTATTACCGCCGCGAGAAACGAGACCTTGATAGAAGCAAACAGCGCTTCGGTCGGTCCATAGAACACCAGCGGATTGGGGAAGGGACGATTCAGCCAGGCGACCATCTCGGCTGAAAAAGTGAACGCGACCATCAGCGAGACCAGAATCGTGGCGCCGATGATCATGAGGCGCTTCTTGATGGTCTGGATATGTGCGACCAGTGGATTGGAAATCAGCGGCATGCGTATTGTCCCGGTTGCCGGCGGCAGTCTGACCCACAGCAACGCTCCTCAATGTGCGGTGGCGTGCGAATCGTGATCCCGATACACGCGGATCAATTCGGCCATTTTGTCTTTTTTTGCCAACTTCTCTTTCTGTAACTGCTTCTTGGTCAATTCTTCCGACGGCGTCAACACGTGGCGCTTCTGCAACTCATTCAATTCCAGATCGAGGCGATGGTGAGACTCTTCCAGTTCCCGGAATTCTGTGTTGGATTGGCGCAGCCGCTCCACGATCACATTGTCCGTCAGCATGTCGTACCTCCTGGTGAGTGATTATTGCAGTGGCCTGCTGTGACCTCCCTCGTCATAACAAACAGCGGAGCCGGGGCCCGATTCCACGACTATCGGGTCTAACTCCATCAATACGGCGTCTTCCACGGGATTGTGGTAATACTTCGGCCTCACGGCTGTCTGATGAAATCCGAGTCCTTGATAGAGTGTTTGTGCGGCGCGGTTGGACGCACGCACTTCGAGCACGGCGCGATGGGCAGATTGGGAGAGTCCCGTCTCTAATGCGGCCGCGACCAGGGATCTGGCAATCCCCCGATGCCGCATCGACTCGATGACCGCCAGGTTCATCAGCCGGACTTCCTCAAAAACGATCCAATAACAGAGATACCCGACAATCGACTCTGGGGACCCTTCAGCTTCCCCTCCCTGCTTCGCCAACAGGAAATGGGCGAATGGGTTGCCACTAAGCTCCCCTTCTAGCATTTTGCGCGTCCAGGGGGCCGAGAAGCAAGCTTCTTCTATCTTCAAAATGTGGGGGAGAGATTCAGGAGTCGCCGGTACAATGGTCCACGCACCACTGGTCATGCCTTCCGCCTCAGGCGAGCCCCCAATAGGGCCATGCGATTCTTGAGTTTTCGCGCCACCTTCTCTTGCCGCCTTGCTACCGGGGAGACTCCCCCAGACTGTTCGTATCTCAGCTCTGCCTCGGGGCGCTGTATATAAAGGGGACTGACACCGAGCCCCGCCCGCTCTCCCCGTTTGAGCCGCACCATACCGGCGAGACCGATAGAGACCGCGGAAGCTCTGATGTGCTCTGTTGTCTCTATGATCATTACCATAGGTCCCATCGCAGCTTTGATCGCCTCCTGTTCCATCTCCCATCCTTCTCCATACAGCATGAGTGATCCGCTCAGTTGCTTCCCCAATGTCTGAGGAGTTCCGACCTGTTCCGGAACAAGCCGTTCGAGGCGATCGTGGCCCGTCCATTGGAAAAGAGCCCAGTAGAGTTCGCCTCGTCGGCTATTCAACACCGGACAGAGTGCCAGCGAAGCTCCACGCAGATTCCACGCCATCCCTTCCAGTGTGGGCACAACCGCCAGAGGTAATTGGGTGACCGTACGAAATCCCAGTATCGTCGACAGCCCAACCCGCAGTCCGGTAAAGGAGCCAGGGCCTATGGAGACAACGAGTCCATCGAGTCTTGCGGGAGCAAGACCGGTTTCTGAGAATAATCGATCGATGCTCGTCAACAACAGCCTGCCTTGGGATCCGGCAGCTTCTTGATCGCAGCGGGCCAACACCCGCTCGCCATCGAGAATCGCGACGCTTTGCCACGATGTGGCTGTTTCGACTGCAAGGATTTTCATCGTAATCTGCAGGTGTGCAAATAAGCCGCTGGTTCAACAGCCTGCTAGCCCTGAGCCAGTTCACTTGGCTTCAGGATGGCGTTCGGAATCAATTCATGAAAGGTCACCTGCACGCTCCCCTGTCCTCTCCCATCCTCCAACGAGATTTTGAATGGGCGCAGCAAGCGTTCATTGGCCACAACGGAGGCGCCAACCACTTCACCAACCTCGCGAAAATCCTCGTACTGAATAGTCGCATCGACGTCACCGATATCCGTCAACCGATCTTCCTTCACTACCAGTAAGGTCTGCCGATCGAACCACAAACGGCGATGGATCGCTTGCGCGCCGTTGTTCGATGGGCCAGATACGTCGAGCCGGTAGCGATCTCCCTCTTCAATCAGCTTCGCCGTTTCGTTCGTGGCGACCGTGCTGGTCCCCAACACCCCTCCCATTGCCCAGACACTCAATTGAAAGGGTCGAGCGAGCTTGCCCATCTCGCTCATGTCTGACGAGCTTCCGGACAACACGCGCCCCATGGTTGGCAAACGAAGGGTGAACTGGTCGTCGGCCTGTAAGAACTCAAACAGTTCGCTGCCGATCGGGGTAAAGCCTCGCATCCGGATAGCATTGGGGCGGCGATAATAGACCGCTCCTTCCATACGCGTGGCGATCGGAATCATGCCCCCTCGCACCTTTGCGCTGAACAACCCCTTCATCGTCTGGACCGCTGCCTCACGCTGACGCAGCAGAGCCGTCAGTTCCTCCACGGTCGCCTGCTTCAGCTGCCCTTCCTCTCGCGGTGGCGCGGTCGTACAACCGGCAACGAGAAAGCATAGAAAGGTAATGAGTAATGCGCGACGAGATGGCTTGAGGTTTCTATGCCAGGACGACATCCAGCGCTTCCCCCACTTCGTTGATCCCAACCAGTTCAATCCCGTCAACAGCTTCGAGCTTCGCCAGATTCCGCTCCGGCAAGAGACAGCGCTTAAATCCCATCTTAGCGGCTTCGCGAATCCGCAACTCCGCCTGGCTGATCGCGCGGACCTCTCCGCCGAGCCCGACTTCGCCCAGGACGAGTAACCCAGATTCGACGGGCACTTCGCGCAAGCTTGAGGTGACCGCCGCAACAATGCCCAGATCGATCGCCGGTTCATCGATGTGCATGCCACCGACCACATTCACATAGACATCTTGTCCGGACAGATGCATCCCCAGCCGCTTTTCCATCACCGCCAGCAAGAGCGAGACACGATTCAACTCCACGCCGTTCGCCATACGTTTCGGCATCGCATAGCTCGTCGACGACACGAGCGCCTGCAACTCGACCAGGATGGGCCGCGATCCTTCTAAGCTCGACACCACCACCGAACCGGTACTGCGCTGAGGCCGTTCGGCCAGAAACAGCTCGGAGGGATTGGCCA
Source organism: uncultured Nitrospira sp. (assembly GCA_946479785.1). The sequence continues at coordinate 11,686 of CAMLHQ010000016.1, forward strand.
CTTCCTCTAAACCGCAGTCTTTCATCTCAAATACGCCGATTTCGTTCGTCGAACCGAATCGATTTTTCACCGCGCGCAGAATCCGATAGCTGTGGCCCTTGTCACCCTCGAAGTAGAGCACTGTATCGACGATGTGTTCGAGCAAGCGCGGGCCTGCGATGGCCCCTTCTTTGGTCACATGACCGATAATGAATACCGGCACGCCGGCTCGCTTGGCAAACCACATGAGCTGCCCGGCGACCTCCTGCACCTGGCTGATGCTACCTGGCGCAGACGTAATCTGTTCCGTATAAACCGTTTGAATGGAATCCACGACTACGGCGGCCGGCTGGATTTCCTGTACGGCTTTCAGAATTTGCTCAAGAGATGTTTCGGCAAGGATCAGCAGATTCGGGTGCTCAACGCCAAGCCGCTGTCCGCGCATCTTGATCTGACGCGGCGATTCCTCACCTGACACATAGAGCACCGGTTGTTCCTTTGAGGCCAACCGAGGCAACGCCTGCAGCAGCAGCGTCGTTTTCCCAATGCCGGGATCCCCACCAATAAGGATGACGGCGCCGGGAATCACACCCCCGCCCAGCACTCGGTCAAATTCGCTGATTCTCGTGAGTTGTCGATCCTCGCCGATAACCTCGATCTCGGCAATCGGCGTGGCCTTGGCCTGTCCCGACTTCATCGCCACAGGTCGTCCCTTGCCGGTCGGCGCTTGCCGCTCTTCTTTCATGGTATTCCAGCCGCCGCAATCAGGACAGCGTCCAAGCCACCGGGGTGATTGATGCCCGCATGCTTGGCAGGAAAAAACAGTCTTGGCTTTCATGATCCCCGTACCTTAGCAGAACGTTATGTCGCCCCTTTATAATAAGGAAGGATCTCAGGAAAGGGTAGTCCGAAGTGGCAACGCCCTCTACAACTTCTTCCGCACTTCTTTCCAGTTTTTTGCCACCTTGGCTTTCCGAGGTGCGTCGCCTTTGGCGGGCTCCGGGACCATCACCGCTTCAAGGCGACGCCGAAGAAATGCTTCGACAAATGCCTTAGAGCGACCGATTCCCGTTTTAATCGTCTTCCAGCCGGCCACATGCAGCTCATCGATCGTCGTTCCCAACGCATCCTCACCAGGCGGGATCACCAACACCAAGCCGGGAGGAAACTTGTGACTTTTCAGCCACTCCCTCATCTCCACACTTGCCTCAAAACCGTCCGCCCCTGGCGGCACCGGCACGATGTAGATCGCGCCATAATAGAATTTGGTGAGCTTGCCGAGTTCATCGGCCGCATCCGGAATCGGCTTTAATTCCGGCTGAATTTTTGGACCAAGTCCGGGCAACGGCCCCCTTGAAAGATCTTCATCCATCAACGACGCCATTTCCACTACGAGAATGGGATTACGCCTCTCCCAAACCACCAGATTGGCCTCCCCCTCTGACGCGGCCACTCGGGGACTGTTTCCGACTCGCACGCGAATCGACGTAATGCCCCTGGCCTTGGGAATGTATGACAGGAATGCTCTGCCATCTCCGCCGGTCATGGCAGTGGCGACTACCACGCCATTGATCATCAACTCAACCGGCTCTCCGCCAAGTGCCGAATCTTTGAGCAGGCCCTTTGTGACCAGTTTCGCTTCCACAACGGCCTGTTGATTGAGTGCTGCAAGGCTATCCTTAACGAGAAGTGTGGCCGTGGCCTTTTCTGCAGCGACGGTTGAGGCGGCAGCAAGAACAACAGTCGGTAGCCAGAGGAAGCAGGTTCTGCAGATTATGCGGTGCCAGGACTGCATGGACTGGTGCTTCAAGGAGGAGCTTTGCTTACTGCGGCCTCACTCGCGGATGGCGCGTCTCGGCGCGCCGCGGTTGGGTGCGTGAGACCGTTGGCCTTTTTCGCGGTCTGCTAGCCTCGTAAGGCCGTCAAGACTTCATCGACGTGCCCGTCAACTTTGACCTTTCGGAAGACGGCCTTGAGCTTGCCGTCCGGATCAATCACGAACGTGCTGCGCTCGATGCCCCAATATTTCTTGCCGTACATGTTTTTCTCTTTGTAGACCCCGTAGGCCTTGGAGACGGCGGCATCTTCATCGCTCAGCAATGGGAAGGGTAACCCGAACTTCTTGGTGAATTTCTGATGCGACTCCTTGTCATCCAGGCTTACGCCGAGAATCACGCCTCCGGCCCGGAGGATTTGGGATTCTACATCCCGAAAGTCGCAGGACTCCTTGGTGCAGCCGGGCGTGTCGTCTTTCGGATAGAAGTACAATACGATCTGCTTGCCCCTGAAGCTTTTCAACGTCACCGGCTTGCCGTGTTGGTCGGGCAGTGAAAGCTCCGGCGCCTTGTCTCCAACCGCGATGTCCTTGCCCATGGATAAACCTCTTTCAAAGCAATTTTAACGAGGGCCGCCGCCGAACGTCGGACGAGACGTTGTCGTCCGATGTTCCTTGGTCACCTTTTCTGTCTGTGGATTTCCATACTGATGGAGCGCGGGTGAATCCCAAATCGTTTTATCGCCGGGAGCCAGATTGGCCGCCTCCATGAAATGCTGCCGCGCTTCTTCCGTATCACCCAAAGAATAGAGGGCAAGGGCATAATTGTAGTGTGCCTGGCCCGATTCTGGAGCCGCTGTAACAGCCTGGGAAAAAAAGTTTTTCGCATCTTCGAACTGTCGGCCTTGATAGGCCTGGGTTCCCTGCTCGGTCAAGGTGACAGCTTGCGGCTTTACACCGGACTCCAAGGCCAAGGGAACAAGCGGCTTCGCTTTGTTCTTCGAGCAGGCGACCACGCCGATCAACAGCAAGAACGCTGCGATGACAGATAAGTATTTCATCGTCTCCTCCAATACTTCAACGCTCTTACCCTTTGACGTGCTTTCGGGTTTCTTCTTCGAACGTCTTTCGATACAACACATCCCACTCCGGACTCCCCTCGACAATACCACGCGAGTAGGAGCCCAGCTTGGCTCGGACCTTCCGGTCGATTTCTTCTTCCTGAGCCAGCTCGCTCGCTAGCACCCGCTTGATGTCCTTCAAAATCCGTCCATCGTCATTCTTCACCTCCACCAACGGGCTTTTCTTCACCGCCTGCAGAATGACATGCGACAGATGGCTGACCTTGTCTTCGCTCAGCATGATCCAACTACGTCAATGGCCACTACGACTTGCTCGTTTTCGACAATTGACTAATGTCCGAGCTATGACCTCTAGAGAATGATCCCACGCTCGCGGACCAGTTTCTGTTTAATCATGGTAAACATCTTCTGATAATCAACTTGTCCGCTTTCGATTTGCCGCTCATAAGCCTTGAGAAGCTGACGGACCTCGGCGTTCAACCGGTCTTCGATCGACAATTCTTCGGTCACGACATGGTCGAGAGCCTCCACCAGCGCCTTGTGCTGGCCTGTCAGTTCGACATGCCCTTCGTGGACCAACCGCTCGGCCAGGGTCTCGGACATGTGCTTCACCCGTTCCTTGGACAGACGCATTCCTCACATCCGCTCAATCCGAATGACCGGTGCTTCCATCACGCGCCGGAACACTGTGGCATCTCCGACGATACGGCCGATCACATTGACGCGATCCGCCGGCACAGGGTCGGGCCCCATACTCATCGGCGTGCGACCGAAAAAAATTGCCAGCACTTGCCCTGCCCCCCAAAAGGCGACGTCGCCGACCTTGACTTGATTCGTGGCGGTTTCCCGATAATCTTTTACGCCGTCGAGCTTGAAGTAAAACTCCTCTCCCCACGTATTGACCGGTGCCTCCACCGGCAACACGGCGTAGACTTCCTGGGCGGTCTTCGTGCTTTTCAGCTCCGCTTCGACGTGGACAGCCCCTACCGTGATGCGAATTTTCTTTCCTGGATCGGCCATCCGGCTACGCTCTCTTTCCACAAGTCAAAGCGATTGAAAACCCGCGTCCGTCGCGGACTCTAGCTTGTTTAACCGGTGAAATCAAGGCTACAATCCCTTCGATCCCAGCATATCCTCGACGAGAAAAAGCTGGTATGATCAAACGGTTGCGACCGCACAATCGCAACTTGCGGCAGGGCAGGCAGATTTCTTCGAGACGTGCCTCAAGAGCCGCGACTATTGCCACCTGTTCGAAACTTTTTGCCATTGTACGCTCTTTTTCGATATCGGAACGACGGACCTCTCCGCCCACGAAGGACTGGTCACGGTGGTTGGATTATGCCGCAACCGACGCATGAGACCCTCGTAGGGGAAAAGAATTTAACTGAGGATCGTTTGCATGCCGAACTCGAACAGAGTGACCTGTTCGTGACATTTTTCGGCAGCAGCTTCGACATCACCTACTTGCAAAGGGCCTTTTCGCAGCCCAACTTCAGGAGTCCTCATTTCGCTTGGTATGTTGCCATACAACATCTGAGTCTGCAGGGTGGACTCATGGCCGTTGAGCGCGAGTTACAGATCGACGTCGTCCACACGACACATCTTGAGCCGTTGGTCGAACTGCTTGATGAACGGATGATGGCGCGGAATCGGCCGCCGTCGATTGTCGTTGGCTTCCGGTCGCTCGGAACCAATGAAGCGGTGCTCCCATGAAGACAGGAGGTAGATGGCTCGGCTTCGGGCGAACGGAAACCGGGCATGTGCGCCAGTCCAATCAAGACGTCTTCGCCGCCATCAATAGCTGCAATTTTTGGATTGTGGCCGATGGAATGGGCGGCCATTCGGCCGGCGATGTGGCGGCCCACACGGCTGTCAATGTGGCCACTCAAAAAGCTAAAGCCTTCGCGGTAAGCCAGGACCAAGCGTCACACTCCCCTGGTGGCCGGTTAGTGGAATGCATCAACGCCGCGAATCGTGCCATCCATGAAAAAATTCGAGAAGACCCTTCGCTCAAAGGAATGGGCACTACTGTGGTCGCCATGACTATAACGCCGACTCCGACACCCGTGGCGCACATCGCCCACCTCGGCGATAGCCGTGCCTACCGCTTTCATGCAGGCGTTCTCACACAACTCACGCGCGATCATACATTGGTGGCCATGTTGCTTGAGCGCGGCTTGATCACCGATGCCACCGCACGTGCCTACCCCGATCGGCAGGTATTGGCAAAAGGACTCGGCATGGGTTTGGACATGGAACCTGAATTGACTTCGACGCCTCTCAACCATGAAGACCTGCTGCTGCTCTGCAGCGACGGATTGACGAAAATGCTCGATGATGCCGACATTGTCCCGATTCTGTTACACGCTCAGAACAATCCCCGTCGTGCCTGTCACGATCTAGTCGAACAGGCCTTACAGCGCGGAGGAGAAGACAACGTCACCGTCATCGTCTGCGCCTATACGACATCGACGGAAGCCGGGAGCTTGGCCATTGACAAGACTCCGCCGGCCATGTAGCCTCAGCCTCTAGCCACACGCTTCTTCTTGCAATAGATCTGCCTCATCGATCACCAGGGATTCACGATGTTTCGGGTACGACTTCCATCTCTGTGTCTCATAACCGCTGCGGCGGTCGTAGTCTCGGCTTGCGTCAGCCTGGCCACCGACGATCAGGGTGCAGAAGCCGCTGTGCGCGCCCTCGTGCGGGCGAACACCGAGAAGGACATCCATAGGTTGTCGGGGCTCATGGCTCATGACCCCGACATCACCAGCTATACGATCGGAGGCCGAAAGTACGTGGGATGGCCGGACCTCGAACGAGACATGCAGGAGGAGTTTCATTCCGCCACTACCATCGAAATTCCCATTCGAGAATTAAAAGTTTGGACGAAGGGCGATCTCGCCTGGTATGCGATGGAGGTCGATTACATTCGAACGGTCACAAACGATAACGAACAACGGCGAGGGCTTCTTCCTTTGCGCGAAACCGGAGTACTGGAACGCCGGAACGGACAATGGGTCCTCCTCTCATGGCATGAATCGTTTCGCCATGCCGGCGGAGCCATCTCGCTCAACGACCGACTATCACTGCATCCATCCTTGGCGCTGGCCTCAACGAACAGCTCCTCGGCCTCGACCGATTTGAGCGGTGAATGGGAGATCCTTGAAGTCGAGGACGATAAGCGGTATACAGCCACGTTGGATAAAGCCGGCAACGGTCCCTATACTCAGCATGACGGACGATTCGTCACCACAAATTTTTCCGACCGACTCTGGCAGGGCACCTGGCAACAGCCCGGCAACGATCGCGAAGGCGGTTTTGAAATCCTGCTCTCCGAAGACGGCAAAGAGGCCAAGGGCGTCTGGTGGTACAGTAGAGTCGGTACCCATGAGAACATTCCGCCCCGCGAACATGGCGGCACCTATCAGTGGAAACGGATCACTCCGGTCCCTGCAGCGCCATGACATGGCATGCATATAGCCGGACGGGCGCTTCATTGCCGCCTGCAAACTACACAGCTGCAATTCCATCATCTTTGGGAGGAATTATGCATTGGATCGTTCTCTTTGCTGTCACGGTGCTATGCACCTCATCGGCTTTTGCCGACGGCGGCCATGACCACCATGCCGTTCCGACGCTGAAGAATCAGGTCACGACGGTCGTCACGATTAAAGACAACACTGTGACGCTCTCGTTCGGTCCGATCGACCTTCCCTCGGGCCACGACGGCGACTTGGCGGCCTCCATGCCCAAACACGTGTTCCAGTTACCAAAAGACATGTACATGGTGGGATACAAGTCGTCGGTCTTCACCAAAGATGGCAAGCCGCTTCCCAGAAATTATCTGCATCACATTTTGATGCTGAATAACGACAAGCCCAGCGTTTCCTGTCCCGGCGAGCCTCTCTTTTTCAGCGGGGCGGGATTGGAAATGACCGAGGCTAAATTCCCCGATGGATACGGCGTGAAACTCGGCAAGGGACAACACCTGATGTCGGTCGTCGCGTTCTATCACAAGGCCCCTCCGACGAAAGACGTCATGGCCAGTTTCACCATGTACATGGCACCGGAGTCTGCTCCCGTCAAGGAAATGGACGTGTATCAGGTCGGCGTCAACGTGGTGTGCTACAGCAAGTTTGCTCAACGAGGTCCGGATCAGACCGATGAAGGGATTGAAATAAAATCCGGTGTCCAGGTCCATAGCGCGCCCCTGAAATTTTCCATGGACGGCTGCGTAAAATTCGCCTACCCGCATGGGCATGACGAACTTCTGCTGATTGCCTTGGAGAACAAGACGAGGAAGGAGACACTATTACGCACGGTGCCCGACGTCGCGTTGGACGGAACGTTTCTCGAATTTCAACCGCATCAGGTCTATAAAGACGGTCAGGGATTTTCCGTAACGAAGGATGATGACTACGAGATGATTATGGTCCATCACCATCCGCTGCAAAAGCAGGAAGTGCAGCATGGAATGGGCAATTATCTGCTGTACATGACTCCAGGAACCTGTCCGACCACAAGAACAGCCGTCGCGCAGTAACGGCGAATCGACTCCAGCCTGTCCCTCTCGATGATCGGCTGGAGTTCCTTCTTAATCCATTCTGTAATTGGCCGTCCAATTTTGATCAGCCTCTGCCCGACAGTCCCCTACGAAAGTAGGAGCCATTTCCCCGAGAGCCAGGCTGGGTTTCTCCCTCCCACTATGTTAAGCAGTTAACTATTCCGAGCAGCAGATTTCCATTTCCTCGGCGCCTGAGCGGATCGGTCCGACGTAGCGCAGAGATGGGGACCTGTCGCTACTGGCCGGGACGCGACACAGACCACAGGAACGAGCCGTGCCATTGAGCACTCACGCGATCCTCATTGTCAACGAGCATGCCGAAGAGATCAAACTCGTGGCTATCAGTGTGCGAGGATTCTTTCCAGAGGTTCGCATCGACATCGCCTATTCCCCCGAGGAGGCCGCCGTAATGGCTTCCGCCACGGCCGTTGATTGGTCCGTGGTCCTGATCGACGATGCATGCCTTGCCAACGCGCCCCCAACATTTATCGATGATCTGAAGCGCCATTCTTCCTACGCATCTATCATCTTCCAAAGTGCGCGAACCGACTCCGCCTCGGCTCTGCAAGCGCTTCAAGTCGGCGCAGACTTTTTCCTCTACAAGCATTCCCCCGCCTTTCTGACCGAACTCCTCTTCTGCACCAAGGAAGCGCTCGACAAACGTGATTGGCATCTGGCCGCCGACCAGGGAGAAATCCGCCATCGCTTGTTGATTGAATCGCTCGGAGACGTGTTTTACGAGCTAGATGCGGAAGGTCGCTTTATCACAATCGGTCCGAGTCTGTTGGCCTTGCTCGGTTACCGGCCGGAAGAATTAATGGGCCGCTCATATCATGTTCTCTTTTCAGAGGCCGAGAAAGGACTCGCCCGCTTTCGCTTTAACGAACGCCGCACGGGCACGCGTGCGGTCACCGGCATGGAACTGACGTTGCAAGGCAAACGCACGACGGACAGCATGATCACCCTCATGACGGCGGAAATCAGCGCGCGAGGCTTGTACGACTCATCGCGACGCTTCATCGGCACGGTTGGAATCATCCGGGATGTGTCGGAGCGAAAGAAAGAACAGATGACGATCCAAGCGCTCCAACAACAACTGCACCGAATGGACGAACTCCGTACACTCGCCCAGCAAATTACCGCGCTGTCGAGAGATCTCCAACAGCCGCTCTCCACGTTGTTGCACGAATCAAAGCAGCTTTCCGATGCGCTCCATGAAGCCCATGTCACCGATCGCCTTGCTGCGTTGACCGGCCACGCAGCCGCCTCCGCACAACTCGGTGAACGCCTCGCGAATCTCGTTCACGACGCATCGCGAGGTGCCATAGGATTCACCATCAATGATTTGCTGACCGACCTGCTGGACTCATCCTATCCAGAACAAGCAGGTGCGCGCGGGATTCGCACTGATTTCGGCGCATCCCTTCCCGACTATCACGGTGATCGAGAGAGGACTATTCACTTCTTTCAGCAGCTCCTTGCCTACGCCGGCGCCTATCTCTCCGCAGCAAGCCGGTCTCACGCGCTCGAGGTGAAAACCACCGGAGTCGGTCTCTCTGTCTCACCCGATGCTCCTACCCTCTTCCCCCTCACTCCCACCAATTACATCGATGTACATGTCATAGAATCCGAACGTGAACAGGCCCCCGGCTCTGTCATCCCTTCCCGAGTTGAACCGATCGATCTGTTGGGACTTTACCGGCTGGCCAGAGACCTCGGTGCGACCCTCGATGTGTCGGCACCCGCGACCGGTCCTCTTCACATGACGGTCCGGCTTCCCACTGCGGTCCACCCCTCGCCACGTTCTATCCAGCCGCAGACTATAGATGTTCTTGTCACGCCGCAGACCGCGGAACCATCGGAACCGACTCAGCGAACCATCGTCACACAGGAACCATCTCGACCTGTCGCGACCGATCGCCGCAGTAACTCGCGCATGCCCACGAGGCTCCAGGCTCTCGTTACAACCGGTTCGTCAACATGGAACGGAACCGTCATAAACCTCAGCCTCGGCGGCGCCTGCATCGGACTTTCCAGCGAATTCCCATCGATTGCGCTTCAGGAAGCCTACATTGTGGCTAGAACAGCGGTGGGAATATTGGAACTCACCGGCCTTGTCTATGAAAGGACGGCTTCCCAGACCGCCATCCCGTCGTATTCATATATGATCGTTGCATTCCAGCCACCCAAACAGACGGAGGCGGCGGTCTTGGCCTCGCTCATCGAAGCGGCTCGTGAACAATCGCTTGCTTTCACCCTCGAAATTCTCCTGGCCGCCCCCGCCCGCGCATCTCGGGCAACCGCCCAGAGTGCAGTCCCGGACTTCGTCGAGCAGGATCGCCGAGAGGCGGTTCGCATCCCGCTGTCGCTGCCGGCTCGATTGGAAACGATGCATCGGCAAGAACCAGCCAGCCGCCTCGTGGCACAGGTGGTGAATCTTAGCCGTACCGGCGCTTGTCTGGTAGTAAAAGAACGTCCGGACAATCTACAGCACTCCGTCTCCATCCACTTCGCTCCGGCCAATCGAAGCGGTCAGCTTGGTTCCCATGAGCCTGGTGCACCGGATACCGTGCTCGCCGCGGAGATCGTCTGGTCCATTCCAGACGCGACGGCCTCAAGCACGCTTTATGCGCCGAGCCTGCCGCACGCCGCGCGGACCGGCGTGCGTTTTCTCCCGCTGACCCCCTACGCCGAACGAGAACTGAATCGTGTGATCAAACAACATATGCTAACTCAGCGGACCAGCGATGCGCTCTCGACCTCCGCGCCTATCGTCAGCGTGCCTCGGGAATGTCGAAATGCACGAGGCCAGGCGATTGCGATCACAGATGACCATCTCGTTCAAATGAACGATCCCAATCTTGCCACCATCATCATCGCCCCCGGATACGGACAAACTGCGTTGGATTATGCCGCCTTTTCCTATTATTTGGCGGAACACCATTTCCGCATCCTTCGCTATGATCCTACGAATCACATCGGCAACAGCGAAGGAGAGCTTCAACAAACGACGTTGCGCAGTATGCAACATGACCTGGCTAAGGTGATTGAATTCGTTCGACATACATGGCCACAGGCGCCAGTGTTGGTGATCGCAAGCGATCTGGCGGCACGGGCGGCGCTCAAGACTGCCGTACAGACCCGTCCGCTCGACCTGCTCCTCTTGATCAATCCTTCCATCGATGTGGGGACTCTGCTGATGTCCGTGCACGGGCACGACCTCATCGCCGACCACCAGTTCGGCTTACGGCGCGGCATCTGCAACTTGTTGGGCCTGAACGTCAACGTCGATCAGTTTGTCGGCGATCTCATCGCCGGGCACTTCGCCGATCTTGAATCGACATTGGAGGATCTCCGTCTTCTCAGGGCTCCACTCTGCATCGCTACCAGTCCGGCGACATCAACTGCGATTCCACCTGCCGATCTGCCACACGCATTCATGACGGCGCTGGGTGCTCACAGCAAGCTGGTGAACATTTCCACACCGCTCACCGAACGCGACTTTGATATCCAAGGATCACCTCCCGCCGCATTCAAACAGATCCTGAAACAAATCAGCTCTGTACTTCCGGTTCCGACTATTCAACCTCAACAGGAGGTTTCGACCCAATCATACGTGGCGAGGCAGCGTCGGATCGAACAGGAATATACACTCCTTCGGCATGACGTCTCACACATCAGCCGGGAAGCGCTCTGCGCGGCTCATCTGTCCCAACTCCCTCAAGTGGGGAACCTGCACGAGTACAGAAAGTTGTTGGACGATCTGTACGGCTTGATGAGCCCGCTCGAACCGGGCGCTGTGCTGGTCGATATCGGAATCGGGCAAAGCGATTTGACGCGCGCGGCACTGGTCAATCACACCTACCGTGCCGGACATGCAAGCTGGACAAGTCGGCCCTCTCCGTTGCTGGTCGGCGTAGGACGCTCCGGAGAGGCGATCGGACAGGCGCGCAGTGCCGTACGCATCTTACAACGGGAACTTGCCAGCGGCTTTGTCGGCCGGCTGTCTGCCATGCCGCCACTCACTATTGGATGGGTTCAGGCCGATTGGACGCACTCCCTTCCATTTAAGGCCGGCTCATTGGATCGACTCGTGTGCAATCTCTCTCTCCCCTACGTTCTCTCCCCCTTGGCGGCGTTGAGGGAATGGCATCGGGCGGTGCATCCCGAAGGCAGCCTCATCCTCACGACATTCCATCCCGACACCGACCTCTCGACGCTTTACCGGCGGCACCTCCGCCAGGCTAATCAGGACGAGTTCAGCGCCCAGGCTCAGCCGCTTCTCCATTACTTCGCCCATCTCCGTGAAGCAATCCGCCATGGAATCCTCCATACATTCGACGAAACCGGGCTTGCAGCGCTCCTCAGGCAATGCGGTATGACCTCATTCCGTATCCTTCCCATCTTCGACGGACAGGCTTTGGTAACTGTCGTCGGGAAACGGAATTCCTCTAGCTCCATTCGATAGGCCGGTGTATACTGCCTCGCTGTACAACTTTGAACAGCGAATGCATTCACGGCCATAGCAAATCCTTGTGTCGGTGAGCATCCTGCAGAAGAGCACCTAGTTTTATCTATGAGCGTACGACCGACCGAGATAGCTTCACCGCCCGCCTCTTCAACCGACCTCCTGGATTTGGTCACTCGTTTTTCAACGGAGATCGGTGCTATGACCGACTTGGGAGCATTGGGTGAACGCATTATTCAGGAGCTATGCCGCGCAGGCGCAACGACTCATGGAGCGCTCTATCTTCTGGATCGCGAACATGAATATTTTCGTAGGGCGGGCATTGTTGGTCCGAATGCTGAGTCCTGCTTTCCTGCGACGCTTCCTTTGCCTCACGCAATTCCGCAGCATTTGTCATCGGCGTCTCGGATGATGAGCACCGCATCGCAGGCGGCCTTAACGGCTATGCACGTGGAACAAAGCCTCCCGCATGTCAGCCGTGGCCGGCTCATCGCCTTTTCGCTTCTTGGCGAAAGCCTATCTCATGAGCCGGACCAAGCCGCCACGTCTTCACTGCTTCACGCGCTGGCACAAACCGCCACCAACGCCCTGGATACCAGCATGCTGCTGGAGGACCTGCATCGCTCTCATCTCCTCATGAAACGCACCGACCGGCTGAAGTCTCTCGAAACCATCGCAGGAGGTTTCGCCCATGAAATCCGCAACCCATTGACATCGATCAAAACCTTCATCCAGCTGGCCCCTGAACGGAAGGACGACCCCGATTTTATTCGTGAATTCAGCCGGATCGTACTGGACGATGTGTATCGGATCGAACGGCTGATCGAGGAAATTCTCGATTATGCGCGCTATATGGAACCCAAGCTGACGGAGGAAGACGTTAATGATATCGTATCGTCCTGCTTGTATTTCATCGAAGTGAAGGCCGACAGCCTGGGGATCAAGATCGAAAAAGAGTTGGCGTCGGACTTACCTCGTGTCATGCTGGACCGTCAACAGATTAAGCAGGTCTTTCTCAACCTCTTTCTCAACGCATTGGATGCGATGGGTGAACAGGGCGGGATACTGCGTGTTCGAACTAGGAAACTCGTCAAAGCTGGCGGGAAACAGTGCGTGCAGATCGAGACAGAAGATACGGGCCACGGCATCCAGGAAGCAAATCTTGAACACATCTTCGATCCGTTCTTCACCACCAAGCACGAGAGTGGAGAACATGAAGGCACCGGCCTCGGCTTGACGATCGTGCACCAAATCATCCAAGAACATCACGGCGAAATTCAGGTGAAGAGCACGGTGGGCACCGGCACGACATTTCTCGTCAACCTCCCGGCCATTCTATCATGACGTCAAAAAACGGCATCGACTCGAACGTCAAGAAACGTGTGCTCTTGGTCGACGACGAAGCCCGCGTCCGAGCGTCACTGAAAGCCGTGCTTGAGCCGACCTATGAGGTCATCCAGGCGGCCGACGCTCAAGAAGGGCTCGACTTGTTCCACAAAGAAGCGCCTCACGTGGTTTTACTCGACGTGATTCTTCCCGGCACGGACGGCCTGTCGGTCCTGCAAGCTTTGCGGACGGAGCAGACCCCCACTCCTGTGATCATGTTGACTGGCACGAAATCCGTGAAGACCGCCGTAGATGCCATGAAGCTGGGGGCGGCAGACTATCTTTCGAAACCGTTCGACGTCGACGAACTCCGCATTGTCGTCGACCGCGCGCTCAATTCCCAAGAACTCGAACGCGAAGTCAAGCAACTGCGTGCACAGGTTACGCAGCGCTATGCCTTTCACAACCTCATCGGTAAGAGCCGTCCGATGCAGGAAATCTACAGCAAAATCGAACAAGTCGCCGACAGCCGTACCACCGTGCTGATCACCGGAGAGAGTGGTACCGGCAAAGAACTCGTGGCCAAGGCCCTGCATTACAACAGCGGGCGGCGAGAACGTCCTTTCATAGCGCTGAACTGCGCTGCATTGCCAGAAACGTTGATCGAGAGCGAGCTATTCGGGCACGAAAAGGGCTCGTTCACCGATGCGACCGCCCGTCGTGTCGGCCAGTTCGAACTTGCGAACAGCGGCACATTGTTCCTCGACGAAATCGGGGATCTCAGCGCCATGACCCAAGCTAAGTTGCTCAGAGTTCTGCAAGAGCGGGAATTCACCCGAATCGGCGGAGTGCAGGCCATCAAAGTGGATGTGCGTATTATAGCGGCGACCAATAAAAATCTCGAAGAGCTTGTCCGCAAAGGGCAGTTCCGCGAAGATCTCTATTACCGGATTAACGTCATCGCGTTGTACCTACCGCCGCTTCGCGAACGCGGAGAAGATATCCCACTGCTGGCGAAACACTTTCTGTCCAAACGGATCGAGGAAGAAAACAGGCCCAGCCAGGAATTTTCCAAGGATGCCATCGATCTCCTGTCCCGATACCCTTGGCCAGGCAACGTCAGAGAGATGGAAAACATCATCGAGCAGGCTTTCATTTGGTCGAAAGGTTGCGACACCATTACGCCCGAACATCTCCCAACTATTCTACGTAACGATACGAGATCTTCCTCGCTACGCGACGATACCTTGGCCGGACGCCTTTCGCTCGAGAAAGCCGTCATGGAATTCGAGCGCGAAATCATCCTCGACGCGTTGAAAAAAAATAACTATGTCCAGACTCATGCCGCAAGCCAACTCGGTATCAGCCGGCGGATGCTCAAGTATCGAATGGATACTCTGGGCATCGGCCGCCCCGAGGGTGAATCCGCTCCAGAGCCCGAGCCTTTAGTGCAGGAATAACACAAACCCTTCTCCGACTGAGTGAATTATGCATCAATTAAGCAGTTTTCTATTCTGATTTCTACGTAGACTTGCGCTCAGAAAAGCTACATATAGGGGTCTGAAAATATGTTCACCACACCAGCTAGAGAAAACTCTCTAAGCATCTGAAAAGGAACAACAATTGCTTGACAGAATAGATACTTAAGGGTAATGAACAGAGCATGACAACGCCGCACAAGCCTACCGTCCTTGTCATTGACGACGAAGCAGGTCCGCGCGACGCGCTGAAAGTGATTCTGCGTCCATTCTTCAACATCCAATCAGCTGAATCGGCCCAAGCTGCCATCGACGTGCTGGATCACCATCAAGTCGATCTCATCACACTCGACCAAAAACTCCCTGATCGGCAAGGCCTGGACCTACTACAAGAAATCAAGCAGGGTCATGCCGACATTGAGGTCATCATCATCACCGGGTACGGCAGTTTGAAGTCAGCGATGGAAGGCATCAGACACGGGGCAGCCGGCTATCTCCTCAAGCCCTTCAACGTCACGGAGCTCATCACGCTGGTGAACCAGACGCTCGAAAAAAAACAGCGGCTGGATTACCTCCGCGACTTCATACAGTCGTCGACGGGCCTCTGGGGCTCCGAGGCGGAATGTGCACAGGCTTGGAGAGACATGCGCACGGGCTACGATGCAATCGGCAAGACGGGTGTCGATCCTTCGTCCTCGACCGGCGACCCTACGGATCTGCTGCCGATGCTGTCCGATCTCCTCGAAGCTAAAGATCGCCAGCTGCTGAACCATTGCAGCCGGGTGAGTTTCTACGCCACCTTGCTCGCCAACCGGACGAACCTGACAGTGAACGAACAGAAATCGTTGGCGCTCGGCGCCTTTCTCCACGATATTGGAAAGATCGGAAAAGAACCTTACCGGTTCGCCGACGATGAAATTGTGGCCACCGACAGCACTTCTGAACTACGACAGCATCCTGAGATAGGCGCGAGGTTGGTGGCACCACTCAGGCTGCCGGCAGAAGCGGGACAGATTATCGCGTATCATCACGAACGGTGGGACGGCACAGGGTACCCACATGGTTTGAAAGGGGAAGGCATTCCCCTTCTGGCAAGAATCGTCTGCTTAGCCCAAACCTTTGATCACCTCACCGCTGAGCTCGCGGACCGCACGCCGCTCTCGATCGACGAGGCCAGCAAGTTCATGGCCGCTCACGCCGGCACCTACTTCGATCCGGCGCTTACGTCGCTGTTCACTCAAGTGGTCCAAGAATGCAAGGCCTCGTTGCCTGCCATGGCACTTGCGACCAGCCCATCCGGACGTTCCGACGTCTGATCGTGCCTCTACTGTTTTTCCTTGGCGCCGGCAATCAATTCCGCCGCCGTTTCCCGAATTTTTTTCGTAATGGTCTCGCCGCCGATCATGCGAGCAATTTCCTCTTCACGGCCGATGCCGGTGAGCGCTTTCACGGACGTCGTCGTCCGTCGACTGTCCTGCTCCTTTTCCACCAATAAGTGGTGTTCTGCTTGTGAGGCCACCTGCGGCAAGTGGGTGATGCAAAAGACTTGATGGAACGAACCCAGCTTTCTGAGACGAATCCCCATCGCCGCTGCGACCGCTCCGCCGACACCCGTATCGATCTCGTCGAAGACAAGAACCGGCACACGATCCGTCTCGGCCAGCACGGTTTTCAGGGCGAGCATGATCCGTGAGAGTTCTCCTCCGGATGCTATACGACCCAGTGGACGAGGCGGCTCTCCCACGTTGCTGGAGAGTAGAAATTCCACGCGATCACGACCGGTTGGCCCGAATGCGTCACGCTCGTCATCGGATGTCACGACAATGTCAAAAGTCGTCTGCTCCATTTTGACCGCTGCCAACTCCGTCGCGACAAGCGCGGTGAGGCGCTCGGCAGCCTCACGGCGCTTCTTGGTCAACTGATTTGCCATATCGACCAAGCGACCTTCCGCCGCCTTCAGCTGTCCCGTCCATTCCAAGACGAAACTTTGATGGTTCTCTAACGTATGCAGTTCCTGCTTGGCACGGAGGCCCGTTGCCAATACGGCCTCAATGGATCCTCCATATTTCTTCTTGAGCCGTTGAATGAGATCCAACCGATCTTCGATCTTTCCCTGCTTATCAGGATCTGCCTCCAACTTATCCGCATAATCACGAAGGCGACTTGCCAGGTCTTTCAATTGAATCGTCGCCTCGCGAGCCTGTGACTCACAATCCCCCATCGCCTGATCAGTCCGTCCCAATTCCATAAGCAGACGACCGATTCGTCCAAGCCGTGCCAAAGCTCCCTGTTCATCGCCCTGGAGTTCCGCATAGGAGGCTTCCGCCAGTTCCCGAAGACGATGGGCATGGACCAAGCGCTGGCGTTCCATCTGCAACGTATCCTCTTCATCGGCCAGCAAACCCGCCAGCTCGATTTCCTGGACCTGGAACCGCAACAATTCCTCCATGCGATCGCGATCGGTTCCGCTCTGACGAGCGGCTTCGATCTGAGCAACCAGATCTTTCCATTCGCGGTACGCCACCTCATAGCGATTGCGCAACGGCTGGATCGATCCGAAACCATCCACCGCATCCAGCTGTTTAGTGCCAGCCAGCAACGACTGCTGCTCATGCTGTCCATGGATGTCGACAAGGGTACCGCCCAACTCTTCGAGGACTCGCAGAGGACAGAGGCTACCGTTCAGATATACCCGATGCCGGCCGGACCGAGATAGGACCCGCTTGAGGATAATATCGTTATCCCTAGCGCCGATGATATCCTGCGATCGAAGCTGTCGGAGTAGAGGATGCGCGGTCGGAAGTCGAAAAGATGCTTCCAGGTGGGCTTCATCTTCGCCGGAACGAATTTGTTCGGTGGAAGCTCTCCCACCGACGAGCAACCCGATGGCATCGATGAGCAACGACTTGCCGGCTCCGGTTTCGCCGGTTAAGACCGTAAATCCAGACTGGAAATGAATGTGGAGCTGCTCAATCAGCGCGAAATTGACGATGCGCAGCTCGGCAAGCATCGTGGCGAGTGAAAGATCCCCTAATCCTGACGAGTAAAGCGTCGCATCCTATTCACATGCAGGTCGCTCAAAAAAGCTGTCGGCGAGCCCGCAGCTCTGCGCGACGCGAGAACAAAGCTGGCAGCTTTTTCTCGCAGCCTGCTAAGCGGAGCCGGCGTGTTGGGCGAGGAGCTGATCAATCATTTCCTTGAACTGCCGCTTCGGTCTGGCGCCGACTAACTTTTCCACCACCTGGCCGTTCTTGAAAAACAAAATCGTCGGAATGCTCATCACCTGATAGCGTCCGGCCACCTCAGGATTTTCATCGGTATTGAGTTTTCGAACCTTGACTTTTCCGGCATATTCATTGGCCAATTCATCGACAATCGGAGCAACCATCTGACACGGTCCGCACCAGACGGCCCAGAAGTCGACCATCACCAATTCAGGAGCTTTCATCACTTCGGAATCCCACGTTGCATCTTCAACTTTCAGCGCATTGCCTGCCACGTCGTATCCTCCTTCGATCAGACGGTTCGCATGGATTGAACGGTTTGTCATCGTATACCAGCCCTCTTCGAGGAGTCAAACTCCACGCGCATCAATCGCTCATCCATTGCTCGCTAAGGTACCGTTTTGCAAGCGTCGCGAGGATCATCGCCCATTGATCCGATTGCTCCATCCCAATCTACCATTGCCAGTCCGGCGGAACCGTGAACCACCAGCCATCTGGTTTGAGTTTCCGCCACGCGGTTTGTTGCGGCCAGACCCGCGCTACCACGGCTGGATCGAGCCTGGTGGCCAGTTCCGCGGTGACGTCCGCCTGTTGACGCGCCGCTGCTTGTATCATTTCTTTCGCCATGCGAGCCAGGACGTTGGGAGGATCAAGGAGTTCTTCCGGCCCGCCGGAGGTCAAGTTCAGATAAAGATGTTCCATCGCGACCCACTGATCCGCCTTGGCCAACGATTCGATATAGGCATCGAGCGCCTGATAGACATACGTGAGGTAGAGATAGTGTTCGGCGGAAGGATGTTCCTGCACCTCTTGCCGGCAGGCTTCGACCGCCCGACGAAAATCTCCGGCGGCAAGAAACATTTTCGCTCGTTGGAGATTCGCGGGCTGAACCGGCTGTATCGGCGCAGGCAACGCTCCACAACCAGACCAGAGCATGATCGCTGTGAGCGAGAATCTCATGGCCCAGCCGGAAACGATGCGTACGAATGCGCTCATCGAGGCGTTCCTCCCACCCCCGGCCGTGGCTGAATGGATTGCGCGATGCCGTATGGTCCACCGGGCGCAGCCCAGGGTAATCCCTTTTCTCCCCAGAGCAGAGGACTCAGTATGGTTCGTACGACGTCGGTTCCATAGTTCTCGGTCCAGCCGATTCCAGTAAGGCTCAGCATAAAATTGTACTGGGCACGGTCGGGGAATTGAAGATAGAAGAGACCCAGCGACCAGCACTTGCAGGGATTCTGATACAGCGCAACGACATCGTATTCCGGGCTCTTCCCGTTCTTGACATCATAATAACCTTTTGCGCCGATCGTCCAACCCCAGGACGTACGGAACGCGCCTCCGGCCGTGACAAACTCAATTTCTTGCGTCGGTGCGTACACTTCGTTGAACGAAACAGGATTCCAGATGTCGCCCCGGCGCACCCGATTGCCGTCGCGTGAGAAGCGCTGCCCCACTTCTACATACCAATCATTCGACCGTTGAAGTCGAAAATCCGTATTGAACTGGCTGACGGTCGAGCGATAGGGATCGAAAAAGGCGTCCACGGTCACGTACCGGTTGATGACCGGCTTGAAACTGGGACTCGCACCGGCTCCGCGACCAAAACCAAGCGCTGCTGCCGTCTGTGCTTGTGTGAATTGTGGATCGTTGTTCCCGATGACAGCACGTAACCAGAGATCGGAGAACTTTTTTCCATCGACGGCGACCGTGGCCGGCTGCAGTGGTTGGGTAAGGCTGCCAAGCGGGGGCGCCACGCCAGGTGTGAAATCGCGCGCGCGCGTTTGCGCGGCGCCGACGTGATAGCTCTGGGCTAAGGTGAGATCGAGCCAGTTGAAGCTGCTGTTTCCATCCTGTTCCAACAGGCGACTGCGCAGCATATAGGTCATCAAATTTTTCTTGGGTAAATCGTCGACCTGGTCGATCTGCGTCAACTTGGACTGATCGGTGGGCGGCACATACTCGTATATCACGCTGGGCTCGATCGTATGGAGCATCGCATTGCCGTCGCCCGTTCCAAACCGGCGGCTCAGCTTGGAACTGGCGTCCATCCCCGCCCAAAAGGTTTCCCGGTGCTGGCTGCTCGTCTCCTGCACGCCGCGCGTGTAATACACTTCACGGAACTTGCCCTGGGGGGTAAACCCGACGATATGGCCGATATCGAGGACGTCGGTGGACAACCCAGGCGCTACATCCACGCGATTTTGCGTAAATCCCTGCTCCCGATAGAAATTCACCGCGTTGGCATCCCCGCCGAACAGCAACGGCGAGTTGAAGAGCGACAGATTCGGCACGCTGTACCCGAGCTCCGGAAGTCGCTGGAACGTATCTGTGCCGCCTGCCTGCAACGGTTGCAGATACTGGCCGAGCAGGTACGCATTGCCAGAGCCCAACCGCTGTGTGGCGATCAGATTCGATTCATTGCTCGGCAGGGCGCGCTGGGCGCCCGAGTTGCTCAATTGCTGCAGGTAACTGGGATCCGTGACAAAATTCGCATTCGCCCGGAGCAATAGATCCGGCGTAAACTGCTGGGTATGAGTTCCACTGATGAGCGCTCGAGCCCGCTTCGCATCCGCCTGACCCGTGTCGGTCACACCGGCCACATTCGGCAGTGACGTCTGTTGCAGATAGCTCACATACCACTGACCCCGCGTTTTTCGATTCAGCGCATAGCGATATTCCAGGTCGCTTCCATAGCCGAGATTGCTGAAGTACGAAGGCGAGATCGTCAAGTCCTGGCTCGGGTTGATCGCCCAATAGTACCCCTGCTGATAATGAAATCCGAACCGGTTGTCATATCCCGGAGTGGGAATTAACAACCCGCTCTGCCTGGGCTCGAGCGGGTAGGTGAGCGTGGGGATCGGAATCACCGGCACGTCAGCGACGCAGAGCCAGCCACCGGTGAATGCGAGACTCTCCCCGTAGTTCAGATCCAAATCTTTGAACTGAAACCGCCAAGCCGGGATTTCCCCTTCCGGCGCATCGCAGTTCGTGAATCGCCCTTCTTTGAACCGATAATGGTCTTCCGAAAACCGCTGGATGAGACGCCCGTCCACCGTCGTATTCGAAGCCTTGAGATACACCTGCCCGTGCGTGATCACCCCTGCTTCGGTATTGACGTTCAGCTCCAACCGTTCGCTGACAATGTCGGCTTTCGGATCGGTCAGCCTGACGTGGCCCGTGGCGATCATGATGCCGGGCAATGCTTGGACCGTCAGATGATCGGCAGTGAGATGTACGGGACCTTGATCGACGACGACAGATCCGTCCGCCTCATAAATGTCCTGATCTTGAAGATAGTCGATGCGATCAGCCTTGACGTCGAGGGGAGGCGATCCGGATCCTGATGGTGAAGGAGGACCTGCCGCGCCAGCCGCATGACCCTGGACTGGAAGAAGAAGGCTTAACAGAAAAACCAGGGTGATGCGGGCGAGTACTCGCATGAGGACTCCCGCCATATTAACCCCGAAGCGGCGACAGCCCACAGCCACGCAACAACGCCTTTACCTCACCGATGAGCATCAACGAGCCGGTGATACAGATCAGATCCTCCGACCGCGCCAGCTGCTTTGCCAGTCCCAAAGCATCGCTCAGGACTGCCCTGGCACACGGGCGAGACCATGTGTCGATGAGAGCAGCCTCCAACTCTTGAACCGTTGCTGACCGCGGCAAATCCGCCTGGGTAAGCACCATCTCATCGACTAATCCCTTCAACGGTTCGACAAATCCCCGATGGTCCTTGTCTCGCATCATCCCCAGGACGAGAATCACGCGGCTGCCGGGATGCGACAGGCGAAACGCGCGCAGGTAGGACGCCACCGCCACGGCCGCCGCCGGATTGTGAGCTCCGTCGAGCACGCGTAACGGATGTTGCCCCACAACCTCCAGACGGCCTTCCCAGTGAACGCTCCGTAACCCTTTGCGTACGGCTTGCTCCCCGGTCACCATTCCACGTTCGCCGGCTGCTTCGAGCAAGGCCAATGCGCATGCGGCATTGTCGAGTTGATGCGCCCCCTGCAATGTGCAGAAGAGGTCGTCATAGCGCACGACACGCCCGGAAAAAGAAAACCGCTCAGGCGTTTGGCCCATCACCTTAAACTCGCGTCCTAAGCGGATCAGCGGGGCGGCCCGCTCGATCGCAACCGGCTCGATCGTTCTGTCTGCCTCATCCGGAAGGCGCCCGACTATCACCGGCACGTTCTGTTTGATAATGCCCGCCTTCTCGAAGGCCACCGAAGCCAAGGTGGTCCCCAAATACTGCTGATGATCCAATGCAATCGTCGTAATCGCGCAGGCCAGCGGCTTCACCACGTTTGTGGCGTCGAATCGTCCTCCCAACCCGACTTCTAGCACAGCCACATCAACCTGCGCATCGGCAAAATATTGCAAGGCCATCGCCGTCGTGCATTCGAAAAACGTGGGTGACAAGTCACGCTCGCACAGTCCTTTGAGCTTATCCGTCAACCGTGCGACGTCCGGCTCGGAAATCATCTGCCCGTTCAACCGGATGCGCTCGCGAAATTCAATTAGATGGGGCGAAGTGTAGAGTCCGACGCGATAACCGGCTTCTTGCAGAATGGCTGCTGTCATGGCAGCCGTCGAGCCTTTCCCGTTCGTTCCGGCAATATGCAGGGTGCGGTACCGAGCATGCGGCATTCCGAGTCGGCCGATTAAGGCCGCCATCGTTTCCAGCCCGAGCTTGATGCCGTGTTTCTGCAGACTATAGAGGTAGGCAACGGCAGAGGCGTACGTCATAGCCTGGTCGGGAAGATCGAAGAACTAGAAATGGGCGACGAGGGTGCTGAGAGTCTCTTTCAACTGTTTGCGCTCGACGATCATGTCGATCATCCCATGCTCAAGCAAGAATTCCGCCCGCTGAAATTGGTCGGGCAACTGCTGTTTGATCGTTTGTTCGATCACACGCGGACCGGCAAATCCGATCAACGCCTTCGGCTCGGCAATGATGACGTCTCCCAACATTGCGATGCTGGCCGTGACTCCCCCGAACGTCGGATCGGCCAGCAGGCAGATCAGTGGGAGTTTCGCCTCGCCAAGCTTGGCCACGGCGGCGGAAGTCTTGGCCATCTGCATGAGAGAGAGAATCCCTTCCTGCATCCGGGCGCCTCCGGAAGCCGTGACCAGCAATACCGGCAGACGGGCTTCGATGGCGCGGTCGATCGCACGGCAGATTTTCTCGCCGACGACCGACCCCATGCTGCCACCCATGAACCCGAAATCAAAGACACAGAGCGCCACGCGGCGGCCGTTCATCTGGCCTTCGCCGATCATGATGGCGTCCTTTCTTCCCGTTTTCTCTTGCTGGGCCTTCAGGCGCTCTTTGTAGGATTTTGAATCGTGAAAGTTCAGCGGATCCAGGGGGCCTAACTCAGGATCCCACTCCTTGAACGTTCCAAAATCTACCAGCAGCGTGATGCGCTCCATCACCGAGATCGGAAAATGGTAGTCGCACTTCGGACAAACTTTGTTGTTCCGCTCGACTTCTTTACGATAGACAATTTCGCGGCAATGGTTGCACTTGAGCCACATACCCTCGGCGACCTTGGATCGCTTGGGAGCTTCCGACTCCGCGCCTTTTTGTTTCTTAAACCATGCCATTCACGTACTCCTTTCACCTCTCATCAGCTGGGCTACGCAGATCCACAAGGAGCGTGACTCACTGCACGTCATGGCCTCCCGCAACCGTTTCGGAGAATAGCACAGCATCTGAAATGACGCACGTAGATTCCCTGCTCGAACCATACATTGTGCTCAAGACAGCTGCTCGCCCAGCAGAATACGATAGACGATCGAGACACCGAGCGACACACTCCCCATACTGGCCACTCCCTGAACACCGAGAAACACCGGCGGGCCGAGCCGCAGCGACCAGACCACCGGCAGGCTTAAGACCAGCCCGATCAGCATCATGCCCAAGATCGAGCCGCAGCCGAACACTGCGATGTAGATCAACCCTTCCATGACACTCTTCGCGGACGTGACGACGAGAAGCAACAAGGCCGCCGAACCGGCAAGTCCATGGGCCATCCCGATACAAAGCGGACGCACTGACTCTCGCCACCAGTGGGAATGGCCGTGACTCACGGACCGCACATGGCTGTGCAAGTGAACGTGCCTCGAGCCGTCATGATCGTGTTGATGCACGTGCCATCGTTCCTTGATCAGCTTCGTGCCCAGCAGGCCGCCAAGAACGACAAGCATGACGCCTACGGCAAATTCAGCGGCCCTCGCGACCGGTTCAGGGATCGGCACGTGGAGAACGAGCACGATGGCTCCGACGAGTAATAGCACTACCGTATGGCCCAATCCCCAACTCAAGCCGACGAGGCTCGATGCTCGCCACGACGGACGTTGCGCCAACACCGTCGCGACCGCGGCAATGTGGTCCGTATCGAGGGCATGGCGAAGTCCGAGGACAAAACCAAGACTCAGAATTGTCAAAAAGGATGATTCAATCATGAAATCTCTGCACGTCAGATGATCTGAATCAATGCATTAGCCTGAATAGCCAGACGACCTGAGGCACTTGAGACCGAAGTCCGCCTGAGCTTCTCGAAAACGGAGACGCAGGCATATGGAGTCCGATACGTCGAGGAGACCGAGCGAGACAAGTCCCGCCGGACAAGAGGATCGATTGCCGCTATCAGCCACCGCGTGCGTGCATTTCAAGGTGTGGATCCTCGCGAAGTTTTTCGATGCCGATAAGCCCACCTTCACGGAGACCGACACGTTCCAGCGCTTTGCGCTCTTCCGCGCCCCGATCACGCCGGGATTCCCAGCCGGCCCGAATCAATGTTCGCATATCGTGATTCGACAATCCGTCACGAAGAGGCTTCCGCAAATCGGTCCCGGTCGTCGCATAGAGACAGCGATACCACATCCCATCGGCGGTGACGCGACTCCGGTCGCAGTTGGAACAAAACGGCGTCGTCGTGGACGGAATAATGCCGAACGTCGTCCCGTCCGGCAAGATAAAGCGCTGGGCGGGAGCCGAGCCCCGCTCCGGCATCGGCTCTATCTGGCCGTAATACTTGCCGAGTGTCGCCAGCATCGTTTCACGGGAAAGCACTTTTTCAGGAGCCCACTTATTGGCCCCGCCCACATCCATGTACTCGATAAACCGCACTTCCGCTTGAAAGTGTTTTCCGAATTCAATCAGCCCGATCAACTCGTCATCGTTAAAACCACGGATCGCGACGGTATCGAGTTTGAACCCCGTAAAGCCAATGCGACCGACAGACTCGATCCCTTCGATGACCCGCGCATACTCATCACGACGAGTGAGTTGCCGGAATCGCTCTGGCCTTAACGTATCCAGGCTCACCGTCACACGATGCAGACCGGCTTCATAGAGCGCTTGGGCTTGATCGGACAACAAAATACCGTTGGTCGTGAGGGCAATTTCCTTGATGTTGTGGTTCTGAAGAAGCAGACGAATGAGCCGGGGCAGATCGCGACGAAGTAGGGGCTCTCCGCCCGTCAGCCGGATCTTGTCGACGCCGAGATCCGTAAAAAAGCCGGTCAGCGTCGCCATTTCTTCGAACGTGAGGACATCGTCTCGCGGCAGCCAGACATAGTCTTCCTCCGGCATGCAATAGGAGCAGCGCAGATTGCACCGATCGGTCACGGATAGCCGTAAGCTTTTCAACGGCCGTCCGAACGCATCGACCACTGTCTGATAAGAACCAATATGATGAGAGGTGTCTTCCATCAGTTTTCAAAGAGGATGGTCACCCATCCTCTCAAGGGTGTTCTTCGACCCACACCTCGCCGGAGGGCGTATGTTCCAATTTCCAAATCGGGGTAATCTGCTTCAATTCGTCGATCGCCCACTTGCAGGCTCGAAATGCTTCCGCGCGATGTTCTGCGCCGGCAATGATCAGAACGATATTCTCACCAATCGTGATTTCGCCGTAGCGATGCACGATCAGCAGTTCAAGAATGTCGAAATCCTTCAACGCGCGGTTGCGGATCTCCCGCAACTTCTTCTGCGCCATCCCTTCGTAATGCTCAAAGGTAATCCCGTCAACATCCCGCCCCTTCGAATGATCGCGAGCGGTGCCAAGAAAAATGGAAATGCCCCCGATTCGCTTAGACCGGCTCCGTACCCGGTTGATTTCCGCATCGACTGAAAAATCTTCCCGCTGCACACGAACCAACTGACCTTCGTCAATCGTTTGTTCCATTGGCGCTCCACCGGAAAAAGGAGGAAGCAATGCGATCTCGTCCCCTTCGTGAACCTTCGTATCCTCGTGTGCAATTTCCTGATTCACCGATACCAAAATTTTCTTCTTATGAATCAACTCGCCGATTGTAGGGTGCCGCTTGTTGAGAAGTTCCACCAAATGTTTCACCGATTGGCCGTTCGCCATTGCCACCGAAAGGGACGGCTGATTCCCCGCGAGGGACTTCGTCATGCCGAATAGTTTGACCGTAATCATACCAATCGCAATCTGCTAAGATCCTATCTCGTGTACGTTCCCGATTTGCCGCCCGACTTCGCCAGCAAACACACATCGCTGAAGCTCATCCCGCGATCGATCGCCTTGCACATGTCGTAGATGGTTAAGGCAGCCACGGCCACGGCAGTCATCGCTTCCATCTCGACCCCTGTCTGACCGCTCGTCTTCGCCGTTGCCGATACCGTAATCGAACAGCGGCCCTCACGATCCGGTTGCGGGTCTTCTTCGAAGGAGATATCGACAGAAGAGAGGAAAACAGGATGGCACATGGGAATGAGATCGGGAGTTTTCTTGGCCCCCATCACTCCAGCCACCTGTGCAACCGCCAGCACATCGCCTTTGGCGATTTTACCGCGTTGAATCTTTTCGAGGGTTTCCGGTTGGAGGTAGACCTTGGCTTGGGCTGTCGCCACCCGTTCGGTCTGTGCCTTGGTGCTCACATCGACCATCCGTGCGCGACCCGACTCGTTGAAGTGTGTGAACTCAGCCATTTTCCTCGCTGAATCAGCCGGTTATGATTTGCGACGGTCGGTAATTATATGAGCCGGTCGATGGTCTGGTCAATCCCTTTGTGCTCGCCACGCGCGGCACGCTTTCTATCCTCTCGCCAAGAGCAATTGGATCGACTCCTGGTCGAACAAGTCTGTGTGGCGAAGCCCGTTCCACGTGCGCAGGTAGCTCGCAGGAGTCCTACCCTTACTTCCTTCCCTACCCTGCGAAGGTCTGGTTGACAGCCCCTCTTGCCATCCCGGACAATGGCTTCTGTGGCTGACAAAATTGTCATCGAACGGTTGGAATTTCAAGGGCGATGCGGCGTCATGCCCGAAGAACGTCGCCGGCCTCAACCCCTGGCCATCGATTTGGAATTGGACTGCGAAACGACACTGGCTGCCTCCTCCGACTGCATCACGGACACGGTCGATTATGCGGAAGTGACGGAACGAATCGTCGAATTAGGAACGAAAGAAGATTGTGCGCTGCTTGAGGCTTTCGCCGAGAAACTGCTCACCATGCTCTTCACAGAGTTCCCCGTCAGTCGTGCCAAGCTGTGGCTGCGGAAGCTGGCTCCTCCGCTCACGCAAATGACCGGGTCGGTGGGGATTAAGGTTGAACGGGCCCGTGCCGCACATCATGCGCAACAGGTCGAGCCCGCTCCTTCCCGCTTCGTCACACAGCAATTTTATCGCTTGCCCAAAGGCCGGGCGCTGGATGTGGCCTGCGGAAGCGGACGCCACACACTGTATCTGGCCAGCCATGGATTCGAAGTCGAGGCGATCGATCGAGATACTGAGAGCCTCGCGAAACTTGCTGCGACGGCCAAGCAGCGGCACCTCGCACATGTCACGGTCAAGCAGGTCGATCTGGAACGGAACACCGACGAACGGCCTGAGTTTCCGCCAAACACCTACGACGTGATTGTCGTCTGTTTCTATCTTCATCGCCCGCTTGTTCCCTGGTTGATCGAAGCCTTGAAGCCTAATGGAGTCCTGCTCTACGAGACCTTCACGATCGACAACTACGTTCGCCACCGTCATCCCCGCCGCTGGGAGTTCTGTCTGGCGCAGAACGAATTACTCCGGTTGACGTCTTCGCTCCGCGTGCTCTTCTACAACGAAGGCGAACATGAAGGAGGACCCGGCATGGGCCCGGTCTTCACCGCTCAGCTGCTCGCGCAGAAACCCGGCCCAACCGTTCAGGTATCCGGGTCGCCGTGAGTCGCATCGATCTCCATCTCCATACATCCCATTCGGACGGAAGTCTTAGGCCGTCGGAGGTGCTCGCACTCGCAAAAGCCGCCTATGTCAGTGCACTCGCTATTACCGACCACGACATCACCACCGGCATCCCCGAAGCGATGGCCGTCGGCCAGGAACTCGGCATCGAAGTGATTCCAGGTGTCGAAATCAGCTCCTTTGATGGCAAGAGCGAACTCCACATTCTCGGCTATTGTCTGAATTGGGATGACGAAGAATTTAATCGTCGGTTGGCTACGCTCCGCGCCAGCCGCCATCGTCGCAACCCAGTCATTATCGAGCGACTTCGAGCTGCGGGACTGGATGTGACGTATGAAGAAGTGAAAACTCTTGCCGGTACCGAATCGGTTGGGCGCCCTCACATCGCGCAATTGCTCATGCGGAAGAAATATGTCACGTCAGCCAAAGAAGCTTTCGATCGTTATCTCGCAGAGGGGAAGCCTGCCTATGTCGCCCGCGAGCTGCCTACACCAGCAGAAGCGATCGGTTGGATTAGAGAAGCCAAGGGTGTGGCGGTGTTGGCCCATCCTACCTGGGTCAAAGAAACCGGCGATGGTCTTCGCACCTGCGTCACCACACTGAAAGAGGCGGGCCTTGGCGGCGTTGAGGTGCATTACAGCACCCACAGCAAGTCTCAGACGGCCAATTATCTAGAATTGGCTCAGCGGCTCGGGCTCCTGGTCACCGGAGGCAGCGATTTTCACGGCATCACGAAGCCAGACATTGAAGTCGGCTATGGGCGTGGGGATTTAAAAGTAAATCCCCGGTTGCTGGCCCCCCTCAAAGAAGCAGCCGCGCACCTGTAATCCTCTCGAAAGCCTCGCAATTTTCCGCCAATTCGTTGACTCTCCGATGCCGTCCGTTACACTGAGGACCATTCACGTCTTCGTCGTCGGATACCATGTCGAAAAGCTTGCACTGGATCATCCCCCATGTCACCGGCATCCTTGCAGCTCTTCTGGCCGGACCACTACTCAGCAGCATGGCCTGGGTTGAGTTCTTCACCATTCCTCTGACACCGATCGCCGGCCCGAGCGCGGTACGATTGCTCGCCAACGCCATCGCGCTCGGACTCGTCATTGCCTTAGCCGTGGCAGCTTATCAGCAGCTCGCTGATAACGGTCGCGGATCAAGTTTTTTCCGGACAATCCTGTTTCCATTAGTCGCGTTGATCATCCTCATTTTCGGTGGAAAAGCGCTTCGTACGAACGGCCTGCCGTTGGTCCAACAGATCGGCCCATACAATTTTCTTCAGGGTTACACCATCGCACTCGTCGGGTCCGGACTATGGCTGACCGTGGTCTGGCTCCGCAATCTTGACTTCTTGCGCAACGCCTTTGCGCCTCCTCCGCCGTCCATTAAACGGACCCCTGCACGGCAAGCCATCGAAGAAGAGCTGGTCTTATCGGACAGCAGCGACACACTCCCCGCTCAACCTGCCGAAAAAGCCTCCCCCATCAGCCTCAATGGCCAAGCTCCGGCTAGTCTGGGCCGCTACAAAATCCTCAAGGAACTGGGCCGCGGCGCCATGGGCCTGGTGTATCTCGGTAAAGATCCGACAATCCAGCGCTTCGTCGCGATCAAGACCATGCGGTTGGATCAAATTGACGAACCAGAAAAACTGCAAGAGGTCAAGACCCGTTTCTTCCGTGAAGCGGAGTCGGCAGGCCGTCTGTCCCACCCGAACATCGTCACGATCTATGACGCAGGCGAGGAGAAGGAGCTGGGCTACATCGCCATGGAACTCGTTGAGGGGAAATCACTCAAGGAGTGGTCGCGCAAGCCGAATCTGATGCCGCTCGCGGACCTCGTCCAGATCCTCGCCTCTGTCGCCGATGCATTGGACTACGCGCATCAACAGGGCGTGGTGCACCGCGACATCAAGCCCGCCAACATCATGATCACGAAGGACCGGTTGGTGAAGGTGATGGACTTCGGTATCGCCAAGATGGCTTCGACCAGCAAAACCCAGACGGACGTCGTCCTCGGCACTCCAACCTACATGTCGCCGGAACAAATTGCCGGCAAGAAAGTCGATGGACGGTCGGACGTGTTTTCCCTCGGCGTTGTCTTATTTGAGCTGCTGACCGGACAGCCCCCGTTCACGGCGGACAACCTGTCGGCTCTCCTGTTCGCTATCGCCCATAATCCGCATCCAGAGCTTCAGACGCTTCGTCAGGACCTTCCACCGATGTTTCAAGAAGTATTGAACCGCGCCCTACAAAAAGACCTACCGCAGCGCTATCGCCGCGCGGGAGAGTTTGCGCAAGACCTCCGTGCCTGTCTCCACAGCCTTGCGGCCTGAGGAGGAAGCTCTCGTGGCGATCGTTACGCTCCACAGCGCCAAGTCCGACATCGGACGCAAGCGTTCCCACAACGAAGACTGTTTGGCCGCTGATCCGGCACTCGGGCTCTATGTCGTGTGCGACGGCATGGGAGGCGGCAATGCCGGTGAAGTAGCCAGCCGCATGGCGATCGATACGATTCTGGCACATGTGACAGCAGCCGCCGCTAGCCCCGCTATCGGATTGATCGGTCCAGTTGATCCCAACCTGTCTTCCGTCACAAACCAACTCGCCAGCGCAATCCGCGCGGCCAACGAAGCGGTGCACAAGGCTTCTTGGGAGGAGGCGAAATATGCCGGGATGGGTACCACCGTCGTTGCGATTCGCCTGACGGACCATTATCTGTCGATCGCGCATGTCGGAGACAGCCGCCTCTACTTGATTCGGGACGGCATCATGCAACTGTTGACCTCCGACCATTCCTGGGTAGCCGAACAAGTGGCGCGGGGATACATGTCAGAGGAAGAAGCGGAGCGGTCTCCGCGGCGGAACATCGTCACCAGGGCGCTCGGTGTCGAGAGCACCATCGAGATCGATCTGGCTGAAATGCCGCTGCTCAACGGCGACCTCCTCCTGTTGTGCTCCGACGGCCTGACGCGGGGAGTGCGCTCGGAAGACATTTTGCAGACCCTCGAGCTCGACAGCGACTTGGGTACGAAAACGGACCGCCTGATCTCGATGGCCAATGAAGCAGGCGGAGACGACAACGTCACGGTCTTGCTTGTAGCCGTTCAACGCGGCGCAACCGATCGACTCTGGCAGCGCATCAAGCAACGCTGGTTGAAAGCCTCTTAATCTTCACAGGAGCGAGCATTATGGACACTATTGTTACCGAGCCAGCCAAACTCCTCGTCAAACTCAAAGGCCAGCGCTCGCGCACAATCGACCTCGTGCAGGATACCTTCACGATCGGACGCAAGGCCGACAACGATCTGCCGATCGACGATCACACCGTCTCGAGCCGCCATGCCAAAATCGTCCGGGTGCAATCCGTCTATTTTGTGGAAGACCTCAAGAGCACGAACGGCACGTCCGTAAACGGGAAACCAATCGACCGAGCCCAGCTTCACGACGCCGATGTGATCACCATCGGCCAGCATCGGATCATCTTCCAAGATAGTGCACCCGCTCCTGCCGTGCCGGCATCCGCCTCATTGACCGACATGGAAAAGACGATGGCGATCAGCAGCAAAGATCTGCGCGCCGGCACGCCATCGACGACGGCAAAACTTCTCGTGACCGCAGGAAAGACCGACCGTTTGGAGTACCATCTGACCAAACCGGCCAATCTCATTGGATCGCAGGAAGGCGCCGCCATCCAGCTGACCGGATGGTTCGCTCCCAAGACGGCTGCGTTGATCTCCAGCCGAGGAGGCACCTACAGTATCAGCCCCTCTCAGGGAAGCAAGAAACTCTCGGTGAATGGGAAGGACGTGTCTGGACAACAGCCATTGAAGGACGGCGATGTGATCGAGGTGGCGGGCGTTTCAATGACCTTTTATGCTGTACCGCAAAAAAACAAGTAGACGAGAGCCCATCACTGTTTGAAGAAAACCGTTCCTTTCGGAAGCGTTTCGTAACAGCGGTCGGATAGCTCCTGAGCATGTTCCTGAAGACATTGCAGCATGTGCCCGCCTCCAAGCCTCGCGGCTGAACAAAAGCGCTTCATGTCGGTTTGACAGGCAGTCGTCAATCGGCCGTGCTCTTCTTTCCACTTCACAAACCGTTCACGAAGCTGCTGCTGGCAGGACATCGGCAGTTGTTGGGCGCGCTTCTCCAGACATTGCTTTCGTGCCGGCCCTTCCGCTGAATCAGAGCACAACCGCTCGATTTCAACGTCACATCGAAGGCGAGCAACCTGCGCAGCGCGGGGATCCAGCGGTGCTACTACCGCCGGAATCTTTACGGCTGCGGGCGGATTCTGATCAGAGGGAACCGGCGGAGCAGCAGGCACACCGGGAATGGAAAGGTCGAGTATCGGTTCTGGAGGAGTTTTGGCCGTCACCGCAGACACAGGCCTCTGCTGCGGAGGCGGCTCTTTGGCTGAGAGTTCTGGCAACGATGGCACACTGGCGACGATCGCTAGCCACGCCAGCCCAAGTCCCATAAACGAGAAGGCGCCGGCCAGGATACGTATGGATGCCTGCTGCTGAGCCATGACTTCTCCTTGCGTGACGAGTTCTCAGCATAGGACAAGGCCCCTAAAAAATCGATGAAATGCGTGGATTCGGCAGAGGGAAGTCCTGCACTATCAGCGGAAACCACAAGCCGCCACTTTAGTTTTCTGGGGCTTCGACGATATGGTTTTCAAACCTTGTGCAGCCTTCGGCCAGCAAGCGGTTGGTCAACATTTCTCCGGGCCATTCGATCGGCAGATCTGCAGTGAACACCCAGACGTCCGGGGAGGTCCAGACCGGGCCATGCTCATCCGGCAGTTCGGGATCGAACAAATCCGTCCAGACGGGCATGTAGACCCCATTTCCGCATTGCGTGTGGAGATGCACAACCGTCCTGGCTCGCACGAGCGGGTCGAGATCCCGCCAGACTGCCGCAGTTTCGTCGGCCAGGTGGTGGAGCCGAACCGCATTTTGCGCGTCGAACATGGCATAGGCTGCATAGACCGGGGCTTCGATCGTATCCGGGGCAAGGGCGAGTTCCGGACATTGTTCCACCAACCCTTCCAAGAGCGCACGACGGTGCGGGTCTTCGAGCGAATCCGGCAGGCCTGCGTCCGGCACGCCGATCAACTCAAAAAAGAGAAAGGCGGTGTTTTCAACAGGCGGATATAACCGGGCGGCGATTGAACGCGCGCGCTGTGACTCAGCTACAGTGCTGAGATGCTCATTCAAGGTCTGCAGAGTCAAGGCTTCCAGCGTGGCATCGGTCAATAGCCGCGGCTCCACGCGGACCACGGTCCCGGCGGACAGCCTCAGATGCCGGTGCAGCACCTCCGCCGTGGCGACCGGATCGATTTTGAGCTTCAAAGGATTCGAGAGGTTGGCTTGGAGCGGAAGTTCCAACGCCGCCATGACGGCATAGGAGAGCTTCTCATCTACCGGGCCGTCCAGCATAATGGAACAGGAGGCTTCGGCAACCAAATCAAACAGCCATTCCGCCATGTCCTCATCGAGCGCCGCTAACACCGTCAGAAGATCGTGCTCGCGCCCCTGTTCGAGAAAAGCTTGGAGCGTATCGATTGCCGCGTCGGTATCTCCGTGGTCGTGCCGACGCGCATTGATGAGGTGGATCAAATCTCTGGTCAGAGGATCGGGACGAGACCAACTTTGCATGGGGCACTCCAGGCTGACCGACAATCAGCTACCGACTTCTATGTTGCCAAACTTTCCGCGGAGGAGCAAGCGCTCGACTGATTCAGACAACACCTCCGCTTCGAGCAGGCGTCCAGTCGAACGTCTTACTCTCCGATCACCTTCACCAGCACACGCTTCCGCCGCCGGCCGTCGAACTCACCATAAAAAATCTGTTCCCAGGGTCCGAAATCCAACCGGCCCTTCGTAATCGCCACAACCACTTCGCGCCCCATCAACTGCCGCTTGATGTGCGCATCCCCGTTGTCTTCCCCCGTGTCATTGTGGCGATACGTGTCTTCGTGCGGCGCCAGCCGCTCCAAGAAGCGATCGTAGTCCTGCAGCAACCCTTGCTCGTCGTCGTTGATATAGACGCTGGCTGTAATATGCATAGCATTGATCAGGACCAGGCCTTCTCGGATGCCGCTTTTCTCGACGATCGTGACAACCTGCGGAGTGATGTTGATGTAGGCGCGGCGTGTCTTCGTTTCGAACCAGAGTTCTTCGCGGTAGGATCGCATGGCCGTTCAATCCGGTCGGCTGCATTCTGCGTCCCCCAGGGAGAAAGATTCAAGCCCGTTGTCTCTCCACGGATATCGTCAAAGATATCTCCGGAGACTATAATGTCATATGGCATCTTCGCACTCCGCTCGATCTTCCTTGCCGCCGGCTTCTCCTGTTCCCCGGTTATCCCATGAAGCGAAGATCGTGCTTCGAGAGCGATACTTCGTCAAAAATAAAGAGGGCATGGTTTCAGAAACCGCGCCACAACTGCTGTGGCGCATCGCCACCGATATCGCCCGAGCGGAGCAGCGCTACCCCAGCTCGACTCGGCTTCCGCACGCCGCGCGGCAATTTTACGAATCGATGGCACGGCTCGAATTTCTCCCT
Organism: uncultured Nitrospira sp.; assembly: GCA_946479785.1. Next base: position 46,362 of record CAMLHQ010000016.1, read on the forward strand.
AATTCACCGACACTGATGAACGCCGGTCGGCCGCTCCAACAACTGGCCGCCTGTTTCGTCCTGCCAGTCGAGGATTCCCTCAGTTCTATTCTGGATGCAGTGAAGCAGCAGGCGTTGATCCATCAATCTGGAGGTGGAACGGGATTCTCGTTCGGTCGGCTGCGTCCGCATGACGACCTCGTGGCGTCAACCCACGGTATCGCCTCCGGGCCAATCTCCTTCATGCGAATCTTCAACTTAACGACCGATGTCATCAAGCAAGGCGGGACCAGGCGCGGAGCGAACATGGGAATCCTTCGCGTCGACCATCCCGACATCCTGGACTTCATCTCCCTCAAGCAAAATCCAACGGAAATGAATAATTTCAATCTGTCGGTCGGAATCACGGCAGGTTTCATACGCGCGCTCGAACGTCACCAGAGCTTCGCGCTCGTGAACCCACGAACACGCAAACCGACCAAACGCCTCTCGGCACCAATGCTGTTCGATCATCTCGTGGAGGCTGCCTGGGCCACCGGTGAACCGGGTGTCATTTTCTTGGACCACATCAATGCCGCCAACCCCACGCCCAAGCTGGGTGAGATCGAAGCCACGAATCCCTGCGGAGAACAGCCTCTGCTGCCCTACGAATCTTGCACGCTGGGTTCCATCGACGTGTCAAAGTTTGTGTCGCAAACCCGCACGAGACCGATAATCGATTATCCTCGATTGGCTACGACCATCGCGCTCGGCGTTCGTTTCCTCGATAATGTGATCGACCGAAATCGCTACCCGCTCGCCGAAATTGAAAGCGCTACCCGTCGCACGAGAAAGATCGGGCTCGGAATCATGGGCTTTGCGGATCTGCTCATCGCCCTGCACATTCCCTATGATTCTGAGGCCGCCATCGACCAGGCGACGTCACTCATGGCGTTCGTGCAATCGCAAGCCCATCACGCCTCGCACCAACTCGCCCTCCAACGCGGCCTGTTTCCGGCCTATCGCGGCAGCCGGCTCCAGGCCCGGCACGACCGTCGGCGAAACGCGACGGTGACGACCATCGCGCCGACCGGCACGATTAGCCTGATCGCCGGATGTTCACCGGGCATCGAACCGCTCTACGGAATTCAGGTCGTACGCCGGGCCTTGGAAGGCCTCCAACTGACGATGTTGCATCCGGCCTTTGCACGGATGATCCGGGCACATGGTCTCGACCTAGAGAAACTGCGATCCGATCTCTCCGCCAATCCTTCGATCCAACATGTGAGGCGCATTCCCGAACAGATCCGCCGGCTCTTCGTCACCGCTCATGATATGACCCCCGCACAACACGTGCGGATGCAAGCTGCCTTTCAGCGGTACAGCGACAGCGGCGTCTCGAAAACGATCAATTTACCTACGACTGCGACGAAGGCCGACGTTGCCGAGGCCTTTCTTCTCGCCTATCGGCTGGAGTGCAAAGGTCTGACCGTCTTTCGAACCGGAAGCCGCGAGCATCAGGTCCTCTCTTGCTCACCCACCCAGCCCTGTTGACCGGACTGCCGCAACATTCTTCAGGAAAATTGACAGTGTCGGATGATGATGATAAGTAGTTCTTCAGATATCCGCACCATTCGATCGTTCTGCAGGAGGTGTTCGATGGCTGTGCTCGCAGGGAACCTGACACCCGTCGGGAATCCTCTCCAATGGTCGCTTCTGTTCGCCCGTCAACCGGAGCCGGACTTGGAGTTTACGGAAGAGGAACTCGATCAGACCACCGCCACCAGACCCGTCTCTCCCAAGAAACCCGGCAAGAAATCCGGAGGCGGGCGGCCGCTTCTGTGGATTATCCTGCTCGCGTTGATCGCAGGAATCGGCTACATCGCCATGGAACCGGAGCAATTGATGGAATGGCTGGCTCCGTTTATAGGAGAAAACACGCCACCTGAACCGCCTCCGATCGCGATGCGTCCGAAGCCTGTGACCCCGAAACCGGCTGCACCGGCGACGCCATCTACTCCTCCAGAAGCAGCCCCCACACCTGTACCTGTTGCTCCGACTGCAGCGGTGCCCGCGCCCGATACGCCGACAACCCCTGCGCCAGCTCCATCCGTCGCGATGCCTACACCGGCACCAACCGTGATAGCGTCTCCAATGTTCGGGGAAGGCCAAAAAGTCACGGCAATCGGCAACCCGACCATTCCCGCCGAAACGATTCCTCTCTCGCTGGACCCGGCGGGAACGAAGCCAGGACCCGTCGTCCGGCCTGGCGTTACGCTCAACGTCCTCGACGGAGACCTCCAACCCGATGGCTGGGTCTATTCCGTTCGCACGGACGATGGCGTCAAAGGCTGGATCTCGGAAAAGCGTCTGCGCCTGAAATTCTAATGACTCTTCCGCATTGTCATCGCGAAGAAGGCCGAAGCATTCTTCGACTTTCTTTGTCTACCCCTGTGTTATAATCCGCGCCGAACTTCCAGCACGATTCATCCCATCGTTCGTATGTCGACACTCCGGGCCCTCATCTTTGACTTCGACGGCATCATTGCCAATACCGAGCCCTTGCACTTTGCCGGGCTGCATCAAACGCTCAAAGAAATCGGCATCGAGCTGACGGAAGCCGAATACTATGCCGACTACCTCGGCTACGACGATCGTGGCTGTTTTATCGCCGCACTCACCGCCAATGGCCGTCCTACCGATCCCACCACCCTTTCCCGACTCATGAAACGGAAAGCCGTGGCCTATCTCGAATCCGTCAAGCACCATCAGGTGATCTTCCCTGGCATTCCGGAGTTCGTGCGCGATGCGGCGCGCATCTATCCCTTGGCCATTGCGTCGGGAGCATTGCGGCATGAAATCGAGTACATTTTGGAAGAAGCCGGCCTGAGAAAAGACTTTTTGCACATCATTAGTGCGGAAGATGTCACCAAGGGCAAGCCCGATCCGCAGCCGTTCCTTATGGCCTGGAAGGCGCTGCAGCAACAAGACGCCGGACTGACGCCCGCGTCATGCTTGGTCATTGAGGATTCGCTGCCCGGTATTCGCGGCGCGAAAGCCGCCGGCATGAAAGTCCTGGCGGTGACGAATACGCACACGGTGCAAGACCTGCACGAAGCCCACGCGATCACACACAATCTGAAAGACACCAGGCTGGCAGACCTTCGCATGCGTCTATGGCCTGAAGCATGAGCATGAGCATGAGCATTACAGAAGCCCAGGCATTTTGCACCGATCTCACAAAAAAGAGCGGAAGTAATTTTTACTATTCCTTTCTCTTTCTTCCCAAGGCCCGGCGCGATGCCATGTATACGGTTTACGCCTTTTGCAAAGCGGTCGATAGCGCGGTCGACGAACCACCGTCCGGCAGCGATCCCAAGGAAGAACTCCGTCGCTGGAAGGCAGAACTCGAGGAAGTGTACGGAGGCTCGCCGACATGGCCGATCATGATCAGTTTGGCTCATCATGCCAAACAGCTTTCAATCCCGCAGGCCTATTTCGATGAACTCATCAAGGGCGTCGAGATGGATCTCGCAACCACACGCTACGGGACGTTCGATGAGCTATCGCTCTACTGTTATCGCGTCGCTTCTATCGTGGGTTTGATCTGCCTGCACGTTTTCGGTCCGACGTCGCCCCATGCCCAAGACTATGCCGTCGATCTCGGCATGGCCTTTCAGCTCACGAACATTCTTCGAGACCTCGGCACGGACGCTGAGCAAGATCGTATCTACCTTCCTCAAGAAGATCTCGCGCATTTCGGGTACAGCGAGACCGATCTCCTGCAACGGAAGGACAACCCGCAACTTCACGAACTCGTCCGCTTCGAAGCCAAGAGAGCCCGTGACTTTTATGCCAAGGCGCAAGCCGCGTTGAACTGTCTGCCCAAAAGTGACCGGCGGGCGCTGAGCGTCGCCGAAATCATGCGGGCCGTCTATTCGCGTATTTTGGAACGTATCGAGCGCCCTGACCATCCCGTCTTCGGTCCACGCGTTCGCCTGACAACGTCCAATCGGCTGGCACTTGCAGCCGGCGTCTGGTTTCGATCGCAATTCTTGTGACGCCACCCGACCGTCAATCCGTCATCGTGCTCGGCGCGGGACCAGCCGGTCTCACTGCCGCCTATCGGCTGGCACGACGCGGCCTTCGTGTCACCCTGCTGAATCAATCTTCCGTGCTCGGTGAACATCTCCGGCGCGAAAGCGACCCGCCGGTCTCGATCCTGGGTTGCCACCGGGCCACCTGGATCCTGTTGCGTTCGTTTGGCGCCCGACCGAACCAACCGGCGTTCGCCGAAGCCCAGTTAGAATTTTTGCTGCCGGATGGTCGCCTGGCTCGCTATCCGAAAGCCCGATTTCCAACTCCGCTGCAGCAACTCTTCACCATCGGGCGGTTTGCCGGACTACCGCGGGGTGAACGCTGGAAACTCCTCTCCTGGCTGGAACAAATCTGGGAAGGCTCGCTCCCACTCGCCACCGATCTCGAACAGCGCACCGCTCAGAATTGGCTCGAATCACTGGCCCACAGTTCGTCATCCCTGCAGACAATTTGGAGTCCCCTGGCCCGCTGGCTCACAGGCAATGATATCCATCATTTATCTGCCGATGCCTTTGTTATGGCACTCAAACCGTTTTTTCTCTCGCACGCCGCCAACAGTCGTATCTGGGTCCCGAGACAGCCCTGGCATCGCACCTTCATACAGCCGATTACCGAGGCACTCGGCAGCGCGGACGCCACGCTGGCTTTAGGAGCGCAAGCGGTGAGGTTCGACTATCACGAAGATCGGATCACCGGCGTACGCTTGAAGGATGGGGCCAATCTCCAAGCCAATTGGTACGTGGCAGCCGTGCCAGCGCATCAACTCACGCCCTTACTGCCGGAACGATGGCTCACCCGCTATGCCTACTTTCAGCACATCGTCGATCTCACGACCATACCCTGCGCAGTCATCCATGTTCGTACGGCGGAACCCATGACGACGCCTCGTCACATCCTGATGAGCACAGGGCCGTTCCCATGGATCGCCTGCAAGCCCTCTGAATCCGATCGCAGTCTCGTCGGCGTACTGACGATGCCGCAGGACCAAGCGGTGACAGACTCTGAACAACACGTATCCACACTCCTTCGCTCGCTCAATCTCCTCCGAGCGGACCATCAGCTCACCGGCTTCAGACAACAGGAGACAGCCCACGCCTGGTTGGCCCTTACACCAGGCACAAAAGTCCGCCGGCCGATTCAGCGGAGCCCGATTCCCAATTTGCTTCTGGCCGGAGCCTGGACCGACACGGGCTGGCCGGCCAATTTGGAAAGCGCGATCGTCAGTGGCGAGCGCTGCGCCGAAATTATTATCGGCCAAAGACTCGCTTGACGCATGTCAGTCTTGCTCATTAATTTTCTGCGTTGACAACTTTTTTGGGCCCTCCTAAGATGCCTCGCATCGATCCACTGCCCTATCCAAGGTCATGACACTCCAAGAACTCGCAAAATCGCTTCACAACTGCCAGCAGTGCAAGCTCGCAAAGTTGGGGCGCACCCAGGTGGTCTTTGGCGTGGGCAATCCGCATGCGAACATCATGTTCGTGGGCGAGGCGCCGGGGTTTAATGAAGACCAAAAAGGCGAGCCCTTCGTCGGCGCAGCTGGCAAGCTCCTGAACGATCTTCTGATGTCAGCCAATCTTTCTCGCGATCAAATCTATATTGCCAACGTCATCAAGTGCCGGCCACCGAACAACCGCGATCCGGAACCGGATGAAGTTGAAACCTGTAAGCCGTTTTTGATGCAACAGATCCAGATGATCCGGCCCAAGTTGGTCTGTACGCTGGGCAATTGGGCAACCCAGACGTTATTGGAAAGAAAGGTGGGAATTACGAAGGTAAAGGCACAGGCATTTTACATGAAAGACTTCGTGATCTTCCCCCTCCTCCACCCCGCCGCCGCATTACACCAAGGCAACCTACTCGATACGTTGAAGGAAGATTTCAAGAAGCTGAAAGAATTTCTCGACCGCCACTCCCAATCGGCCCCTGCCGAAGCCGCCGCGCCGGCCGCACCAGTGCTCAACATCGAACCGCCCCAGCCTGCGCAAATGGATTTGTTCGGCTCCTAGTTCATCGCCGATCTCAGCAAGAGCGAAACCGGAGCGGAAGGCTAGTTCTCTAAGCTTTCGTCGATTTTCCTTCCGACGATGTCGCAGAGGTAGATTCGGCGGGTTGTT
>CAMLHQ010000017.1 GCA_946479785.1 uncultured Nitrospira sp.
TATGTCGCTGCGACGGTGGACCGCCGCCGATGATTCACATCCAAAGGTCAAAAACGAAGATAATCGGCAGAAAAACTAGGATGGACTTGCCTGTCTTAGTTCGTCACTTGCGTGGCGGCCATCCTAGCAAAGCGCAAAAAAGACTGTCAATTTATATGTTCGCCGTTCGCGGCATTCCCGAGTGCAAGAAAAATTTTATAACTTCCTGATATTCAATGCAACTTTTCAGAAGGCCCACCCCGTCCGAAAGAAGGCCTAGCTCCGCCGATACGCATAGGCCATTCGCCCTAACCGGTCGGGAGTTTCCGAGAAATCAGACGATCTCTCGCCCCGCTCCGAGAAGCATGAACGCAAAGGGACATTGCCCTTGCCGAAAAATCTGTCTACACTAGCAAACTTATGGTGTTACGCGTCATCATTCCCGGCGAAGACGAGGGTGCCCAGCATGTCGGGGGGGTCCACAAACGGCCACCTATTCCCGACAACTCGCTCAAGGCGGAGTGTCCCAAGTTTATGGCCCACGGACCCTGCGGCGGCGTGCGCAAAGGAGGGTTCTGCGAGGTCTATCCAGAGATGATGTGCCCATGGGTGACCTTATTCATCGAACTGGAGAAGATCGGTCAAACGGATTGGATGAAACAGGTGTGAACGGGGCTGCTGGGGCACCTCTCTTGCTCGCGCAATGCGGCACACAAGATTGATCGAACTTCTAAATTAAGGGCGGTGCTCGCCCGGGCAGAGGTCGCGCTCGGCGCGATCGGGGGTGGGAGAGTGAGAATGACGCGCAGTTAGCGGCATCCCCACCAGCCTAGTAGGGGCAGCGAAGCGGAGAAAATGAGAGGTAGGGAAAAGAAAACGAAGCTCGGGTACAACGAACGGCATGCGAAGAGCGGCATTACGACTGCCTTGCCTGATATCGAAACCTTCCCGAATCAGTACAAAGGATATGAGATCACGATTGAAATTCCTGAATATACGGCCATTTGCCCCAAAACAGGCTTGCCCGATTTCGGCACCATTACTGTCCACTACATGCCGGACAAGGAATGTCTCGAGCTCAAATCTCTCAAGATGTATATCCATGCCTACCGGAACGTCGGCATTTTTTACGAAAACTCCGTGAATCGAATTCTTCAGGATATCGCCAAGGCCTGTCGACCCGTCTGGGCCAAAGTCACGGGCACGTTTGCAGCCCGCGGGGGGCTTCGCAGTGTGATTGAAGCTCGGTATCCATAAACAGACATGTGAGCCCTTTCGCTGTCGGCGCCATCGCACTCCACTCATGGCCACCTACGCAATCGGCGATATTCAAGGCTGCTTCAAGTCTCTTCAACAGCTTCTCGACCGCATTGCCTTCAACCCGAACCACGACTCGCTCTGGCTCGTAGGCGATCTGGTCAACCGGGGCCCCGAATCTCTAGCCACCCTGCGGTTTATCAAAACTCTCGGTGAGTCCGTCCGTCCCGTCCTGGGCAATCACGACTTCTTCCTGTTAGCTGCGGCCGAAGACATTGTGACGCTCAGGCCTAAAGACACCATTCAGGATATCCTCGCCGCGGACGACCGGTCTGAGCTCCTCACCTGGCTGAGACACCAACCTCTGCATCAGCGCAACGGCGCATTCTTCATGGTCCACGCCGGCCTGCTCCCCCAATGGACCATCGATGAGGCGGTGGCATTGGCGCGGGAAGTGGAAATGGTGTTGTCTGGCTCCGACTATCGCACCTTTCTCCGACACCTCTTTCATGATTCGACATCACAGTGGAGCCCGTCCCTCAATGGATTCGAACGTCTAGTCAGCATCGCACGCGTGCTTACCCGGCTGAGAACAACCACGCCAACCGGCGAGATGTCGAGTTTTTCGGGGCCGCCCGATGACGCCCCTGCGGGATTTCTCCCCTGGTTTCGCATCGCCAATCGACGCAACGCCGATGCGACGATTATCACCGGCCATTGGGCGGCTCTGGGACTTCACATGGAACCCAATATCCTGGCGATCGACAGTGGTTGCGTGTGGGGGAGACGGCTCACGGCCGTCCGTCTCGAAGATCGCACGGTCCACCAGGTCGAGTACGCGGATCGACGTGATTGAACCGCAGCCTCCAGATCCTTCCTGGCCCCGTTACTCTCATCGCCAATTTCCATCCTATCGATTCATCCCTGGCCAGTCACCGCATCCTCGTCGCGACCCGCGAGGACATTCCTATGGGCAGGCACAAGCGAAGTCGGTCCTCCCCTCTCCCGAGCAATGGCGACGAGCAGACGAGTACCTATATGGAATCGATCTTTACAATTACGCCTACTGGTGGGAATGCCATGAAGTGCTCGAGGGGCTGTGGCATGCAGCGGGACACAAGACTGAGCAGGGGAATTTTTTTCGGGCTCTGATTCAACTAACAGCGGCTAATCTCAAACGCTTTGTCGGCCATCGCCAAGCGACGGAGAATCTATTGTTCAGAGGTCTCGTGCGATTGGAAAAAGTCCCGGAACACTACATGGGTGTTGACGTGCTGAGCCTCATCGACAACCTGCGACAGCACAGGCATGGACCAGCTCCGTTGATTCGCATGACATGGTGAGAGAGGCCCATACAGGCTGGGCCAGGAGAACGGAGAAGAGACTGACAGACGGTTCAGTGATAGGACTCGGAATCCGAAGGAAACTTCCCTTGCTCCACTTCTTCCTTATACCGCCGAAGCGCCTGCAGCGCGTCGGCCTTCAGATGGGCATAGGGTTTGACGAACTTCGGAACGAAATCGTCGAACATGCCGAGCAAGTCGTAGAGGACCAATACCTGCCCGTCGCAGTGAGGGCCGGCGCCGATGCCGATGGTGGGAATGGTCAGCTGTTCCGTAATGGTTTTGGCAAGCGCAGCGGGAATCGCTTCGAGCACGATCGCGGTCGCACCGGCCTCTTCAAGCGCTTTTGCATCCGACAACAGCACCTTCGCCTGATCCTTCCCCTTGCCCTGCACTTTATAACCTCCGTATTGGTGCACGGACTGGGGCGTCATGCCCAGATGGCCGATGACGGGAATACCGACCTGCGTCATGGCTGCGACACGATCGACCATGGCCGCACCTCCCTCGAGCTTAACCGCATGGGCCCCCGCTTGGAGAAACCGTCCTGCATTCCGCAGTGCGTCTTCTGTGCTGGCCTGATAGGACATGAAGGGCATGTCTCCGATGACCAACGACTTCTGCGCTGTGCCGGCCACCAGCTTGGTGTGATAGAGCATGTCTTCCATGGTCACGGAGAGCGTATTCGGCTTCCCTTGCACCACCACCCCCAGCGAATCGCCCACCAGAAGTGCCTCGATGCCCGCTTGCTCTAGAATGCTCGTGAACAGCGCGTCATAGGCGGTCACGACGATCACCTTTTTCTTCTCGCGCTTGTACCGTTGGAGGTCTGGAACCGTCATCATCCGAGTTGGGCCTTTGTGATGATTTCTCCAAGCCGGTGGATCCCCTTGATCGCCATGATATGGACCCCGTCGCAATGCGGACGCACGACCTTGATGGTGCGCACGGCGATCTCGACGCCGACATCTTCCGATTTATCGCCGGCGGCTCGCAGCTCTTCAATCATGTCCTTCGGCACCGACATGCCTGGGATGTTGGCATTCATGAATTCGGCCATCTTGGCATTGCGCAACAACAAAATGCCGGCTAACACTTTCACCTTGAACGGACGCACGGCTTTCATGAAGGCAAGAAACTGGTCGGGATTGTAGATGGCTTGCGTCTGAAAAAATTGCGCGCCGGCTTTGACCTTCACTTCGAACTTGGCCAACACCGGTCCTACCAAATCGGCTTCGGGTGTCACGGCTGCGCCGATGGTGAAGGCCGTCGAACCGTCCAGCTTGTTCCCCACCATATCACGCCCGTTGTTCAACCCCTGCACCACCTGCATGACTTGGACGGAATCCAGATCGTAGACCGGCTTCGCCTCTTTGTGATCGCCGACCGTTGGATAGTCGCCGGTCAGACAAAGGACATTGCGAATCCCGAGCATGTGGGCGCCCATGAGATCGGACTGCATCCCGATCCGATTCCGGTCGCGGCAGGTCAGCTGCATGACCGGATCATGCCCCAATTCATAGAGCAACCGGCAGACCGGCAAGGAACCGGCGCGCACCACCGCGGCGGTATTGTCGGTCACATTCACGCCATGCACGCGCCCTAAGAGCTGTTTGGCGTTGTCCAACACGCCGTTGATGTTGGTCCCCTTGGGAGGATTGTATTCGATTGTGACAGCGAACTGTCCCTCATCGAGTACGTCTTTCAGTCTCCTCGGTTCCCGACTCATGTCTTGTCTTTTACTCCTTCTACCGCACACCTATTGGTGTAGGAGGAATGGGGATCTCACTGCGCGCTTGGACGAGCACCGTTTTTTCGTGCGCGTTCGGCGAGCAAGAGAGCCCATCCTCCTACACCATGCCCGCCATTCTCTTAGCAGACTCCACCGTATTGTCCAGCAACATTGCAATCGTCATGGGTCCCACGCCGCCAGGTACAGGGCTGATCCATCCGGCCCTCTGGCTGACCGGTTCAAAGTCGACGTCGCCGCAGAGTTTACCATCCGGCAATTTGTTGGTTCCCACGTCGATCACGACCGCACCTTCCCGCACCATGTCGGCGGTCACGAACTTGGCCTTCCCGATCGCCACCAGCAACAATTCGGCTTCTCGACAGACGGCCGGCAAATCTTTTGTCTTAGAATGACAGATCGTTACCGTGGCATTGCGTTGCAACAACATCAAGGCTAGCGGCTTTCCCACGATGTTGCTGCGACCCAGCACCACGGCACGCTTGCCTTCGATGGTCACGCCGGTCGATTCGATCATCTTGATGACACCCTTGGGCGTACAAGCTTCGAACACCGGATGGCCTTCGACCAGCCGGCCGAAATTATAGGGGTGAAACCCGTCGGCATCCTTGTCGGGGGAGACAGCTTCGAGCACTACCCGACTGTCGATGTGTTTCGGGAGGGGAAGCTGAACGAGAATGCCGTGGATCTTCGGATCGGCATTTTTCTTCTCGATCAGCGCCAGGAGTTCGCCCTGAGTCGTGCTGGCCGGTAATTTGTGATCATCAACGTGGATCCCGGCAAGTTCGCAGGCCTTCTGTTTGTTCTTCACATACACATGAGAAGCAGGATCGTCGCCGACGAGGATCGTCGCCAGCCCCGGCTTCATCCCGGTCTTCGCCAACACCGCCGCGGATTCCACGGCCAACCGTTCTCGCACCTGCTGCGCCAAAGCTTTTCCGTCAATCAGTCGAGCTGCCACGATTCCCTCCGGTTTTCACGCTGACGACCCTAAAATCGTGGGCACCTTAGCAGGGCAATTTTACGCAAGTCAACGTGCGTGTCCCCGGTGAGTCGCCAGAGATCCTTTGCCCTTCACCGCCATTTCTTGACAGTTTCTTCACCTCACGGCTACGATGATTGTCATGGCGATCGTACCAGTACCACACCGCTCGTGAACAACCGCCCTCTCCTCAAGTATCTTATGATCCACCGACTCACCCATGTGCTTATCGGCTGGGCGGGACTGTGCCTGTGCGTGTCGCCCTCGGCCTTCGCACAGATCACTGTGACGGATTTGCAAACCCCCTACAGTTTTGTCAGCAGCCAGTCTGGGAAGGAATACTTTATTTCCAGCGTCAACGGCGACCCGGAATCCCCGGACAATAACGGTTTCATCACCAAACTTGACGCGAACGGGAAGATCATCCATTTGAAATTCATACAGGGGGGGACGCCGGGCGTCACGTTGCACGCGCCGAAGGGAATGGCGCTCGTCGATCAGACCCTCTACGTGGCCGATTTGGACCACTTGCGAGCATTCGATATGACCAATGGGAAACCCATCGCGGCGATTGCCATACCGGCGAAAACGGTTCAGGCCCGCACGAGCTTGACCGACGTCGCCTACGACGGGACAAGCCTGTTGTATTGTTCCGATCAACACGCCAATCGAATCTATCGGGTCGAACTACCCTCGCTGAAGGTGTCCGTCCTAGTCGACGACCCGGAGTTGGCCGGCCCGACGGGTTTGGCCGTCCACCCAAAATCGGGCCGGCTCATCGCGGTTAGTTGGGAGAAGGGGAAAATCTTTGAGATCACGCCGGACGGAGCGATTTCGGAGTTGTTTTCGAACGGCTTCTTCTCCGGCCGTTTTACGAATCTGCGTGGTGTCGACTTCGACCGCTGGGGCAACATGTACGTCTCCGACTTCACGAGGGGAAAGGTTTGGCGGATGACCTGGGATAAACGCTTTCAAGTCATCGCGGAGTATCTGCCCTCGCCAGGGGATCTCGGCATCGATCGCATCAACAACTTGATTCTCGTTCCCTACGAATTCGCGCACGCAGCGGAGATGAACGGATTGGAAGCGCCCCGCGACGGCAAATCCAAACAGGAAAAACGGACGTTGGCTGATTACGGTTTCATTCCCCCGCCGCCGAAACCGGCGGCAGAAGGAGTGCCTAAAAAATGAGCCAGTGCATCTATTGCAAGCAACGGAAGGGCAAGCGGCCTTGCCCTGCCTTAGGCGGACTCATCTGCAGCCAATGTTGCGGCGAGCATCGCATCGTCCGGGTTCCCTGTCCGTCGGACTGCCTCTATCTCGGCACGGGAAGCGATTACCAGCAGAAACGGTTGAGCGAGCAGTTTATGCCGATACGGCGGGAGTTCTACCGTGAGATCAGCGAACTGGGTGGCGAGAAGGCGGTCGCCCTTTACAACTTGATCGAAGTGGTGACGTTCAGTTACTTCCAAGGCCGGCGGGACGGGCAGGATGCGGAAGTCGTTGCCGCCATTCAAGCGTTGCGACGGACCTTGAGTCCTCTGCACGTGCCGTCGGTGCCGATGCCGGTGTTTGCCGAGCATCTCAAGAAAGAATATGACAGTTTTAAGAAACAACACCCGCAGCAGATCGCCGATGCCTCCACCGCTCCCGAGGTGCTCGATCGCGCCATCAAATTCGTCTCCGAGTTCTCGGGAACCGACTTTCAGTCGCAGAAGTTCCTAAGCGGGTTGGTCGGATACGTCAAAGCCTATCATCCGGATATCGCTGCGCACCTGACGAAGCAGCACGAGCCCGGCCATATCGTCCTGCCCGGCCAATCGTTTATGCCCCCTGCCACGCCGGAACCGCACACCCATGGCCCGGGATGCGAACACCATCAGCATTAGCCGAGCAAGGGATCGAACGCATGAGCGCTGAGAAAGAAAAGAAGATTCGAAAATCTCGTCGAGTGGACCTACGTTGCGAGGTTGGCTTTTCCTCTGGGGAGATCGAAGGGGAAGCCCACGTCACGAACATTTCGACCGGAGGATGCCGGGCGGAATCGGACATCAATGTCGCCGAAGGTTTGGAATTTCTCGTCCTGCTTCATCTTCCTGGACAATCGACGCCAGTCAACATCGAGCGTGCGGCGGTACGCTGGGTCAAAGGCAATGTATTCGGGTTAAGTTTTATTCTCTTCCTGCCGTCCGAACGGGCGAAACTCCAGAAATATCTCGATACGATCAAGTAGCCGATTCATCGCTGCTCTTTTCATTCCACGATCGTCACGGTCATTTCGATTCGGTCATTAGGCAGATCGTGGTCGTTCCGCGGCAGGTTGACGATCTTGTCCGCAATGCCCAATCCCTTCGTCACTTCGCCGAACACGGTGTATTTTCGATCCAAGAAAAAGGAGTCTTCCACGACAATGAAGAATTGCGAGCCGGCTGTATCCGGCTCGTTGGCCCGCGCCATTGAAACGATTCCGCGCTTGTGAGGCGTATCACTGAACTCCGCCTTTAATAAAACTGGATTGCCTTTATCATCCTTCGGACCGCCCTGCCCGAACGTCTCTTTTCTGAGGGAGTTTTTGGTATTTGGATCACCACCCTGAATCATGAAGCCCGGAATCACGCGATGAAAGATGGTCCCATTGTAAAAGCCGGACTTCGCCAGCTTGATAAAATTGTCGACGTGTTTGGGTGCGAGATCGGGATAAAATTTCATTTCCATTTCGCCAAACTTCGTCTTGATGACGGCCTTCGGACGTGGGTCCGGAGGCGGTGGGATAACCTTTACGTCACTCTTTCCCCAGCAACCCGTGAGCAGACTTGTCGCAACCAGCACCACTATCGCGACGAGCCAACTCGTTCCGACCGAGCCTCTTGTTCGAGCCGGCACGCCTGACATGACCTATTCGACCACGACCGTCATTTCAGCCCGCTCGGTCGGGAGGTCTCGTGCGTTTCTTGGAAGATTCACGATCTTATCCGCCACATCCATGCCCTTCACGACTTCGCCGAAAACGGTGTATTGCCCATCGAGAAAATTCGAGTCCTTCACCACGATGAAGAACTGCGAGCCGGCGCTGTTGGGGTCGTTGGTCCGCGCCATGGACACAATTCCCCGGCGATGCGGTGTGTCGTTGAATTCCGCCTTCAGCTTCTCACCCGGGCCGCCCATCCCATAGGTCTCCGGTTTGTTGGGATCTTTGGTATTGGGATCGCCGCCCTGAATCATGAAACCCGGAATGACGCGATGAAAGATCGTTCCGTTGTAAAAGCCTGACTTGGCCAATTTAATGAAGTGTTCGACGTGCTTGGGAGCCTTGTCGGGGAAAAAGGCGATTTCCATGTCGCCAAACTTCGTCTTAATGATGGCTTTGGGAGCCGTGGCAGGAGCGTTACCCGCGGCGAACAGGGCGGCTGCCCCGAAGACCCACGCTCCGCTCAAGATCAAACAGACTGCAATACCGATGATCGTCCGTCTCTGCATCATTCTCTCCTCCTATAACAAATCGATTCATCACGTCGGGTCATCATACCACGACTAGGCGGCCATCAAGCCCGGGCGCGCTGCAAGGCCTGCTTCGCCGCCGATTGCTCCGCCTCCTTTTTGCTTCGCCCGGTTCCTCTGCCGACCACTTCGCCATTGACGGTCACCTCGACTTCGAAGAGCTTGTCGTGATCCGGCCCCGACTCTCGAACGACCGCGTAGGATGGCAGGCTGTCGAACCGCTGTTGGCACCACTCCTGGACTTGCGTCTTGTAATCGTCCGCGCCGGGCCGATGTTGTTGCGTCACCACATGTGAAAATTCCTGGGCGAACAGGTTGGCGACCACGTGTCGGGCCGCGTCCAACCCTCCGTCGAGATGGACGGCGGCAATAACCGCTTCCAGCGCATCGGCCAAGAGTGAGTCTTTTTCACGCCCTTTGGACAATTCTTCCCCGCGCCCGAGTCGCAGACAAAACCCCAACGTGAGCCGCCTTGCCACTTCCGCCAAGACCGCTTCGCTCACGAGCCTGGCCTTGAGTTTCGAGAGCGCGCCCTCAGGCGACTGCGGCAGTAAGGAAGCCAGCCGCTCACTGACGATGAGGGACAGCACGGCATCCCCCAGAAACTCGAGCCGTTCGTTATGCAGTCTGGCGGCAGTCTTCTGCTCATTGACGAACGACTTGTGCGTGAGCGCCTCTTCGAGCAAAAGATTATTCTTGAACCGATACGCGAGGGCAGTTTGAAGCGAATCGAGCGACGAGGCCGATGTCATAGAGGCAGGCAGTCTGGTGCGACCCGATCAGGCGTCCGGCTTCTTGAAGAGAAGGCAGGCGTTGACCCCACCGAAACCAAAGGAATTCGAAAGCACGACGTTGACCGACGCCGGCCTGGCTTTGTGCGGCACATAGTCGAGATCGCATTCGGGATCCGGGTTATCCAAATTAATCGTCGGCGGAAGGATGCCGCGATGAATCGCCAGGATGCTGAACACTGCTTCGATTCCACCCGCGGCGCCAAGCAAGTGGCCCGTCATCGACTTTGTCGAGCTGACCGGAATACGAGAGGCCCGCTCGCCGAATACCTGTTTGATGGCCTTGGTTTCGATGACATCCGCCATCGTCGATGTTCCGTGTGCATTGATGTAGCCGACCTGGTCTTTGCCGATCCCGGCGTCTTTGAGCGCCAACTCCATGCAGCGCACCGCACCTTCGCCTTCTTCGGAAGGAGCGGTAATGTGATAGGCGTCGCTGTTCATCCCGTATCCGATCACTTCTGCATAGATGTGGACCCCGCGGCGTCGGGCATGCTCCAGTTCTTCCAAGACGATGACACCCGCACCTTCACCGAGTACGAACCCATCGCGGTCTTTGTCGAACGGACGGCTGGCTTTGGTCGGTTCGTCGTTCCGGAACGAGAGGGCCTTCGAGGCGGCAAATCCCGCGACTCCAAGCGGCGTGATCGCCGCCTCGGCGCCACCTGCCACCATGACATCGGCATCGCCGCGCTGAATGAGACGGAACGCATCCCCGATACAGTGGTTGCCCGTGGCACAAGCCGTCACCGCGCTCGAGTTCGGACCTTTGGCGCCCAATCGAATGGCTACTTGCCCTGAGGCAAGATTGATAATGGTCATCGGAATGAAGAAGGGAGAAACGCGACCCGGGCCTTTTTCCTTGAGGACGCTGTGGTAATGCTCGATCGAACCCAGTCCGCCGATGCCCGATCCGATATAGACGCCGACTTTAGTGGCCTCTTCCGGGGAGACTTTCAATCCCGCGTCATCGACCGCCAGCTGGGCTGCACCGACGGCGTAGTGGATGAACGTATCCATTTTCTTGATTTCTTTTTTCTCGATGAATTGGGCAGGATCGAAATCTTTGACTTCGCCGGCGATCTGGGCGTCATAGCCGGCAGGATCGAACTTCGTGATCCGGCCGATGCCGGACTCGCCGGCACAGATGGCCTTCCACGTTTTCTCGACGCCGGTCCCGAGAGGGGTAATCAGCCCGAGGCCGGTGACGACGATCCGTCTGGTCGCACGATCACTCATCACCACGCTCGGCCCTTAAGCCTTTTCCTTGATGTAGTCCAACGCTTTGCCGACCGTCAGGATCTTTTCGGCATCCTCGTCGGGAATTTCGATGCCAAACTCCTCTTCGAGCGCCATCACAAGCTCGACGGTATCGAGTGAATCGGCCCCGAGGTCTTCAACGAAGCTCGCTTCCGACGTTACCTCGTCCTCCTCGACTCCGAGTTGCTCCGCGATAATCTTCTTCACCCGTTCATCTACTGTAGCCATAGACGTGAGATCCTCCTTCCAGATCTTATTGGTTCCTCTGTCACTTGTATTCGCGGCCGGCGACTTTCTTCAAAAAACAATTGCTACGACATTAGCATGCAGCCATTCACATGCAACACATGTCCCGTAATATACGCCGCTTCTTCGGAGACAAGAAAGCGCACGGCATTCGCGATATCTGCCGGCGTTCCCAGCCGTGCCAGTGGAATCTGTTTTTGAAGCGCCTCTTTGACTTCTGCCGACAACCCCTGCGTCATGGCCGTGTCGATGAACCCGGGCGCAACTGCATTGACGGTGACATTCCGGCTTGCATATTCCCGGGCGACTGTCTTGCTGAATCCAATCACTGCGGCCTTGGATGCCGCGTAGTTCGCCTGTCCCACGTTGCCCATTACCCCGACGATCGAGGCGATGTTGACGATGCGACCATAGCGCTGTTTCGTCATCGGCTGCAAGACCGCCTTGGTGCAGTTGAATGTCCCGTTCAAATTCACTTGAAGCACCAGATTCCAATCTTCTTCCTTCATTCTCAACAGCAAGCCGTCGCGTGTAATGCCGGCATTGTTCACCAGAATATCGATCTTGCCCCATTCCTTGATGACTTGCTCCGCCATCGCTTTCGTATCGTTGGCATCCGCCACATTTACTTTGACGTTGAGCGCCTTTCTCCCCGCCTTTTCGACCGCGGTCACCGTATCTTTTGAGCGTGCGGGGTCGAGGTCGGCCACCACGATGTCCGCGCCGGCCTCTGCCAAGGTTTCCGCAATGGCACGCCCGATCCCCTGTGCAGCTCCTGTGACGATCGCCACTCTGCCCTGCAATGACATTCTCTACTCCTTACGTGCTACCCGCCCAAGGCGGCGCGCGTCGCATCCAGAGACTTCGGATCATTCACATTCATGGTCACTGCATCCGGCAGGATTCTTCGGATCAGGCCGGTCAATACCGCCCCAGGGCCGACTTCGACGAACGTCTTCACGCCCATAGCCGCCATGGCTTTCACCGAATCTTCCCATAGCACGGAGGACGGCAACTGACGAACCAACGAGGGCTGGATGTCGGCCGCATTCACAATCTGTTTCGCCTCGGCGTTGTTGATCAACGGCATGAGCAAATCCGACCAGCTGATCGCTGCAAGATCCTTTGCCAACCGATCAGCGGCTTTCCGCATGAGCGGCGTGTGAACCGGGACACTCACCGGCAACGGCACCGCTTTCTTACATCCCTTCGTCTTGGCAATTTCGATGGCCCGCTCCACCGCCGCCTTCTCACCGGCAATCACAACCTGACCGGGCGAATTGAAGTTCGCGGCCTGCACCACGCCGGCGGAAGCCGCCTCTCGGCAGACTTCTTTCACCGCATCCGCGGCAAGTCCCAATAAGGCCGCCACCAACCCGGTACCAGCCGGCACTGCCTCAGACATGTACCGTCCGCGCTTCTGCACGATGCCGACGGCATCCCGATAGCTCAGGCCGCCTGCTGCCACCAGCGCCGAATACTCTCCCAGGCTATGCCCTGCCACCGCCACGGGTTTGATCCCGGCCGGCTGTAAGGCACGAAGCGCGGCGATGCTGCTCACCAGCAAAGCGGGCTGCGTATGTTCCGTCAAATTCAGTGTTTCTGCAGGCCCTTCAAAGCAGAGTGCCGCGACATCGTACCCAAGCATCGTCGACGCTTCGTCGTAGACCTGCTTGAGATGCGGATGAGCTTCGCACAGCGCCTTCCCCATCCCTACCGACTGTGAGCCCTGGCCGGGAAATACGAGGCCGATTCCTGGATTCATAAGGGGCTAGATATCTTCGAAACGCTCTGGAAAGTCAACGGGAAAAGTTCCCTGAAGCCTTCGGCTGTCACCCTCAGCCATTCGTGCGGCCTTCGACCTCAACACTGATAGCTGCCCGCTTGCTTGATTACCACTTGATCAGCGCCGACGCCCACGTCAATCCTGCACCGAAGGCGCCGAGCATCACCAGCGACCCATTCTTGATGCGGCCCTGTTGCACCGCTTCGTCGAGTGCGATGGGAATGGAGGCAGCGGAGGTGTTGCCGTACCGGTCGAGGTTCAGCATCACCTTTTCAAGCGGTAGACCCAACCGATCTGCCACGGCCTTGAGGATGCGCATGTTGGCCTGGTGGGGCACATAGAGATCCAGATCGGCAACGGTCATGTGGTTGGCGGCAAGGGTTTCGCGCGCCACGTCTTCCAAAGTGCGCACCGCTACTTTGAAGGTTTCGTTGCCCTTCATCTTGATGCAATTGAGTTTCTCAGCGATGACCTTTTCGGACGGCGGCATACGGGACCCACCGCCTGGCACGGCGATCAATTCCCAGAGCGCGCCGTCAGAACGCAAATGCGTGGAAAGAATACCGCAATCTCCCTCGCTGGCACTGACGACAGCCGCACCGGCCCCATCACCGAACAATACGCAGGTATTCCGATCGGTCCAATCCGTAATCGCCGACATCACTTCCGACCCGATCACCAACACATGGCGCATGCCTGTTCTGACGTAGGCATCGGCGACCGAGAGTGCATACACGAACCCACAACAGGCAGCGGAGATATCGCAGGCGGCGGCGCGCGTCGCACCCAATTGATGCTGAATCAAGCACGCTGTGGCTGGAAGCGGATAGTCGCCGGTGCAAGTGGCGAGGAGGATCATATCGAGGTCGGCTGCTCCGATTTTCGCGCTCTCGAGCGCCCGCTGGGCAGCCTTCAAGCCCAAATCGGAGCAGGCTTCGCCGGCGCCGGCCACGCGACGCGCCTTGATGCCTGTCCGTTCAGTGACCCACTCGTCCGATGTGGCAACCATTTTTTCCAGCTCTGCATTCGAGAGGATCTTCCCCGGCGCATAGGACCCGGTTCCTGTAATGCGCGCCCTCATGCTGAAGGCTCCTCGGCAGGCTGGTTTTGCGAGAGGCTTTCTACGATGTCGCGTTGAATCAGTTCATCGACGCGGCTTTCCGCCAGGCCTTTTGCGCGGCGGATTGCATTCTTGATCGCCTTCGCAGAGGAGCGGCCATGGCATATCATCGTGATGCCATTCACCCCGAGCAGCGGCGCGCCGCCGAACTCGGCATAGTCGATCCTCCGCTTTAGATTCAGCAGCGGAGAGGCGATCAACGGATAGGCCAGACGGCCGAAGAATGAGCCGGAGATTTCCTTGATCAGCAATTTCTTGATGGTGTCAGCCACGCCCTCGGAAATTTTCAGCGCCACGTTCCCGATAAACCCGTCGCAGACGACCACATCCGCATTGCCGCTGTACACGTCCCTGCCCTCGACGTTCCCGATGAAATTCAATGGACTGTTCTTCAACAGTTTGAAGGCTTCCTTGGTCACTTCGTTGCCCTTGCTGTCTTCTTCGCCGATGCTCAAGAGCCCGACGCGAGGGTTCGGCTTCTTGAACAGATGCTGTCCATACTCATTGCCCATGATCGCAAATTGCGCGAGGTGTTGAGCCGTACAATCCACATTGGCGCCGACATCCAGCATAATCGCTTGTCCAGTGAGCGTCGGCAGGCTGGTGGCAATAGCTGGGCGCTCAACGCCTTTAATCAAGCCGAGGACAAAGAACGAAGCGACCATGCTGGCGCCGGTGTTTCCCGCACTCACCACCGCCTGGGCATCACCGCTCTTCACTAACTCCGTGGCGATCCAAATGGACGAATCGCGTTTCTTGCGCGCTACTGCAGCCGGCGACTCGTGCATCTCCACGACTTGCGGCGCATGCTTGATGGACAGGCGGCCGTCGGTGCAGCCGAGACGATAACATTCATTTGAGAGAACCTTCTCGTCCCCGACAAGAATGATGTCGACGTTCAATTCTTGCGCGGCTTGCAGGGCGCCCTCAATGCAGGGAGCGGGGCCATGGTCCCCGCCCATGGCATCAAGCGCAATCTTCGTACGAGATGGTGTGGTCATGAAAAGCCGATACTCCGTGAGGAGACTGACAAAAGAGCCGTTGCAAAGGGCTCAAATACGGGGGAAGTTTAGAGCAGTATGGGCAGCGACGCAACAGATTGTGAAGCGGCTCAGCTCAGCCCGATAGCCCGACCATAGGAGGCGGGCCACCGGCATACGCAAAAGAACCTACACTTCCTCGACCTGAATGACGGCCTTGCCTTTATAGGTGCCGCAATTCAGGCAGGTGTAATGGGGCAGCTTCAGTTCATGGCATTGGGGACAGACCGACATGCCTGGCGGTGTCACCCGCAACTTTTGCGTCCGGCGCTTATCGCGTCTGGCTCGCGAATGTTTATGTTTCGGATTGGGCATAGTTCTTCCTCCAAACAGCGGTTACCGGCGAGCCCGTGGCTCGTCCGACCGGCCGATTTAGTGTTTCGTGCTCCGGATCACCCGGATCGCCGTTGCCGGCGCTTCAGCAGGGCACTGACAGGGCCCTTCGTTCAAATCTTTCCCGCAGCGTGCGCACAGGCCGGCACATTCTTCACGGCAGAGCGGCCGCATCGGCGCCGACAGAATGACGTGTTCGCGCAACATCGGAGCTAACTCCACATGATCCCCTTGATAGAAATAGCGATCGTCCCCCTCGTCCTCTTTCTCGACCTCTGCTTCGGCCTTGGCCGACGCCGGATGTCCTTTTCGTGGCTCGACGACCTTCGGCTGGCGCACCCCGACTTTCGCCTCCTTGCCCTCGCGGGCGAAAGCGGCGTGCACCGAAAACGCCAACGCATCGTCATATTCCTTCAAGCAACGGACGCATTGCCGGACGACGGTGCCTTCCAACACACCGGTCACCGCAATCATCTCGTCCGCTTGCATCAGGTCCAGACTCACGGAGAGCGGACCGCGCAGCGTTGCATCGGCTTCCGTCAATCCGAGTTCCTCGGCCGTCGCCTCGCCGACCAATGACAGTCCCTCTGCCGTAATGTCCGCGACCAGCGGTGTGAGCAGTCCCATCGTGGCACCTACCTGGATCTCCATTCTCAGGCCGTCTCTTACCGCTCTTCGGCAAAACTGATCAGCGCAATGTGCCGAGCCCGCTTGACAGCGGTCGTCAACTCACGCTGATGGCCTAGGCAATTACCGGAAATGCGGCGAGGGACGATACGCCCGCGCTCGGTCAAAAAATTCCGCAAGAGACCGACGTCCTTGAAATCGATGGTGCCTTTTTCAATGCAGAACCGACAGGGCCGACGGCGCTGAAAAAACCGCCCTCCACCGCCACTGCCTCCACTGTCGCCTCGTCCACCGCCGCTGCCGCCACGTTCACGTTCCATAACCGTCTCCCTTGTCAGTTATTGCGGTTCTTCATACTCGTAACTAGGATCGAGCGCCGGGGCTTCACTGCCACCACCGCCCTGACCGCCTCCGGCGTCGCCTCGTTTTGGTAAAAATGTCACCGTCTGCGCGACGACTTCGTGCTTGCTGCGCTTCTGGCCGTCTTCCGTTTCCCAGCGCCGCTGCTGCAAGCGACCGTCTACGATGATGCCATTCCCCTTGCTGAGGTACTGCCCACAATGTTCCGCCTGTTTCCCGAATACGACGATATCAACGAAACACACTTCTTCCTTCAACTCGTCGCCCTGCTTGTAGCGGCGGCTGACCGCCAGCCCCAAGGAGGCGACGGGCGTTCCGTTCGGTGTGTATCGCAATTCCGGGTTGCGCGTCAGATTCCCGATGAGAATGACTTTGTTAAATCCGGCCACCGGAGAACTCCTCAGAAGGCGCCTCAATTGCCCGACGCGGCACCAGTTCCTTTTCGAGGTGCACCGTGAGGAACTTAATGATGTTGTCCTCCAACCGGTAGGCATGTTCCAATTCGCCGACCGTATTGTTCGGCGCTTTGAAATAAAAATACACGTAGGTGCCCTTCCGCTCCCGCCGGACTTCGTAGGCGAGCTTCTTGCGGCCCCAATTTTCCGACTTGATGAACTGCGCGCCGGTCTTATCGGCGACGGCCTTCATCTTCTCGATAAGTGCATTGGTCTCCTCATCGGAGACGGACGGACGAATAATGAACAGAGACTCGTAGAGCTCCATGCAGCGATCCTCCTGGACAAAGGCCCCCAGACCAGCTGGGAGCGAGGTGTAGGGCGCCTATATGGCGCAAACGGAAGGTGGACGGTAGCACAGGCAAGCCGAAACTGTCAATTTCCCAAAGAGTTGGGTAGTGTTCTAAATAGAGACTTCCCCTACATTGACACTACGCCGTTTCATCTGTAACCATTGGTTACAACGAGAATGAAGCATGGAACGGCATATTGTGTGTGTGAAGATTCCTTCGTTCGGGATCACGCTTGCCCGAGCAGGCAATGCCTCGCTGCGGAATAGACCGGTCGCCATGGCGTCGGTACATACGCCACGCGCGCTGGTGCAGGAAGTGTCTCATGAAGCGTTCCATGAAGGAATCGAGCCGGGCGCCTCGGTTGAATTGGCGCGTCGAATATGCCCGGGATTGCGCCTCGTGCCGCCCGACTCGTTGCGCCTCTGGACAGCACATCGCGAACTGCAACGCACCGTCCTGCCCCTGGCACCGGCCTGGGAATCGATCCGGCCGGGCTCGCTGTTTCTGGATCTCACCGGTACCACCCGACTCTTCGGTCCGCCCATTGATATAGCCGCCCGCCTCAGTCGAGAGTTGATGCACCGGCAGGGATGGAACAGTGTGATGGGGCTGGCAGGAAACAAGCTGGTCTCGCAACTGGCCGCAACGACACTCGAACGGCCGCCCCAAGTGTTCTCAATTCACCCCGGTTCAGAGCAGCCGTTTCTCGCTCCGTTACCGACCACGTTGCTCCCCGGCCTCGATCGCACTCGGGCCTCGCAGGTCCTTCGTCGGTTGGACGACTTGAATCTGCGAACGTTGGGATCGATTGCCGCCGTCTCGATGACTCACCTGACATCGGCGTTCGGCGCGACTGCCGGCTTCCTGCATAACTGGGCATTGGGTATCGATCCCTCACCGGTCCGCCCGCCGATCGAACAACCGGCGATCGAGGAGGCGATCGGTCTCGATCCCGATGAAGTGGATGATCAGCTCTTACTGGGGCGCCTATACGGATTGCTGGAGTTCCTTTGCGCGACGCTCCGGCAACAACGGCGGGTCTGTCGACGCATCATGCTCACCATCCGGTACAGCGACCATCACGAACAGGCCGCGCAGCAGCTGCTCCATCGCGGCACCTGTTGGGAGGCCGATCTTCAACCGGTGCTCACCGGCCTGTTTACTCGTTGCTTCCGGCGGCGCGTCCGGTTGCAGCGCACGACTCTTCGGGTCGATCGCCTGGGGCCGCCGGCCGAACAGCTGTCGCTCTTCGAGGAATCGGAATCTCTTGCACAGCCGGCGCACCATCGGCTCTCCCTGGCACTCGATCGCATTCGCATGAAGTTCGGCGAACGGGCCGTCTCATGGGGAAAGACCTTGCGATGACGACTGCACCATTCGTGCATCTGCATGTCCATTCGGATTATTCGCCGATGCGCGGCGTGTCGTCGCTTGAAGAACTATGTGTCTCCGCACAACGACAAGGTTTGACGGCATTGGCGTTGACCGATACGAACGGATTGTACGGCGCGATCAGATTTATCGAGCAGGCGAAGCGGCACAGCCTACGTCCGATTCTGGGCGCCGAACTGACAACCGATGACCATCGCGCGGTGCTGTTGGCCAAAACACCCGAGGGCTATGCCAACCTCTGTCGTCTGCTGTCAGAACGCCATTGCGATCCGACGTTTAATTTTGTCGCATCGATTTCACACTATCGCAACGGACTGATCCTCATCACCGACGATGAAGTGGCCCTCGCTGTTTGGGCGAAAGAATCTCAACAGGATCTCTATGCCGAGCTGACGCCGGGCCCTGCCATGCACCACATTCTGTTGTTCAGTCGCCGCACCGGCTTACCGCCTGTTGCCACCAACCGAGTGTATTTTGCGAAACCGGAGGGCTTTGATACCCATCGGCTGCTACGCGCCATTGCCCTCAATACGACACTCTCGCGGCTGCCGGCACAGGCCTGCTGTGCGTCCACGCAATGGCTGATACCGCCCACCCGCATGGCGGCGCAGTTCCCACATGTGCCGGCGGCGCTGGAAAATACCGTCCGCATCGCCGAGACCTGCCATAGCGACTGGCGTTTCAGCGAGACGATTTTCCCGACTTTTCGCCGGCTCACGGATGAAGCAGCGTTTGCCGTGCTTCAAGAAAAAACGTATGCGGGTGCGTGCGAGCGATACGGTGCGCTATCGTCGGAGACCCGTGAACGGATTGAGCAGGAACTGACCATCATCCGGGAGAAGCGCTTCGCGCATTATTTTCTCGTAGTGGAAGAAATCGTGAAGGAGGCGCCCCGTACCTGCGGCCGCGGATCCGTGGCAGCCTCCATCGTGTCCTATTGCCTGAAGATCACGCACGTCGACCCGCTCAAGCACCATTTGTTCTTCGAGCGGTTTTTGAACCCTGGACGGAAAGATCCGCCCGATATCGATATCGATTTTCCCTGGGATGAGCGCGATCGGATTCTCGACTGGGTCTTCACACAATATGGTGAACGCCAAGCCGCAATGGTGGCGAACCAGAATAGCCTCGGATTCCGCGCAGCCATCCGCGAAACCGCGAAGGTCTATGGGATGCCTGCCGAGGAGATTGCCACGATCTCCTCACGAGTCATGCGACAGAAATCTATAATGACGTTTGACGAAGCTCCAACAAACGAACAATGGCTGAAGCGGATATCGCAGGTGCTCCGGCTAAAGGCTCCCTGGCCCGAGATTCTCGCGCAAGCGCTTCGCGCGCAGAATCATTTTCGCCACCTTTCCACGCATTGCGGCGGCGTGGTGATCGTGCCGGACGAGATTCGACGCTATGTGCCGGTTGAGTTCACCGCGAAGGGTCTGCCGGTCATTCAATGGGAAAAGGATCAGACGGAAGAGGCGGGCCTGGTCAAGATCGATCTGTTGGGGAACCGATCACTTGCCGTCATCCGTGATGCGATCGCCGCTATCGCCCGCTACACCGGTCGCGAGATCGACTATGCCAGCTGGGATCCGCTGAACGATCGAGCCACACAGGATGTGATACGGCGCGGCGACACGATCGGCTGTTTCTACGTCGAATCGCCGGCGACGAGGCTCTTGCTTAGAAAACTCTGGAGGGGCATGCCCGACAATCGTCGTGCGATCGCTGATGTCTTCGAGTATCTGGTGATCGTCTCCTCGCTCGTCCGGCCTGCGGCGATTACCTTCGTGCAGGACTTCATCAGGCGCGCGCACGGCGAATCCTATGAACCGTTGCACCCGTTGATGAAGCCCATTCTCGCGGAGACCTTCGGCATCATGGTTTATCAGGAAGACGTCACGAAAGTCGCGATGGCACTCGCCGACTTTTCCGTGGAAGACGCGGACCAATTACGCAAGGTCATCAGCAAAAAACACAAGGAACGGCAGCTGCGGGATTATTACCACCAGTTTTGCGGAGGTGCGGCGAGGAACGGCGCCGCACCGGAGACGATCGCGAAGATTTGGACGATGATCATGAGCTTCGCGGGCTACAGTTTCTGCAAGCCTCATTCGGCCAGTTATGCCCAGGTGTCGTTCAAGTCCGCCTATCTTCGTGCTCATCACCCCGCAGAATTTCTGGCCGCCGTCATCAGTAAC
The DNA here is from genome assembly GCA_946479785.1 of uncultured Nitrospira sp. The sequence continues at coordinate 20,711 of CAMLHQ010000017.1, forward strand.
CAAGGCGGCTTTTACTCGACGTTCGCCTATCTCTCTGAAGCCCGCCGGATGGGGCTCGCGATTCTGCTGCCGGACGTCAACGCCAGCGATTGGGCCTATCGCGGCGAAGGAGACCGAGTGCGGATGGGATTGATGCAGGTAAAGACGATCCCGAAAGAACTCGGCGCGAAGATCGTCGAGGAACGGACGAAGAAGGGCCCGTACCGATCGTTTCAGGACTTTCTGCAGCGCGTGAATCCCGAGCCGGCGCATGCTCGGGCGTTGATTCGCGCCGGCTGTTGTGACTCCATTGCCGGCGAATTGACAAGACCGGCTTTGCTCTGGCGGCTGTGTGTAAGAAGAGAGGTCTGCTCAGATCCCCTGCCTGTGCCCGATGATTATGCCCCTCAACAGAAACTGGCTCATGAGATCGAGTCCTTCGGCTTTCTGGCCAGCCGCCATCCCCTGACGCTGTATCGAACACAGATTGAGCGGCTGCGGCCTGTGCCGGCCTCGCAGATAGATCGTTTTATCGGGCAACGCATAACGATGGTGGGATGGCTCATCACCGAAAAGCCGGTAGAAACCAAGGACGGCCTGACGATGGAATTTATCACGCTCGAAGATGTTACCGCCCTCTACGACGCCACCCTCTTTCCAGATGTCTATCGGCGCTGCCATCAGTTCCTCTCGCCCGACCGATCCTACATCGTGGGCGGTCTGGTGGAAGAAGAGTTCGGTGTTGTGACACTCACCGTATCCGACCTTGAATTACTCGAATCCACATCATATCCAGAACCTGGACGGCAGATTGAAGCATGGTATGGTGATACATGCGACCCTCTCCCCGATCCGCCGCCATATTCATTCCCACAAAACTGACCGTCCCGGCCCTGCAAAAAGCCGCCTCCTCCTGCACCGGCTGCGACCTCTACAAGCAGGCCACACAAACCGTCTTCGGAGAAGGGGCAGGTCATGCCGAAATCATCTTGATCGGTGAACAACCGGGCGATCAAGAAGACCGAGCCGGTCAGCCCTTCGTCGGTCCGGCGGGAAAACTATTGGACAAGGCTTTGGCCGAAGCCGGAATCACGCGACAAGACGTCTATGTCACCAATGCCGTGAAGCACTTTAAATGGGAACCACAAGGCAAGCGCCGCAAGCACAAAAAGCCTTCAGCCGCCGAAATTGCCGCGTGCCGGCCCTGGCTCGAAGCGGAAGTGAAGGTGTTGACGCCGCGCGTTATTGTCTGTCTCGGCGTCACGGCGGCTCAGTCGGTTTTTGGCAAGATCGTTCGATTAAATGAGCTGAGGGGAAAACCTTGGAACACAGTCATGGCGCCGAATGTCTTTGTGACCGTTCATCCCTCGGCGATTCTCCGGCACCCTGAAGCCGTGCAACGAGACGAGGAGTACCGTCGCTTCGTCGATGATCTGCGGCGCATCAAACAATTCCTTACAGTCCGGGCCGTATAATACCGCCAGCTTCTTACAAGCAGCACTCAGAAATGTCACTCCTCTCAAAACAGCGGTTCTGCGCGTTACGGCTCTGAGCGGACTTTGTCGGAGAAGCGATCGCTTTGGAAGGTGAGGGAGCGAAGAACCTCGGCAAACCAGCTGTTTTGGAAGTGATTAGACATTGAAGCGGAAATAGACAATATCCGCTTCTTTGATGATGTAATCTTTGCCTTCGAGACGAAACAGACCCTTTTCTTTCACCTTCGCTTCCGACCCGCAGGCCAGCAAATCATCGTAATGATAGACCTCGGCACGGATAAATCCGCGCTCCATGTCAGAATGAATCTTCCCGGCTGCTTGTGGTGCTTTGGTGTTGCGCGGTATCGGCCAGGCGCGCGACTCAATTTCTCCGGCAGTGAAAAAGGTGATGATGTTGAGGAGTGTGTAAGCTTCACGTGTGAGGCGCACAAGACCGGATTCGGTGAGCCCCATTTCGTTCAGAAAGTCCGCTCGCTCGCTGTCCGGCAACGTAGACAACTCCGCTTCAAACTGCCCGCAGATCGTGACAACGCGGGCACCGCGTGTTTCGGCGAAGTCACGCACCGTCTTGACCATGACGTCATCGGCATTCTTGCCTTCAGAGACATTCGCGACGAACAGCACCGGCTTGGCGGCAAGTAGTTGGCATTCGTTGAGGATGAGGCGCTCGTCGGCGGAATAGCTCAAATTGCCCAGCCATTCGCCCTTGTCGAGCAGACCCATGAGCCTGGTGAGGAACTCCACTTCGAACGCCGCTTTCTTATCGCCGGCTCGAACTTTCTTTTCAGTTTTCTGTTTGCGCCGATCGAGTGTCTCCAAATCGGACAGCATCAACTCCGTCTCGATCACGCCGATGTCACGGATGGGATGCACGCTGCCGCTGACATGCACGACATCGGTCCCCTGAAAACAGCGCACGACGTGCAATAAGGCATCCACTTCTCGGATGTGGCCCAAGAACTGATTGCCGAGTCCCTCGCCCTTGCTGGCGCCCTCGACCAAGCCGGCAATGTCGCGCACTTCGAGAGTACTATAGGTGGTCTTCTTCGACTTGAAGATATCGGTCAGCGTGAGTAGGCGCGGATCGGGGACGAGCGCAATCCCGGTGTTGGGGTCGACGGTGGCGAAGGGATAATTGGCTGCGAGCGCACCCCCGCCGGTCAGCGCATTAAAGACCGTCGTCTTGCCGACGTTCGGCAGCCCGATCATGCCGCAACATAACCCCACGTCTCCTACCCCTTTCTTTCCCTCTTGCGGAAAACGATTCGTTAAGAGGAGTGCTCTGGCTGGCTTTCACTGCGCGTTGAAGGAGCAAAGTTCATCGTGCGGTTCGGCGAGCTAGAGGTCAGCCGGATTGCTCCTCTCCCTCTTCAGACTTCTCTCGTACATTAAACTGGTTCATGGCTACTTCGGTTCCGCGGTGAACCAGGCACTCGAGCGCATCGACCGCTCGCTCAAGACAAGGGTCGATGATGTCCATTTCGTCCTTCGTGACCGTTTCCAGCACGTAATCCGCGGAATCTTGCCGAGGCGCCGGGCGGCCGATGCCTATCTTCAATCGCACAAACTGAGGGGTCCCCAATGCCTCAGCGATAGACTTGATGCCGTTGTGGCCTCCATGCCCCCCGGCCTGTTTGATCCTGAGGCGGCCTGGTTCCAAATCCAAATCGTCATGGACGAGAATCAGATCGTCGACGGTGAGTTGCAATTGGCGCAGAAGACCTTTAAGTGGCGGGCCCGTCACATTCATGAAGTCGAGAGTCCCGGCGAGTTCGATCAGTTGAGATCCGAGCCGTCCGGACCCTCGTTGAACAACGCCGCGCCTGGTAAGGCGAATCGACCATCGAGCCGCGGCACGCTCGACGACCCACATCCCGACGTTGTGACGGGTTTGGGCATAGGAAGCGCCTGGATTGCCCAGTCCAACGATGAGGCGCAACGTTACTTCTTCTTCTCGGCTTCTTTCTTCTCAGCCTTCGGAGCAGCAGCGGCGGCAGCGCCTTCCTTCTTTTCTCCGGCTTTCGTTTCGGCGCCGGCTGCCGGTGCAGCCGCACCTGGCGCTGCTGCGGCACCCTCCACACCTTCAACCACCGCCTTGCCCTTCGCCACGACTTCCGGCTCTTTCGCTCCTTCAGGCCCGATGGCTTGACTGGTCAGCAGGGCTTCGAGTTTGGCATCGGACATCGGCACAGCTACGCTCACGACCATTTGTTCCGGATCGTCGAGGTAGCGCACGCCTTCTTTCTTGGCGATCTCTTTGAGGTGAATGCCCTGTCCAATCGCGAGCGGCGAAGCATCGACTTCGATATGATCCGGCAATGCGGCCGGTAAACATTCGACATGCAATTCGCGCGTATTATAATGCAGGATTCCGCCTTCTTTGACGCCGGCTGGCATCCCGCCGATCACATGCACCGGCACCTTGACGCGAATCGGTTTTTCCATTGAAATTTCGAAGAGGTCGGCATGCAAGACCTGCCCTTCGACAGGATCGACTTGGAAATCACGAAGCAATGCGGTCCGCTTGGGCTTGGACTTGGCGCCCGTGATGCTCAGTGAAATCAGGGCGGTGCTCCCGGCTTGCGACTTCAAAATCTTGATTAATGGCTCCGGCTCGATCGTCAACAGGAGGCACTCACCCTGCCCGTACAACACGCCGGGAACCTTCCCGCTGCGGCGGAGCTGACGCGCTGCGCCCTTCCCGGATTTGTCTCTTACGGTGACTGCCAAATCGAATTTCATGATGCTCCTCCGTCCCCTTCGTTCTCTTCGAGATGTTTCGGTCTACGCTATGCGAACAGCGAACTCACCGACTCATCCGCGTGAATACGCCGGATGGCCTCACCCAACAGAGGCGCCACCGACAATTGATGGATCTTCGGACAAACCTGCTCTTTGCCCTTTGATGGAATCGTATTCGTGACAATCACTTGCGTCAGGCAAGACTGTTGGAGCCGATCCAGTGCAGGCCCGGACAGAACGGCGTGCGTGCAGGCAGTCCACACTTCCCGCGCGCCCTTGTCGGCGCAGGCTTGTGCGCCTTGAACGATCGTACCTGCGGTATCGATCATATCGTCGAGCAAGAGCGTGCTCCTTCCTTTGATATCGCCGATAATGTTCATGATCTGCGTCTGGTTGGGTCCTTCCCGCCGCTTGTCGATGATTGCCAGGCTGGCTTGGAGCCGCTTCGCAAAGGCTCTAGCCCGTTCCACACCACCGGCGTCAGGCGATACGATCACTAGATCACTGATCTTTTTCTTCGTAATGTAGTCCAATAGCACCGGCAACGCATACAGATGGTCAACCGGCACGTTGAAAAACCCTTGGATCTGACCCGCGTGAAGATCCATAGTCACGACCCGATCAGCTCCTGCAGTGGTGATGAGATCGGCGACCAACTTCGCGGTGATCGGCACGCGCGGCTGGTCCTTGCGATCTTGTCTGGCGTAGCCAAAATACGGAATCACCGCGGTAATGCGGTTCGCCGACGAGCGCTTAAGCGCATCGATGATGATGAGCAACTCCATGACGGAGACATTGACGGGACTACAGGTCGATTGGACGACGAAGACGTCCGCACCCCGCACGTTTTCTTCAATCTTGATGCGGCTTTCTCCGTCGCTGAACGACGACACCGTCGCCTCACCGAGCTTCACGCCGAGATAGGCGCAAATCTCATGGGCGAGGGCCGGATTCGCATTGCCAGAGAAAATCATCAATTCTCTGCTCATCGATCCCTCGGTCCTCGGACACGTCTCAGGAAGTTCTGATCTCGTACGTGGTTCGTCTCGACGGCGGGCGTCGGTGGGCGTACTTTCAAACCCGCCTACCTCGTTCGCTGCGCGCTGTTGAGGAAGCCAACTAAGGGGTTGAACTGTAACGGAACACAGGGCGGCTTGTCAACAGAGTGCCGGCTTATCCAACCGATCGAGAGGATATTGCGAGCGGCCCGGAACAGGTTGAAACAACAAAGACATTCAACGATGTGTCAGGGGCAAACTGCTTCTGAGCCTGGCGAGCAGCCGATTCATCAGGGAACAATCCAAATACCGTCGCACCGCTCCCAGAAAGAAGCGCAACCTCAGCCCCCTGCGCACGTAACGTCTGCTTGATCTCGCGAAGCATCGGATACCGGCCAAACACCGGTGTTTCGAAATCATTCTCCGCCGCGGCCGCAAGTTGCGCCCAACTCGACCGTCTATCCTGATTGAGTTCGGAATGTCCGGCGGACAGTGAGCGTATCGCTCCCCTCGTGGCGGCAAGTTCTTGATAGGCCCATCGAGTTTCGACGCCGAATCCCGGGTTGACCAAAAGGGCCCAACGCCCGTCTTCAATAACTATCGGCTTGACCACCTCTCCACGGCCCGCCACCACTGCTGATGGGGCATAGAGAAAAAAAGGTACGTCGCTTCCGAGAGGCTGACCGACCTCGGCCATCTGGGCCTTCGACCAGCCGAGTTGGAGGAGGTGATTCAGTCCGACAATCGTGGCGGCCGCATCGCTGCTTCCTCCTCCGAGACCGGCTCCCATGGGAATCCGTTTGCACAGGTCGATGTCGACGCCAACCAGCTGCTGGACTCGATCAAGAACAGCGGAAGCCGCCTTGCACACGAGATTGCTCCGGTCAACAGCCAAAGTCTGTGCATCGCAGGTGAGTCGGATCTCGCCGGCATGCGGAGTCAGCCTAATCCGCAGTTCGTCCTCGAGCGCGACCGTCTGCATAATTGACCAGAGATTGTGATACCCGTCGGTGCGGCGATCGAGGATGCGAAGAATCAGGTTGATTTTGGCAGGAGCACTGACTGTAACGGAGGGCGAGTCCTGTGGAGACGATCCTAACTGGCTCTTAGTCACGGCCTCCTTTTATAGCATACTTTTCCAATCGGTAACGAAACGACCGGGTATTGAGCTTCAAGAGGCGGGCCGCCTTTTTCTTTACCCACTTCGACCGTTCCAAAGCTTTCATTAGCAAGTCTTTCTCAATACCATTGATGAGTCCTTCCAAGTCCAGTCCATCTTCAGGAAGATCAGTCGGCACACCCTGAGAGTGCTGCGGGGTCACCGCATGGTGGAGCCACCCTTGAACGTCTATATCGGTCACCGGAGCCCCGGCTGAGAAGGCTACGACTCGCTCGATCAAGTTCTCGAGCTCGCGCACGTTCCCGCGCCATTCATGGGCCAAGAGGACTTGCATGGCCTCCGGCGTCAGCGTGGGCGCCGCCTTGCCGCTTTCCTGGGCGAACTTGTCCAGAAAATGAGTGACCAGCAAGGGGATGTCACCGGCGCGGAAACGCAGCGGCGGAAGTCTGATGGGAATCACATCGAGCCGATAGTAGAGATCCTCACGAAAGGATCCATCGGCCACGGCTTTTTCGAGGTCGCGGTTCGTTGCGGCAATGACCCGCACGTCGACTTTTATGTCTTGGTTTCCGCCGACCCGACGGAACTCGCGCTCTTGAATGACGCGCAAGAGCTTGACCTGGATGGTCGGCGTCGTGTCGCCGATCTCATCCAGAAAGATCGTGCCGCCATTGGCGATTTCGAACAAGCCGGCCTTATTCGCCACGGCCCCAGTGAACGATCCCTTCATGTGGCCGAACAGCTCGCTCTCGAGCAAGGTTTCCGGCACAGCGCTGCAGTTGACCGCGACGAACGGCATCGTACTGCGCAGGCTGTTGTAGTGGATGGCGCGTGCGACCAATTCCTTCCCGGTTCCGCTTTCGCCGCAGATTAGAATGTTGCTCTTCGAGTCGGCCACCTTGCGCACAACGTCGAACACCTTTTGCATCGCTTCGCTCTGACCCACGATCTGCGCAAACGACGATTGGCTCGCCATCTCGCGCTTGAGCAGCATGTTCTCAGTCGAGAGCCGCCGCTTCTCAAGCGCGTTCCGAATGATGAGTTGGACTTCGTCCACTTGAAAAGGCTTGGTGAGATAATCGTAGGCGCCTTGTTTCATCGCCTCGACGGCCGAATCCGCCGTTCCGAACGCGGTCACCACCAGTACAACCGTCTCCGGCGAGGTGGACTTCACGGCCTTGAGGACATCCATTCCATCGGCCTTTGGCATGCGGAGATCGGTGATGACGAGATCGTAGATATCCTTATTGACCTGGCCGATAGCTTGTTCGCCGTCGGACGCTTCTGTGACATCGTACCCTGCGCGCTTGAGCATGATGCTCATAACTTCGCGGAGACTCTTTTCATCATCGACGACTAAGATCTTTTCCACGGTGTTCGCCCCTCATGCCACAAGCGCACTCCATCGTCCCCTGAGCGCGGTAGGCAGACCACAAAGCGAGTCCCCTGCTGCGGTCTGCTTTCCACCTTAATCCAGCCGCCGTGCAAGTCGACGATGCGATGGACGGCGGCAAGCCCCAATCCCGACCCTTCCTTTTTCGTCGTGAAAAATGGAAGAAAAATCTTATCCAAATTATCTTGTGCGATGCCTTCTCCAGTGTCCTGGAATGCGATCTCGATCACGTCTCCTTTACGGCCGCCGACGTCGATGTGGCGGGAACCGGTCGTGATGGTCAATTGACCGCCTTCAGGCATTGCGTCGAATGCGTTCGTGGCGAGGTTCCAGAAGACCTGACGAATTTGGTCTTGATCCACTTGCGCTACCAGGGAACCGTGAGCCAACGACGTTACGATAGCGATCTTTTTTCGTATCCGAGCTTCATGTTGTACTAGATGCAGAGTCTCGGCAAGAATTTTGTTCATATCGCGCTCGGCCAAATTGAGCGCTGGCGGCCGGGCATATTGCAGAAACTCCGTGATGATGGTGTCCAACCTGGTCGCTTCTCTGATCGCGATATCCATCAACCGGCGATCGGTTTCGTCGGCTGCCGCCTCTTTCCGCAACATCTGCATCGCCCCAGCCAAGGCCCCCAACGGGTTTCGGATTTCATGCGCCATGCCGGCCGACATCTCGCCGAGATTGGCCAGCCATTCTTTACGACGCATCTCCTCTTCCATGTCGCGAATCTGCGTCAAGTCCTTGAACACTCCTACCAAACCGTCCTGCTCCCCTTGTTCATGCAGGGGAGAAACCGTCATACCGAGTACGAGCCGGCTCCCATTCGCACTCTTGCTCTCCACCTCGAATCTGGTCATGCCTGGCGGCACATTGCACTGCGGGTCGTCGGAAGGCTGGTTGGGATGCCAATTGAAGATCTCGCGCCAGGAACGACCGAGGACTTGACCGACCGTGTAGCCTGTCACTTCTTGCGCGGCGGGATTGAACGAGGTGATGGCGCCTCTGGCATCGGCCGTGAACACCCCGCTGCTGATACTTCGGACGATATTTTCATGAAAAGCCTGGAGCCGGTTGAGTCCCTGTTCTTTCTCTCGGAGTGATTGATCGACTTGCTGGAGTTGATCCGCCAAGGTTCCGCTCAGCAACCCAACAACCAGAATCGCCAAGGCGTACACGCCGAAAGTTTGAAACGTGCCCGCTGCGGTTAAGTGATTATTCGGCAGCCACCCCCAGTGTTCGGCGAATCCGTAGAACTGCACGTTTGTCACCACGCCAAACAAGATGATGCAAGCGCAAGCGGCAAAGAGTCCGACGCGGCGGTGGGGAATCAAGCTCGCGACGGCGACCGTAATAATGTAGAGAACCGCAAAGGGGCTTTCGACTCCACCCGTTCGCGCCACGAGAACCGTTTCTAGCAGGAAATCGATGCCCACCTGCGTCCAGAAAAAGGCAGCCAACGCAGAGGATGTGTTGAGGGCACGAAGCAAGAGCGCCGAAGGAATCGTCAGGGCATAGGTGAGGATGATGAGGGCATAGAAGGTTTCAACCCGTTCTCCTTTATTGGCTTCAAAGACCAGCGACAGTCCCAGCATCAGGGTGACGAGCGTCACTCTGAGCCCCATCAACCAATGAAGCCTGGCTCGCAACTCACTCATTCATGTTGTTGGTAAATCAGTGCGCAAACGATACCGCAGTCTACAAATAAGGGGGAACGATTTTTACCGTCCCTCTTGGTCCCTGGCGGTAGAGGACGTCGCTCAGCTACTGGTTTCCTGAAGCGCCTCACCGCATCAGCCAATCGCTGATGCCATCTTGAAGATGGGAAGATACATCGCGATCACAATGAAGCCGATCACAACTCCCAAGAACACCATCATCATAGGCTCGAGCAGCGACGTGAGAGAAGCCACAGCTTGATCGACCTCGTCCTCGTAGAAATCGGCGATTTTTCCCAACATCGCGTCAAGCGCGCCGGTGGACTCACCTACTGCGATCATGTGGGTGACCATCTTGGGGAACACCTGACTCTGAGTCAGTGGCTCCGCAATGGTTTTCCCGCCGCTGATGCTTATACGCGCGTTCATGAGCGACTCCTCGATAACCTTGTTGCCAGAAGTCTTTGCACAGATGACTAACCCGTCAAGAAGCGGAACACCGCTTGAGAGAAGCGTGCCTAGCGTGCGGGTAAACTTGGCCACGGATGCCTTCCGAATGAGATCTCCGAACACGGGAGTCTTGAGCAAGAATTTATCGATGGCCATCCTTCCCCTGGGAGTCGCGTAATATTTCTTGACGCCAATGATCGCTACAACTACAAGCCCGAATGCCATATACCAATATGATTGGAAGGCGTTACTGATATCGATAACAAGCTGAGTTGGGCCCGGTAGCCCCATCTTGCCTCCAGACAACTCAGCGAACATCTTTGCAAAAATTGGAATGACCCAGATCATCAATATCGTGATGACGATGGCGGCGACACCGAGAATGGCCGCCGGATAGATCATGGCAGACTTGATCTGTCCTTTGAGCTTCATCGCCTTTTCAATGTGCTTCGCCAGGCGAGTCAATATGGTATCGAGCAAGCCACCGACTTCGCCGGAATGCACCATGTTCACATATAATTCGTCAAACACTTTGGGGTGCCGACGTAAGGCATCCGAGAAAGTGGACCCGGCTTCAACCTGGTTCTTTACTTCACCGATCGTTTCACGCAACACCTTATTTTCAGATTGCGTAGACAGGATTTCCAGGCACTGTACGAGCGGAAGACCGGCATTAATCATCGTGCCGAACTGCCTCGTAAATACGACGAGGTCCTTGTCCGTCAGCCCTGAACCAAAGCTGATGCTGTACCCGCCCTTAGCTGCCTTTTCTTCGAGGCTAGTGACGACGACACTCTGCTTGCGAAGCTGGTCGACCGCCTCATCTTTGCTTTTGGCATTCAGTTCGCCCTTTTTGACAGCTCCGGATCTCGTGCGCCCGACGTATGCAAATGTCGCCATAGGTCACTCTCATCCTTCAGGAAGGAGGCCGCTCAACGGCCGGTTTTATCGACAGAATATCTACTTGGCGAGTCTACTGGCGACCCGAAAACCTGTCAAACAAATGCACAATCTATGCGGAACGGCATGGAAGACAGGACTGTTGAGCAGGAAAGAAAATCAGGAATTGGATGACCCGGCGCGGCGATATCCACGGTAGAGATAGTGACTACCTGAGCACACAGTAAACACAATCATGCCGAACAGGAGGGGGTTCAGAACGTCGAGCTCCATGTGACGGGAGCTTAGAAAAATGATGAGTAGCACGTAGGAAAGTTGCAGGAAGGTTGTCCCCTTGCCGAGAAACGTCGGGGCGATATCGATGGGCGATTCGGTAAACTGAGCTACGGCCGTGCCTAACAAAAGCATGGCATCACGGCTCACGACGACAATCGTGACCCAGGATGGAATGAGATGGATGCTCGAAAGGGTCACGAACCCGGAAGTCAAGAGCAGCTTGTCAGCCAAAGGATCCAAGAAGGCGCCCAAGCGCGTCCGTTGGTTCGCGGCTCGTGCGATTGTTCCGTCCAGTGCGTCGGTGATTCCCGCAACCAGCAAAACGATCAGCGCCTCGTCGAACCGCTCATAGACTAACAAACCAATATAGACGGGAATAAGCAGGATTCGAAAAATGGTCAGACTATTAGGGATATTCATGCGGGCCGGGAAAGTATCTGCGCCGAGTTCAGCGCGAAATCATAGGAGGGCCTGTCCAATGAAGTCAACGGCTTGCAGTCAGACTGGGACCTCACCTATACTTGGGCGCCGCGGCGCTTATGTTGGTGCGGAGGTATCGATGAGTTCTCTCGCCTCACTGTTCAAGAAAGACGGGTTGGTTGAGAAGCATCAACTTGAAGGGGTCGACCCTAGTGATCGCTATTTCAACAGAGCCGTTCTCATCAATCGCACGCCGTCCGGTTATGCGGCCAAGGTCATGTATGAAGCCTTGACCGTCGAAGGCCAATCACACCCGACAATTGCCGCCGCGGTGAAAGAACTCGTCGACAAGCTTCAGGCGTTCGGCTTCAGCCGGCTGAGAACCAGAGCCAACTTCAAGGGCACCAAATACCTCGCAGAAAAAGAAACCTGGATCGACTACCAGGACCGACCTTAATCGCTATTGGTTCAGCGGCACGAATTCCTGAATCGCCAGATCGTGTATCATCGGTCGGAATGCGCGAATCGCCTCGTTTGTTCGACTGAGATGCACTCGGTTCGAGAGTAACACCACCTCCAACTCCCGCTTCGGGTCAATCCAAAGAGACGTTCCCGTATAACCTAAGTGTCCAAATGACTCTGGAGAAAGATACCTGCCAGACGCCGAAGGCGCAGTCGGCGTATCCCAACCCAAGGCCCAGCTCGACTGCGGCACCTGCGACTGCCTTCTGGTGAATTCGCGAACAAGTTCACCATCAAGAATCGACGATCCTCCACGATGTGCATGGAGCCAGGCTCCTGATACGGCGAGCACCGCTTCCGCCGTGCCGAACAATCCGGCGTGGCCTGCCACACCGCCCATCGCCGCCGCATTTTCGTCATGGACTTCGCCATGCAGCAATCGCCCTCTCCGGTTATCCCACTCTGTCGGCGCAATAGTCGAACGATCAACATGCGGCAGGATGGCCTGAGTTGAAGCCGTCGAAGTTGGTGTAAAGAGCAGCGGTTGTGCCAGCAGCGGCTTTGCCACCATCTCATGGAAAAACTGGTCCAAGGATGAACCGCCGGCCCGTTCAACAATGAATCCCAGCAACATGAAACCAAGATCGCTGTACAGACTTTTCTCCCCTCGTCCGTAAATAAGCGGTTCATTCCGAATGAGTTGCAGCACCGCTCGTCGCACTGAAGCCGAATTGGTGCACCCTGACACGATTCCTTCGCCTTCCAGCCGTTCATAGAGCGGGCGCCATCCAGGAAGCCCAGCACTATGCGTGAGTAGATCGCGCAGACTGGCCAAACCTATTGGCGCGCCTTCGAGATCCATGAGGATGTTCTGAATCGGCCCATCGAGCCGAAGATGTCCCGTTTGAATCAATAAGAGCACTGACGTCACCGTCACCAACGGTTTCGTCAGAGATGCGAGATCATAGATCGTGGAGACCTTTACGGGTTCGCTGGTAGGATCTGACGAAAGTCGACCGGCCACCACCAGACAGCGTATTGTTCCGGACAAGCGCACCGCCAGGACGGCACCGGGGAATACCCCGTCTCGAACGGCCTGATTCATCGCCGCTTGAATGACGTCCGATCCTGTCATAGGGGAAACAACGAAATGAGTCGCAAGAATACAGACGCCGAACAAGCAACATAACAGTTGCCCGATGGACAATTACAACGCGGGGCTGGACTCTCCCTCGAGTTTATGCTCCCCGTTTGTCGCGCCATCGTGGAAGGCCTCCTGCTCTTCCACTTCCAGCATCCGTTCGAACGTCCGCAAGGTTGCGCGCAACCGTTCAACCATCAGCAGTCGCTGCTTTTGCAGGATCGACAGATCGTGCTGAGTGTTCGCCAATTCCACTCGTGCCTGGCGTATCATTTCCCCGGCCTTGAGTTCGGCTTCCTTGACGACGAGTTCGGATTCACGCTGGGCGCTGCGCTTGACATCCTCGGCCAGCGACTGCGCCGACACAAGTGTGTTGGAGAGCGTCGCCTCGGTTCGCTTCAATTCCGTCAGTTGCTGTTCGAGGAAGACGATCTTCTCCCGCTGCACCGCATTCTCCCGATTCAGCTCTTCGACGGTTTCCGCAAGTTCTTCGAGAAAGCGATTCACCTCTTCTTTGTCGTACCCGCGAAAGCCGGTCTTGAACACCATTTGTTGAATATCGAGCGGTGTAATCTTCATGACGTCCCCCTTGAGTAAATCAATTCATCTGACGCGCGAGATCGTTGAGCGTCTTCACCAGTGCAATCTGCAAAAAACCGATGATCAGAATGGCAATGATCGGCGATAGATCGATGCCCATTCTCCATCCTACCCAGCGGCGAATCGGAGCCAGCACGGGCTCGGTCACCCGCTCCAGAAACTGGACGATCGGATTCCACGGGTCCGGATTCACCCAGGAGACCAGTGCCCTGGCGATAATCACCCACATATAGAGCCACAGGACCGTGTCTAACACCGTGGCCACCCCTTGCAAAACGTTGCCCATCACGAACATCAGCGCCCCAGCTCCTCCGAGCGTTTCGCCGCGGCCTCTACGGCCCCCATCAGTGTAGCACGGAACCCGCCCTGTTCAAGCCGATGAAGCCCTGCGATCGTCGTCCCGCCAGGAGAGGCCACGCGATCCTTGAGCTTCGCCGGATGTTCACCGGATTCAAGAACCATTTTCGCAGCGCCCAACACCGTTTGAGCCGCCAACAGTTCCGCCGTCTGACGCGGCAATCCCATCTTCACGCCTCCGTCCGCCAACGCCTCGATGGCTTGGAACACGTAGGCGGGGCCGCTGCCGCTTAAACCGGTCACAGCGTCCATCAGCCGCTCCTCTACCGGAATCACACGGCCCACCGTTTCGAAGATGGTACGGGCCACCGCCTTATCCTCCTCGGAAATTCCACCGCCGAACGCCAGCGCCGTCATGCCCTCGCGGACCAACGCAGGCATATTCGGCATCGCGCGGATTATTTTTTTGGCGCTCGACGCCTGTTTGCCAATCACACGAATCGTCACACCCGCCGCAATCGAGATCACCATCTTACGTTCCAGATCGGCCCCGATCTCCTTCAGGACAACCGGCAAAGACTGCGGTTTGACCGCCAGGATCACCACCTCCGCCCATGCAGCGGCCTGACGGTTATCCGATCCAACCCGCACTCCGAACTGGCTTTTCAATCGATCGCATCGCGCCGGCACAGGGTCGGTTGCCCAGAGCGCGTCAGGTCGGCAGACGTTTCCGGCGAGAAGGCCGCCGATGATAGCCTCTGCCATCTGTCCGCCGCCGATGAACGCAACGTTTTTAGTCAATGGACTAGCCATGCCGCGGCCCAAAAATCGCTGTGCCAACTCGTACAAGTGTGGCGCCCTCTTCTACAGCGACAACGTAGTCATTCGACATTCCCATAGAAAGTTCAGTCATAGAGATCCGAGGTATCCGCTGTTGCGCTAACCGCACCGCCAATTCCCGGAGCCGGCGAAAATACGGCCTCGCTTCCTCCGCATTGCCTACGGCTGGAGGAATCACCATCAGTCCTTGGACGGCCACATGTTCCAACGCTCCCAACTGTGGTAGCGCGCCTTCGACTTCATCGTCCAAAAACCCCGCCTTGGTCTTCTCTTTTCCGATGTTGATTTCCAGTAAAATATTCTGCCGCAGGCCAGCCGCTTGGGACCGCCGATCGACTTCCTGGGCAAGTTCCAGGCTGTCGACAGAATGGATCAAATCAAAGATGCCAACCACCGAGCGAACCTTCCGACGTTGAAGTCTGCCGATAAAGTGCCAGCGGATCGCCTCCCCCTTCAACGCTTCGACTTTTGGAAGAGCCTCCTGCAGGCGACTCTCGCCGGCAACCTTCAATCCCGCGTCGATGGCATGGCGGATCCGATCGGCAGAGACTGTTTTCGTCGCCGCCACCAATTGCACGCTTCCTTCTTGGCGACCAGCCTTGTGCGCAGCGTGATGGATTTGGCGAAAGACCAGCCTGAGACGATCCTCAATTAAGTCACCTGCCTGTGCATCCATGTTCGCCTGGTTGAATGCGCCGCTCCTTGTGGCTCGGCCATTTTACCGAAACCATCGAAGCCAGGGCTAGCGATGCGGCACCAAGGTGATTCCACTGAGCATCGTCCCATTCACACGTCCTTCTCGCCGATAGGAATAGAAGAGATCACTGTGACAAATGGTGCAGAGATTGACCGACGTAATGTATTCCGGCTGGATGCCGATTTGCGCAGTCTGTCTTCGCACCAACGCTTTCAGATCCAACCTGGCCTTCGTGCCGCGATCATCATGCAAGAGAGATGGCCAATCCGACCGGCCACTGCGCAACGGCGCGAGCACCGCTTCATCAACTTCATAGCAACAGGGGCCCGCCGAAGGACCGATACTGACCCGGAGATCGGGCGCGTCAATCGCGAATCGCGAGACCATCAACTGGATGGTCTTGGGCACGATGCCGGCCACTGCTCCGCGCCAGCCCGCATGAATGGCTGCCACCGCTCTTCGGCGACGATCATAGACGAGCACCGGCACACAATCAGCCGTTCGGACTGTCACCGTTACACCGGGCTGATCGGTCACCAGCGCATCCCATCCGCCTTCGAAACGGTCCGATCCTGTTACTGGACGGTCGACCAACAGTGCATCTGTGCCGTGCACCTGCTTGACGGAAAGTATCCACATACGCCCACGCGAATCGCCCGCTTGTGCCGGCACCCCAATATCACAGGCGACCGTATTTGCATGGCTCCTCGTACCGAAAAAATGACTGACGCCGTCGCGCGCCGAAGCAAACGCCGGCACGGTGATGACATTCCCGTCCATGGCGACACCGTCCTCGAGCTAGTCAGCCTGCTTTCTTAGGAATGTCGGGACATCCCATTCATCATCAGCCACGACCGCCAGCCGTTCCATCGATTCGCGCGGATCTCCCATCCGACGCAAGTACGTAGGGCGATCGAGATCTTTGTGCGGACGTTCCGCCACCGCCGCTCCGAGTGCGTTGAACCCTGGTTGAGCGGCTCGCGCCGTTCTGGCCGCAGCGGCCACCCCCACCGGTGTCGGTTGTTCATCCCGTTCAAAACCGGTGGCGATCACGGTCACCACCAGATCATCGCCGAGGTCAGGATTGATCACCTGGCCGACGATGATGTTGGCCTCTGCGTCCGCCGTCTGCTGGATGATGGATGCCGCCTCTTCGATCTCGTGCAGCGACATATTGGGCCCGCCGGTGATGTTGAGCAAGACTCCGCGCGCGCCTTCGACACTGCCTTCTTCGAGTAACGGACTGCAGATCGCCTTTTGCGCTGCTTCAATAGCACGATTCGTCCCACGCGACACGCCCATGCCCATCACGGCGCGACCGGTGTGCGACATGACGGTTCGGACGTCGGCAAAATCCACGTTGACATGGCCAGTCGTGGTGATGACGTCCGCAATGCCTTGAATGGCCTGGCGCAACACATCGTCCGCGACTTTGAAGGCTTCGAGCAAGGGCGTCGCCTTGTCGACGATGCCGAGCAGGCGCTGATTCGGAATTACCAACAGCGTATCGACATGTCGTCTCAGATCACGAATCCCTTCATCGGCATGGGTCATCCGGCGATGGCCCTCATACGAGAAGGGCTTCGTCACTACCCCGACCGTCAGGATTCCCAGTTCGCGGGCGATGCTGGCCACGATCGGTGCCGCGCCCGTTCCAGTGCCGCCCCCCATCCCCGCCGTGACGAAGACCATGTCGGCGCCTTCAAGACATTCACGGATCTGATCTTTGCTTTCCAACGCTGACTCTTTTCCGATTTCCGGCTTGGCTCCCGCCCCGAGTCCTCTGGTGCGTTCCGGTCCGAGCTGCACCTTATAGGCCGCTCGCGAGCGATCCAACGCCTGCAGGTCGGTGTTCGCGGCGATAAAATCGACGCGGGCTAAACCCGACGTGATCATGGTGTTGACGGCGTTGCATCCCGCGCCTCCCACACCGATGACTTTAATGCGGACCGGAGACAGGAGATCTTCTTGAAATGAGAACATCAGGGCACCTCCCTTGGAGTGGTTAAAAGAACTCGAACATCCAGGATTTCATTCGGTCCAATACTTTGCCGATCGGCCGTCCGCTTCTGAGGCCGGCAGTGGCCATTTCCTCCGTATGACGCCGGCCATGGAGCAGCAGTCCCACGCCGGTCGCATGCATAGGATTGCTCACGATGTCGCGCAGGCCGCCAATTCCGTTCGGCGCGCCGCGCCTGGCCGGAAGATTCAATACGTGTTCGGCGGCGTCCGGCATCCCTTCCAACAGCGAAGTGCCTCCGGTCACGACGACACCGGCGCCCAACATGCCTTCATAACCGGCCCGCGTAATTTCGCGCCGGACCAACTCGAACATTTCTTCCACGCGCGGCTCGAGAATCTCCGCGATGTCTCGTCGGGAAAAGGTTCTCGCGGGACGGTCCCCCACGGAAGGCACCTCCACCGTTTCATGGCCCTGCACGAGCTCGGTCCTCGCCACGCCATGCTGCACTTTGATTTTTTCGGCTTCCGTTTGTGAGGTGAGCAATCCGATCGCAAGATCCTTGGTCAAATTCTGGCCTCCAATGGGCAGGACGGCCGAATGCCGGATACTGCCGTCGAGAAAAATTGCCAGGTCTGTCGTGCCGCCGCCGAGATCCACCATCGCCACACCGAGATCACGCTCCTCCTGGCTGAGCACCGCTTCGCTGGAAGCCAGCGGTTGTAAGATAATATCGACGACGTCGAGCCCGGCGCGGTTCACGCTCTTGATAATGTTCTGGGCTGACGTCACTGCGCCGGTGATCACGTGCACATTCACTTCCAGTCGATTGCCCGATAGTCCCAACGGCTCCCGAACCCCTTCCTGCCCGTCTACCATGAATTCCCGCGGCAGCACGTGCAGAATGCGTCGTTCATGGGGAATGACGGCGAGCGTCCTGGCGCTTTCAATCGCACGATGAATGTCGTCGCGCGTGACCTCGGATTTCTTGAGGGCCACCACGCCCTTGCAGTTCTCGGCCGAAATGTGACTGCCGGCGATGCCGGTATAGACGGAGTTGATCTGCACCGCCGCCATCAGCTCCGCTTCCTCGACCGCTTTCTTGATCGATTCGACCGTGCTTTCGATATCCACCACGACGCCCTTGCGGAGCCCGCGTGACGGGCTCGATCCGACGCCAATGATGTTCAGCGTTCCTTCCTCTGTGACCTCAGAGACGATGGCGCAGATCTTCGTGGTACCGATGTCCAACCCGACGAGAATTTGATCCCGTTTCGCCACAGCCCTCACCCCCTCTCTCTGAGAATGACGCGGTTGTCGTAACGTAGATCCACCTCGCTCCCTTCGTGCTTTCTGCCGTCGAGCGCCGGCATCCTGAATGCCGCTTTCACGGTCATGAACCGTTCCCATTGGTCCAGCAGCCCATCGTTTCCGAAGTGAAATCGCGCGCCCTTCGCCGATGCGACGAGATTCTCAGCATTGGCCAGATCGAGCTCGATGCGGCCATCCAACAATTGAGCCATGCGTTTCGCGAGCTCGATCGATGACTGAATCCGCTGCTTCAGATGCACATTGCCTTGCAGCAAGGCCTTGGCGTCGATGCCAATCAAGAGAGGTAAGGTTGTTTCATCGCGAGCTCCGAGCCGAGCCAGCACGACACCTTCTTCATCGGTCAACACCTGTTCGGCTCCGATCCTGGCAATGGCTGCCGGTTTCCGTTCTACGATTGTCACCCGCAATTCATGCAGCGGAAGGCGTTCGACCGTCGCTTCCTTGATCCAGGGATGAGACTGCAAGCGCTCTGCGAGATAGGGCAGACTGACTTGATGCAGTGCGATGCCTTTCTTCAAGGCCAGACGATCGAGGACGTCCTGCTTCGTCACTTGATGAACCCCTTCGACCAGCACGTCTCTAACTTCAAGACCCCGCTGGACGACCGAGCCGAGCTCGCGCGAGGCGATGAGCCCCATCCAGAGAACTGCGGCTGCACCGGCAAGCCAGACAGAAATGCGCAGCGCACGCCTGCATCGCGACATCAATTGCGACCGACGCGCTTGGTGTCTGTGATCCGCCGCCTGCATCGCGCGCGGTCCCCTCCACTGATTGCTGCGATGGCCGGCAGCCTTAATCGGTCGTTTGCGAAACTGGATTTTCATGCAGCGTGCTCCGTGCCTTTCATTCTCGCCACGGCGGATTCGAGTATCCGCTCGGTCAGTTCTTCGTAGCCGATGCCCGCCTGAGCCGCCGCCATCGGCAAGAGGCTCGTTTCGGTCATCCCAGGAACAGTATTGATCTCCAATACATAGGGACGGCCGCGCGGTGTGATGCGAAAATCGACCCGGGCAGCCCCTGCACAACCCAACACGTCGTAGGTTCGCAGCGCCAGTGCCCGAATCTGTCTCGTAATGGCCATGGAAAGCGGAGCCGGGCAGAGATACTGAGTCTTGCCTTTTTCGTATTTGGCTGAAAAATCGTAGAACCCGCCTGGGGCGACGATCTCTACAGCGGGCAACACCAGCGGGGCCTCGCCCTCCCGTCCAATCAGCGAGACGGTCACTTCATGGCCAGGAATGTAGGCTTCTATCATCGCATCGCGGTCGTACTGGTGAGCCAGTGCCAATGCCTCGTTCCACTGTGCGGGCTTCTTCACGATCGTGACGCCGATCGTTGATCCTTCGGACGCAGGCTTCACGACCACCGGCCAACGCAGTCTTCCTGTTCGTAGCGCCTGGGCGCTCGAGACTTTCTCACCCCGCTTGATGACGATTCCGGGCGGCACGGGAACTCCGTGCGCCGAGAGCACCGTCTTGGTCGTCACCTTATGCATGCCGACCGCACTGGCTTGAATACCGGAGCCGGTGTAGGGAATCCCCAGCGTTTCTAGAAATCCCTGCATCGAGCCATCCTCTCCACCAGGGCCGTGCAGCGCCAGGAATGCGAGGGCGATCTTCTGGTCGCGCAAATCGCGGATCAGTGTCGGACCGACGTCGATAGTCACAGCGTCGTACCCGCGACGGCAAAGCGCTCGATGCACCGCCGTACCAGTGCGGAGCGATACGTCGCGTTCGGACGATTGTCCGCCCATCAGGACGCCGATTCGAGCCTGGGTCAGCAATGGTCGATCCGCCATGTCCCGTTACGCCTCACCGACGATTTTAAGTTCGAGGTCCAGTCGCACGCCGGCCTTATGCTTAATCGTGCGACGTACTATTCCGATCAGTCCGATCACATCGGCTGCAGTCGCATGTCCGCGGTTGATGATAAAATTTCCGTGCTTGGTCGATACTTCCGCATCTCCAACGCGCAAACCCTTCAGACCCGTCGCCTCGAGCAGACGGCCGGCAGAATCATTGGGAGGATTCTTGAAAACACAGCCGGCACTGGGCATCGTGAGAGGCTGGGTGTCCCTCCTATAATGGAGGTAGTCTTTGACGACTTTCTCGATTTCCGCTCGAATACCCTGTCGCAACTGAAGCCAAACTCCCACCACGATGCCCTTCGGAAGACGTGCCCGCCGGTATTCGAAGGGGATCGACGCAGCAGGGAGGTCCATCACATCACCCTTCATATTCACGAGCCGCACTGCTTTCACCGAATCTTTCATTTCACCGAGTCTCGTTCCCGCGTTCATGACAAGACAGCCTCCGACTGTGCCGGGAATGCCCGCCGCCCATTCGAGACCGGCAAGCGACCGACGAATGGCATAGCCGATCAGCGTCGGCATCCCCACGCCGCCTTCTGCATAGAGCACCGCTCCCGGTTCCTCCTTGATCGCGCGGAGTTTTGAGAGGCTAACCACGATGCCGCGGATCCCTCCATCTCTGATGAGCAAATTCGTTCCGCCGACCACGAACAACGGAATTTTTCTTGCGCTCGCTTGTTTGACAAGCCGCCGCACGTCGTCGACATCAGCCGGTTCAACCAACACATCGGCCGGTCCGCCGATGTTGAACGATGTATAGTCCTTGAGCATGGCGCCGAATGTGACGACACCGCGGAGACCCGCCACAGCTGCCTGCAGATTCTTCTGCTGGAATCTCGATCCGGCATGCGTCCTCTTGGTTCGAGGTCCATCCGCCTTCATCGCATCATGAGCCTGGAGCCAGTTTCCCCAGCAACGCAGGCCCCGACTTCCAAATGTCCCCTGCGCCCAACGTGAGAACGAGGTCTCCGCACTTCAATTGAGGCAGCACCTGCTCGACCAACTGGTCCTTCCGTTCGACAAAAGTGACGGATGGATGGCCGGCGGCACGAATCGCTTCAGCCAGTTTGGCACCTGACACGCCGGGTATCGGTTGTTCACTCGCCGCATAGATTTCTGTGAGAAATAATTGATCTGCATCTTTGAAGGCTTGCGAAAACTCATCGAGTAAGTCTCTTGTTCTGGTATAGCGGTGCGGCTGAAACAGCACGATCAGCCGCCGTTCCGACCAGCCCTGCTTGGCGGCCGCCAACGTCGCCTTGATTTCCGTCGGATGGTGACCGTAGTCGTCCACGACCATGATGCCGCGTGCTTCGCCGCGTAGATGAAACCGCCGTTCCACACCGGTGAAGGCCGCCAAAGCTTTTCGGATGAGATCCACCGGCACATCCAATTCGACGCCGATCGCTATCGCGACCAAGGCATTGGACACGTTATGAACGCCGGGCACGGAGAGACGAAACGGGCCGAGGTTCCGTCCGCGGAAAAAGGCTCGGAACTCCGACCCTCCTTGTTTGGCGCTGATCTCGGTTGCCCGAAAGTCCGGCGCGAGCCCGTCGCGTTCCTGGAGACCGTAGGTGTGATAGCGCTTCACGATTTTCGGAAACAGCGCGCGGAGTCGCTCGTCGTCGGCGCAAAGAACGGCCAACCCGTAGAAGGGCACTTTATTGATGAACTCAAGGAAGCTCTCGCAAATCCGCTCCATACTGCCGTAGTGATCCAGATGTTCGCGGTCGAGATTCGTCACCGCCACGATGGTCGGAGAAAGACGCAAGAACGAGCCGTCGCTCTCGTCCGCTTCGGCCACGAGCAATTCGCCGCGCCCCAACCTGGCGTGACTTCCCAACGCATTGACCTTGCCACCGATCACCATCGTCGGGTCCAAACCGCCCTGGGCCAAGACATTGGCCACCATCGACGTGGTAGTGGTTTTGCCGTGGGCTCCGGCGATCGCCACGCCGAATTTCAGCCGCATCAATTCGGCTAGCATCTCGGCACGCGGAATCACAGGGATCTGTTTGGCCTTGGCCGCCACCACTTCCGGGTTCTGCGCCGAGACTGCGGACGAAATCACGACCACTTGGGCCTCTCCGACATTAGACTCCTGATGCCCGATGAAAATGCGCCCGCCCAATTCTTCCAACCTCCGCGTCGTATCGGACGCCTGCAAATCCGAGCCGGTCACTTTGTAGCCCAGCGTCAGCAACACTTCGGCGATGCCGCTCATGCCGGAGCCGCCGATCCCTACCAGATGGATCTGTTGTGTTTTGCGAAACATCGATGCGCGCCTCAGCCCGCTAACCGGCAGCTGATGATTGAATCCATTCCCGTTCCGTTGCCCAACACCATTAGACTCCCGCCGCTCCAAGAGACTTGTTGCCATCATGGTGGTCTCCTATGAGTGCATAGCATTCGCGGACGATTGCCTCGGCCGCGTCGATTCGTCTCAAAGTCATACTCGCAGCACCCATCGCCATCACACGCTTCTGATCGTCCAATATCGCAGCAACTGTCTGGATTAGCTTGCTGCCAGTCAGTTCCGCCTGCGGAATCACGACGGCGGCACCGGCCGCTTCCATGACCTTGGCATTCTTCATCTGATGATCATAAATTGCAGTCGGCAATGGGATGAGGACGGCCGGCTTTCCGCAGGTCGTCAGTTCGGCAATCGTCATCGCCCCGGCCCTGGCCACCACAAGATCAGCCGTGTTGATGGACAACGGCATGTCGTACAGGAACGGCACCACAGTGACGGAAACTCCCGCCTGCCTGTAAGCCTCCGACACCCTTGCATAATCCGATTCTCCAGTCTGATGCGTGACCGTCATCTGTGGGCGCTGTTCCAACATTGAAGGCAACCCTTCAATCATCGCGCTATTGATCGCCTGCGCTCCCTGACTTCCGCCGAAAATTAGTAGATGCTGACGGCCCGGCTGGTTCGCCGTTATCGATGCACGTTGCGCCTGTTGCAAGAATTCTTTCCGGATCGGAGTGCCAACCACCCGAACCTTGGTTAAATCGAAAGATCGCGCCGCAGACTCGAACGCCAGGAACACGCGCTGGACAAACCGACCGACCGCCTTGTTCGCCAATCCAGGATCCGCGTTGGGCTCGAGAATGACGCGAGGGACACCGGCCAAAGCCGCTGCCAGCACCATCATAGGGCTGGTATATCCTCCGACGCCGATCACGAGACGCGCCTGGCGCTCCCGAACGATCCGCCAGCATTGCCGGAAACTGATCGGCATGGCGATGATCCCCTTCACCATGTCCAAGCGTCCCTTGCCCATGATCGGCTTCGCATCGATCAAAACCAGCTCGAATCCTTCGTGGGCCAGTACTTTGGACTCGAGACCACGCGACGTCCCGACGAAGAGCACCCTGGTGGCGGGATCCCGGCGGAGAAACTCGCGCGCCAGCGCGACGGCCGGATAGAGATGGCCGCCTGTCCCTCCCGCTGCAATGATAATTGTCATCAGTGATCCGACTCACCGCGTCCGCCTTTGGTTCCACCGCCATGCCGGTCCCGTGAGATGTTCAGCAACATGCCGACGCCGACGAAACTGACCACTAGGGAAGAGCCGCCGTAGCTGACAAACGGCAGCGTTAATCCTTTGGTCGGCAAGAGCCCGGTGACGACCGCGGCATTGACGAGCGCTTGAATCCCGATTAACAGCGTGATGCCCATCCCAAGAAATTTGCCGAACGGCATCCGTGCCCGCGCCGCAATGTGAAATCCTCGCCAAACAAATATGGCGAAGAGCAGAATCACCGTCACCGTACCGGCTAAACCGAGTTCTTCCCCCACCAGCGCCAACACGAAATCCGTATGAGCTTCCGGCAAAAAGAAGAGTTTCTGTTTTCCTTGGCCCAACCCGACGCCGAACGGACCGCCGCTGCCGAAGGCGAGAAACGATTGGGTGATTTGAAAACCTGCGTCCGAGGCGTCCTTCCACGGCGCCAAGAAGGTCATCAACCGCTGGCGTCGATAGCTGGAACCGAGGACGAGCACCAATGCCACCGGAATCGCACAGAGTCCGAGGCTCACGAGATGAGCGATCCTGGCGCCGCCGAGAAAGAGCAGGGCGACCGTGGCCAGACCCATCACCACGACCGTCCCGAGATCCGGTTCGAGCAGCACCAATCCGCTGAGCAGACCGACCACGATCAACGCCGGTAAAAGTCCGCTCCGAAAGAGCGTGAGCTTGTCTGCCTTCCTCGTCACATAGGCTGCCAAGTACATCACCGTCACAAGTTTCGCCATTTCGGCCGGTTGGATCGAAATGGGACCCAACCGCAACCATCGCCTCGCGCCCTTCGCCGCAACCCCCAGCGACGGAACCAGCACCATCACCAGCAGCACCAGCATGCCGATGAGAATGGGGATCGATAATTTCCTCCAGAGCTGGTAATCGATGCGCGATGTGAGGTGCATGAGCAGGAAGCCGAATCCCAGCCAGGCGATCTGCCGCTTCAGAAAGAATTCCGGATCCTGGAATCGATTGCCGGCCACGATCGCACTTGCGCTGAACACCATGACGAGGCCCACCAGCGCCAACGTCAGCGTCACGAAAAGGAGCATGTGATCCATCGCCACGCGTGGCGCGCCGGAGCGCTGGCTTGCTGTCGGCCAAGGCAACGACAGGGTTCCTGCGGATCGAGAGGCCATTGCGCAGAATCACTCCTCCCTCGTTGTTCACGCTATTCTGGTAAAGACTGAACCGCTGCCTTGAACTGCCGACCACGATCCTGATAATCCCGAAACATGTCGAAACTGGCACAGGCGGGAGACATGAGCACGACATCGCCTGTCGCCGCTTCCCGAGCTGCCAAGTCAATCGCTTCTCGCAGAGACCCGGCTTCACTCATTGCCGTGGCACCGGCCCAAGCTTGCTTCAGAAGCGGCGCCGCCTCACCGATCAAAATGACATGCTTCACCCGCCGGCGGACCGCCTCGGTCAGGCGGGAAAAATCGCCGCCCTTGTCGCGACCGCCGGCAATCAGCCAAATCGGATGATCAATACCCTCCAGCGCCTTCAAAGTGGCATCAACATTCGTGCCTTTCGAATCGTTCACAAAGCGGACGCCACGACGTTCTCTCACCAATTCCAACGCATGTTCGAGTCCGGGAAAGGTGGACACCACACGACGGATCACGTCAGTCGGACAGCCCCAAAGCGCCGCATAGGTCGCCGCTGCCATGACGTTCTCCACGTTGTGATGGCCCAGGATCTTGAGGTCGCCCCGCCGGCAAATTTCCTGGCGGAGGCCTGTGACGGTCGTCACGATCCGATCGCCGTCGAGATACGTCCCTCCGTCCAAATCGGCCCATATCTTCTGCGTCCTGGTGAACCCGAGACGCTTGGCCCGGACTCGGCTCCGAAGCGCCGCAACGCGGGAATCGTCCATGTTGAAGAGGGCGAAGTCTTCTGTTGTCTGGTTCTCGAAAATGCGCTGCTTGGCCGCGAGGTATTCCTCGATGGAGTCGTAGCGGTCCTGGTGATCCACCGTGACGTTGAGGATCGCCGCAACCCATGGATGAAATTGATCCATCGTCTCCAATTGAAAACTCGACACTTCTACGGCCAGATAGTCAAATGGATCTGGCTTCCCCTGCTTCTTCGCTTGCAAGGCGGTCCAGGCCGCCTCGCTCAATGCCGTCCCCAGATTCCCCCCAACGAACGCGCGCTTGCCCTGTTCAGCCAACATCTTTCCAATCAGCGTCACCGTCGTGCTTTTTCCGTTCGTCCCGGTCACCGCTAGGATCGGCGCGGAAAGAAATCGGGAGGCCAGTTCAAGTTCGCTGATTACCTTGACGCCGCGCCGTCTCACCCTCTCGAGCGCCTCCATGCGATAAGGGACGCCGGGGCTGATCACCACGAGATCGGCATGGTCGAGTGCACGTTCGTATTGCGCACCGACCGTCACCTCCACATGAGTGCGATCGACATTACCGAGAACCGCCGTCAACTCGCCCTCGTCTTTACGATCGGCCACGGTGACGCGAGCGCCGGCTTCCTGCAGCAGATGACAGGCCGCAAGGCCGCTTCGCGCCAACCCCAACACCGTCACCTGGGCTCCCGCCAATTGCACCTTATCAAGCTCCATCATGCCCATCACCGCAGTTTCAACGTGCTGAGGCTCAAGAGCGCCAAGAGAATCGCAATGATCCAGAGGCGCACGACGACCTTCGGCTCTTCCCATCCCTTCATCTCAAAATGGTGATGGATGGGCGCCATGAGGAAGATCCGCTTCCCGCGCGATTTGAACGACGCCACTTGAAAGATGACTGAGACCGCTTCGATCACGAATACCCCACCGACCATAAGGAGCAACAACTCATGCTTGCTGATGACGGCGACCGTGCCGAGCGCCGCACCGAGCGGGAGCGAACCCACATCTCCCATGAAGACCGACGCCGGATAGGTATTGAACCAGAGGAACCCAAGGCTCGACCCCAAAATGGCGGCCGTAAACACGGCGATCTCTCCGGCACCTTCAATATGGGGGATGAGCAGGTAGTCGGACATGATCCGGTGGCCGGCCACGTAGGCCACGATGGTATAGGCGAGCGCCGTGATCATGACCGGCCCGATCGCTAAGCCGTCGAGCCCGTCTGTCAGATTGACCGCGTTGGAACTGCCGACTATGACCAGCACAACAAAAACGACGTAGAACCAGCCGAGATCCGGCGTAAAGTTTTTGAAAAAGGGGACGTTGAGCTTCGTGGAATAGCTGGGAAGGAAATAGAGAGCGAGCGCGATTAAGAGGGCCACGCCGATCTGCGCAGTAAATTTTTGGGTGGGGGACAAGCCTTTGGACCGGGCCTTGATGAACTTCAGGTAATCGTCCGCAAATCCGATCGCGCCGAACCCTAATGTCGCGACCATCACGAGCCACACATACGGCTTGGTGATGTCTGCCCATAAGAGCGTCGAGAGGATCACTGCGAAGATGATGAGCAGCCCACCCATCGTCGGTGTGCCGCTCTTCGCCAAGTGGTGCTTGGGTCCGTCATTCCGTATCTGCTGGCCAAGCTTAATCTCTTGCAGCTTGCGGATCAGCCAGGGGGCCAGGACGAATGCGATGAGAAATGCCGTCACCGCGGCGTAAATGATCCGAAAACTCAGATACCGAAAGACGTTCAGGAAGCCGTACTCGGTGTGTAACGGATACAACCAGTTATAAAGCATGCACCCCTTCCGTCTTGACCTGTGGCGCTATGAGGCCTGTTTCGTCGTGGCTTTCATGCCGGTCAACACTTGCACGATTTGTTCCATCCTCATGCCGCGGGATGCCTTCACTAGAACCACATCGCCTTGGTGAATCGTTTCCCTGAGCAGTTCGGCAGCCGAGGTCGCATCAGGCATTTCCACGATCGCCGACTCCGCCATCCCGGCCTGCCTCGCTCCCGTGGCAATTTCACGTCCTAATTCTCCGCAGACAATCAGACGAGAGAGCTGTAATGTGGACACGAACTGCCCCACGTCGCGATGCATCTGCTGAGTGTCCCGCCCAAGCTCCAACATGTCCCCCAACACGGCGACGCGCTCACGCGCAGGACTCCATTGGGCCAGGAGCTGCAAGGCCGCCTTCATGGAGGCGGGATTGGCGTTGTAACAATCATTGATGATCTGCACGCCGTGGTGCGTCACGACCTGCGAGCGCATGGTGGCAGGACGGAATCTCGCCAATCCCTGCGCTATGGCGGTGGCGGGCAGGTTCAACGCGTACCCGGCGGCGGCGGCGGCCAAGGCATTGGTGACGTTGTGCACACCATGCACTTTGATGACGACCGGCGTGTACCGACTCTTGCCGGGGAGCAGCAAGCCAAAGCTGGTTCCTTTACGAACATCGGACGACACATGGACTGCTCGCACGTCGGCTTTTTCTGACAATCCAAATGAAATCACTCGGCATTGTGCACGCGCGGCGAGATAGTCGAAATACGGATCGTCCGCGTTCAGCACCGCCGTACCCTTGATCGGTAGCAAATCCAAAAGTTCCGCTTTCGCTTGTGCCGAACCCTCCATATTGCCGAAAAATTCCAGATGGTCCGGACCGATGTTCGTGATGATGCCGATTGTGGGGCGGACGATTTCACAAAGGCGGGTCGTCTGGCCCCGCCGATCGACTCCCATTTCGATCACGGCCGCTTGATGCCTGGCGGTCAGCCGAAACAGCGTGTGGGGGACACCGATGCGGTTGTTGAAATTCCCTTCGGTCTTCAACGTCCGCCATCGGTGCATGAGCACACCGGCGACCATGTCTTTGGTCGTCGTCTTGCCATTACTTCCAGTGACGGCAACCACCGGAATTTCATATCGGCTCCGATGATGCGTCGCCAGTTGTTGGTATGCAAAGAGTGGGTCTTGGACACCGAAGAGGAACGGGTCATTGCGAGTCGCCCCCGTGGTCCTGATGCTCTTGCTCGGCGGCAATCGATAAGTGTCTTGGACGATGGCGCCGGCAGCGCCCTTGGCCAGCACCGCTGGCACGAATTCATGGCCGTCGAACCGATCTCCCTTCAGTGCCACAAAGAGATCGCCGCGTCTGATCGAACGTGAATCGGTGCTGATGTTCCTGATGCGTCGTTTTGCTGAAGGCGAGGGATCGCCTGCCAACACTTTCACGCTAATCACTTCTCGCAGTTCTTCAACCGTAAAGAGCGCCATGAACTCCTCGCTCCGTTGGGCTTTCCCTCCCGGATGCACTTTCACGCGCAATTCCTCAACTGCTGGATGGCCTCGCGTACCGCTTCACGATCGTCGAAGTACACCTTCTTCGTCCCGACGATTTGGTAGTCTTCATGGCCCTTGCCCGCGATAAGGACGATGTCGCCCGTTCGAGCGAGACGCACGGCCATCCCGATTGCCTCACGACGATCCGGCACGAGGTGATACTCGACGTGACTCCGACTCTGCAGCGCCTCGCGGACGCCGACTTCCACTTCCCGAAGAATCGCCATGGGATCTTCTGTTCGCGGGTTGTCGGACGTCAGCACGACGACATCGCTGTACTCGACGGCTGCCCGTCCCATCTTCGGACGCTTGCCGCGATCACGGTCGCCACCGCAGCCGAATAGGGTGATGATGCGATGGGATTTTAAGGCTTGCGCAGCAGTCAATAGCCGAACCAGCGCGTCCTCCGTATGAGCGTAATCCACGACGACCGTAAAATCCTGCCCGGCCGATACACGCTCGAAACGGCCCGGCACGTTGATCACTTTCGCCACAGCCCCACGCACCTGGTCGCACGTGGCCCCTGCATGAAGCGCTACGCCGATCGCCCCGAGTAAATTGTAGACGTTGTGTTCGCCGACCAAACGGCTCTCGACCGCGAAGGTTCCGGCTGGCGTGGCGGCGCTAAACGCCGAGCCGTTCATCGAAAGGTGAACCCGCTCGGCCTTCAGATCGGCCTGGCTTTTCACCGCATAGCCCCACACCGGAACGCGGCAGGCCGCCCGGATTTTGGCTCCCCGTGGATCGTCCATATTAATGATTGCCCGCTGGCCGGTTTTCTTCCCTTTACCAAGCCCTGTGAAGAGTCGCAGCTTGGCTTGAAAATACTCTTCCATCGTGCGGTGGTAATCGAGATGGTCCTGCGTCAGATTCGTAAAGACTGCGGCGTCATACTCGCAACCCGCCGTACGATCCATCGCCAGTGCATGAGACGATACTTCCATCACGACGCTGTTCAATCCCGCTTGGGTCATCTTCATCAACAGCCCTTGCAATTCGAGAGCGCCGGGCGTCGTGTGAGAGGCCGGAATCGTTTCTGCCCCGATTTGATAGGCGACAGTGCCGATCAAACCCACATGCCGCCCAATACATTCCAATAATGCCTTGCACAGATACGTCGTTGTCGTCTTGCCGTTCGTGCCGGTCACACCAATCATGGA
>CAMLHQ010000018.1 GCA_946479785.1 uncultured Nitrospira sp.
CGGTCGCTACGGTGTTGGTGCAGAGCGGCACCCTCCCTGTCGGCGACGTCTTCGTCGTCGGCTCCTTCAGCGGAAAAGTTCGTGCGTTAATCAGCCATACCGGCGCAAAAGTACAAGAGGCCGGTCCTTCCGTCCCGGTCGAAGTGATCGGGTTGCCAGGCGTACCATCGGCTGGCGACGTGTTTCAAGCGGTCAAAGACGAGCGCATCGCGCGCGAGATCGCGGAAGACCGGGCGCGCAAACAGCGGGCGGCCGAACTGGCTGGCGCCGGCAAGGTTTCGCTCGATGATCTGTTTGCCAAAATCCAGGAAGGGTCGGTCAAGGAATTGTCGCTGGTCATCAAGGCCGATGTGCAAGGTTCGTCGGAAGCGTTGGCGGCGGCTGTCGAAAAGCTTCCGACGGAGGTCGTGAAGCTTCGCGTGATCCACAATGGTGTCGGCGGAATCACGGAATCGGATGTCCTGCTCGCCGCGGCATCGAACGCCATTATTATCGGATTCAACATCAGGCCGGAGCCGAAAGCCTCCGCACTGGCCGAAAAAGAACACGTCGACATCCGGCTCTACACCATCATCTATGACGCGTTGAACGATATCAAAGCCGCCATGGAAGGGTTGCTGGAACCGACACTCAAGGAACGCGTCCTAGGTCGCGCCGAAGTGCGGCAAGTGTTCACGGTTTCCAAATCCGGCACAATCGCCGGGTCGTATGTCGTCGACGGTACGATTACGCGAGCGAGCGCCGGTGTGCGGGTGATCCGCGACAATGTCGTGGTGTATCAGGGGAAATTAGG
This sequence comes from uncultured Nitrospira sp., assembly GCA_946479785.1. Next base: position 794 of record CAMLHQ010000018.1, read on the forward strand.
ATCGCTCCGGCGCTTCAAAGATGATGTCCGCGAAGTGCAGCAAGGCTATGAGTGCGGAATCGGCGTCGAGAATTTCAGCGACATCAAGACCGGCGATATAATCGAAGCTTATGCGATCGATAAGATTGCCGCGAAACTGTGAAGGCTGAGCTGATCGGATCGTGAGCGTCATCGTCGGGCTCTGTACGATCGAACTGTTCATTGCAAACAGCCAATCGCTGAAAGACAAGCGGCAGGTCTTGTTGAGCATGAAGGACCGGCTGCAGCAAAAATTCAACCTGTCCGTGGCAGAGGTCGACGGACAGGATTTATGGCAGAAGGCGGTGCTGGCATTAGCCTGCGTCGCGAATGATGGCCGGCATGTGAATCAGGTGTTGGACCAGGCGCTGAACCTGATTCGCGGTAATCCGGCGGTTGAGATCGTCCAGTCTCGAGTCGAGCTGTTGTAACGGCCGAGGTTCTGCATGAGGAGCGGCCAAGGGAGATGGACGATGGCCAAGACGGGGTATAGCCGGGCCGACCGCGTCGCCGATCAAATCCGCATGGAGGTGGCCGACATCCTTATGCGGAAGATCAAAGATCCGCGCGTCCGTTCGGTGACCGTGACCGATGTGGAATTGACCAACGACCTTCGCATCGCGCGGGTGTTCGTCACCGCATTGGGCAGCGATGCGGAAACCAAGGATGTCTTTGCCGGCCTGAGTAAGGCCAGCGGGTTTGTCCGAAGCGAGTTGGGCCGGCGATTGACGTTACGGTACTTGCCTGAAGTGGTTTTTGTAAAGGATGTCAGCGGGCCGCGCGGCGATCGTGTCCTGCAGTTGTTGGATGAGTTGCACGACAAGACCGATGCGGCGTCTGAGGAGAGCGGCGACGTATCGTAGCCGCGACTAGGGTGATGTGATGACGGGGACGGTTACAGGGTCTGCTCTGATGGACGGGGTACTGATCGTGAACAAGGAGGCCGGATGGACCTCCCACGATGTGGTTGCCAAGGTCCGACGCCTATTGGGTGAAGCGAAGGTTGGCCATGCCGGCACGTTGGATCCGGCTGCGACTGGTCTATTGCCCTTGCTGATCGGAAAGGGCACTCGCATCGCCGAGTATCTGTTGGAATGGGACAAAGAATATCACGCTGTCCTTAGGCTTGGTGAGACGACGGATACGCAGGACGCGACCGGAACTGTGGTGGATCGCCAGGCGGTGGACCAGGTAACGCCGGCAGCCATCCGTGAAGCAGTCGAGCGGTTTCGCGGGGTGATTGAGCAAGTCCCGCCGATGTATTCGGCGGTGAAGGTCGCCGGTGTGCCTTTGTACAAGTCCGCTCGTGCGGGAAAGACGATCGCCCGGGAAGCCCGGACGGTCGTGATTCATGAGTTGGAGATTCTGGCGATCGACGGACGCGACGTAACTCTCCGTGTGGTTTGCTCAAAAGGCACTTATATCCGTACGCTCTGCGCCGACATCGGCGCCGCCTTGGGGGTTGGCGGGTATCTATTCACGTTGGAACGAAACCGGGTCGGGCCGCTCACGCTGGATCGAGCATTGACAGTCGGCACAATTGTCACTCGCCAGGCGCTCGGCTGTCTCGGAGAGGATCTCTTGTCGCTCGATTGGGTGTTGCAGGATTTCCCTGCGCTGGTTGTGGATGAGCAGACAGCAAGCCGCGTTCGCCATGGCGTGCCGGTTCCCTTGTGTAGGATTATTCGCCGGAAGACGGGACAAGAGAACGCGCAGAACTCTCCCGCCGGGATGCCGGTCCGCATTCACGACGACGGCGGGAGGTTGCTGGCGATCGGGAGGCTGCCTTCGGAACAGCATGAGACGATTACGATTGAAAAGGTGTTGATGAGTCAGGAATAACTTGGTGCAGCAGGAAAGGAAGAGGAGAATTCCATGGCGTTATTGAAGGAAGCGAAAGCCGCATTGATCAAGCAGTACCGGCAACATGACAGCGATTCCGGGTCGCCGGAAGTCCAGATTGCGGTGCTGACGAACCGGATCAGCTACTTAACGGAGCATTTTAAGCTCCATAAGAAAGACCATCACTCACGGCGGGGTCTGTTGCAACTCGTCGGACGTCGCCGTAGATTGCTGGATTATCTCCGAGACGTGGATGATGCGCGCTACAGAGCGGTCATCGATCGATTGGGCATCAGAAAGTAGTCAGACGATCCCGACTGTCGCGCCGTAGCGCGGCAGCGGGCAGAACCGTCGCACAGGTGAACACTGACATGCGCTCTGGACGCGCCATGTTCGATGATGGATGCCAGATATTCTTTTTGCATTCATCATTCAACATGACCCATTTGTTCGGAGCCCATCTTTGTGGGCATCTGTGGGGCACAACAGAGGAGACCATAGATGGCATACACAGTTGAACTCGACATAGCCGGGCGCCAGCTACGGCTGGAAACGGGCCGCGTTGCCAAACAGGCAGACGGATCGATTTGGGCTTCGTACGGCGACACGGTGGTCCTGGCGACCGCGGTTGCGTCACAAAACGCCAAGCCGGGCGTCGATTTTCTTCCTCTCACCGTCGATTACCAGGAAAAAGCCTATGCAGCAGGGAAAATTCCCGGCGGCTACTTCAAGCGGGAAGGCCGACCCTCCGAAAAGGAAGTGTTGACCAGCCGGTTGATCGATCGTCCGCTGCGTCCGTTGTTTCCCGAAGGATATTACTTTGAAACGCAAGTCATCGCGGCGGTGCTGTCGTCCGATAGGACGGGATCCTCGGACGTCATCGGCATTACCGCCGCTTCTGCGGCGCTGGCCGTGTCCAACATTCCGTTTCTCGGTCCAATCGCCGGAGTCAAGATCGGCCGAGTCAACGGAGAATTTGTCGTGAATCCCGACCTTGAAACGCTGAAGGGCAGTGAATTGGATCTCGTCGTCGCCGGCACTGCCGATGCCGTCATGATGGTCGAAGCGGGCGCAAACGAGTTGCCGGAAGCGACGATGCTGGCGGCGATTGAGCTGGCTCATGCCGAAATCAAGAAGATCGTGGCGAAGATCAACGAGCTTCGCGTGCTCTCGGGCAACAAGCCTAAACGGTCTGTTGTCACGGAGCAGATCGCTCCCGATCTGGCCGCTCAAGTGAAAGGCCTTGTGGCGCAAGGGATCAGGGATGCCATCATGATCCCTAACAAGTCGGCTCGCCAGGAACGGCTGGATCTGATCCTCAAGGAAACGATCGACAAGCTCAAGAATCCCGATGATCCCAACCGCGAGCGCCACGTGAAGATTATTTTTCATGGCTTGGAATATACGGAAGTCCGCAATATGATCCTCGAAAAGGGATCGCGAGCCGACGGCCGTGGACCGGCCGATATCCGTCCCATCACTTGCGAAGTCGGGGTGCTGCCTCGCACGCATGGCTCGGCCTTGTTTACCCGCGGCGAAACGCAAAGCTTGGCCGTCGTCACCCTGGGGACGACTGATGATGAGCAGCGGATCGACGCCTTGGAAGGGGAGTACACCAGAACATTCATGCTCCATTACAATTTCCCGCCGTTCAGCGTCGGTGAAGCCAGGCCTCTCCGGTCGCCGGGCCGGCGCGAAGTCGGTCATGGCGCGCTGGCGGAACGGGCTCTCAAGCCGGTGATCCCGAGCAAGGACCAGTTCCCCTATACGTTGCGCATCGTGTCCGACATTCTGGAATCCAATGGCTCTTCGTCGATGGCGACGGTTTGCGGCGGCACCTTGGCCATGATGGATGCCGCGGTGCCAATCAAAGAGCCGGTGGCAGGCATTGCGATGGGTCTCATCAAGGAAGAAAATCGTGTCATGATCCTGTCCGACATCCTCGGACTAGAGGATCACCTCGGCGACATGGATTTCAAGGTCTGCGGCACGAAGCGAGGCGTGACGGCGTTGCAGATGGACATCAAGATCGGCGGCATCACTCCGGGCCTTATGCATCAGGCGCTGGAACAGGCGAAGGCTGGCCGGCTGCATATCCTGAGCTGCATGCAAAAGGCGCTTGAGGCGCCGCGCACAAACATGTCGGCGTTTGCGCCGCGCATTTTCACGATGAAGGTGAAGCAAGACAAGATTCGTGAAGTCATCGGTCCTGGCGGGAAAACCATCCGCGGCATCCAGGCCGATTGCGGCGTGAAGATCAACATCGAGGACACGGGCATCGTCACGATCGCGTCCGTAGACGGCGCCTCGCTCGAAAAAGCCAAGGAAATGGTCAATCGGATCGTCGAAGAAGTCGAAGTGGGGAAGACCTACTTGGGCACGGTGCGGAAGATTATGGACTTCGGCGCGTTTGTCGAGGTGCTGCCTGGGACGGATGGACTGGTGCACATTTCGCAACTTGCCCACCATAGGGTGAAAGCCGTGTCGGACGAAGTGGCGGAGGGCGATCAAATTCTGGTGAAGGTATTGGAAATCGATCGCCAGGGGAAGATCCGTCTGAGCCGTAAGGAAACGATGCCGGCTCCCACCGGTGCCGGAACTAAAGATCAGACTTCCGGGTAAGCGCCTTGTACCGCAAGCTCGTCCTTGATAACGGCATGCGGGTGGTGACCGAGCGGATTCCGACGCTCAAGTCGGTGACCGTGGGTATTTGGGTCAACACCGGGTCACGGGACGAGCAGCTCTCCCAAGCCGGCTATTCCCATTTCATCGAGCACATGTTCTTCAAGGGCACGCGCTCCCGTTCCGCCACCGAGATTTCGCGCGAAATCGACGGACTCGGCGGAGAGATGAATGCCTTCACCACACGCGAGACCACGACGTTTTACGTTAAGGTCCTCGACCAGCAACTGCAACAGGCCCTCGAACTGCTGGCCGATCTCTTCCATCACTCACGCTTTGACTCGAAGGAAGTCGAAAAAGAGAAGCAGGTGGTGCTCGAAGAAATTCGAATGGTTCAGGACGATCCGGAAGACCTCGTACAGGAACTCCATACGGGGCAGGTTCTAGGCCGCCATCCGCTCGGCCGGTCGATCTTAGGCCGCGAGGATACCATTCGAACTCTCAAACGGCCGGATCTGCTGGGCTACATCGATGCCCACTATGATCCCGGCCAGATCGTGATCGCCATCGCGGGCAATTTCGAGCAGGCGAAGGTTGAACGGCTCGTCGCACGGTATTTTGGAAGAACGAAATCGACGAAGCGGATCTCGAAAGATGCGCGCCGTCCTCCGGAAGTTCACGGCGGCGTGCTGGTCAAACGGAAGCCGTTGGAGCAGGTGCATCTGTGTCTCGGGCTGAAAGGCGTGGCGGCCGGCCATCGCGACCGCTATGCCTTGTATGCGCTGAACAGCGTGTTGGGCGGCAGCATGAGTTCGCGCCTGTTCCAGGAAGTTCGCGAGAAGCGAGGGCTGGCCTATTCCATCTATTCGTTTCTTTCGGGCTACTCGGATGTCGGGACGGTCACCGTGTACGCGGCGACCAGGCCGAAAGAAGTGGAGCGCGTGGTTGAACTTGTGTGTCGAGAGATCGGACGGATCAGCAAGCAGGGTATCGAGCGGAAAGAGCTCGATCGCGCAAAAAATCAGATGAAGGGCAGTCTTATGCTCAGCCTCGAAAGTTCGCATAGCCGAATGAGCAAGCTGGCAAAGGACGAACTCGTCTACGGAACGCGCACGTCGCTCGAAGAGATGGTGGGGCATATCGACCAAGTCACCGTGGAGCAGGTCTATGCAGTCGGCCATCAATTATTTGGGCTGAATCGTCTGTCCATCACCGGACTGGGCCCTCTTTCCCAACGCGCCTTGCATGCCTATAGATGAGAATTCTCTAATAGACAGACGAAATCGTTAGAAAAATCGCGCATCCTTGTTGTTTTGTATGATCGTGTAAGATATTGTTTTATAATGTGAATATTGGTCAATCTCGAAGATATCCACAAGCCAAACATTTCCTTGACTCCACTTTCTTATTTCAGTACGATGGCCGCGTTTTTCCCGTAAGATGCCTAAAATCATCGCAGCTACGCGAGAGCCAACAAAGGAGGTGGCTGAAAATCCTGCTCTCGTGAAGGCCGAATCATCAAGACGTTTCAATTTTTTCATCGTACTTAAACGAGCGCGTTCATCAAATTTGTGGTGTTTATTTTTATGAAGGAGGGATTGGGTATGAAAAGGGTCCTACTTCTAGCCGCAGTTGCAGTGTGCTCTGTGCTCGGCTTGTTGACGGCTGAGTTTGCCGCCGCAGCGGATGCGCCTGGTGGTCCATCAGGTCCGGCTGATCAGATTGTTGGGGGAAAGCCCCTCAAGAGTGAAGCGGCGACCAAGACGCTCAAGGGTCGTGTCTGGTCACAGTGGGCCGACAATCCAGATGGCGAGCTTCTGTTCGGGATTCAGTATTGGAATACGGGTGAGCCGGCATCCGGTACGCCTGCCGGGCGTTCGTCCACCGACCTCGATGTAAAGCCGCCGGATCCTCTATTTGTCTGCTGCGCCTGGGGTTTCACCGGAGGCACCGACAAGAACAACCCCTATGCCGGTTGGTACCATGCCGCGACGACTGTCCGTCTTGCGGTGAAGGACAAGGCGTTGATGGATCAGATTATCAAGGCGTCCCAGGAACTCGTCGCGATGGAAGTGAGCCTGGATGGCCGGACGATCACCGGATTTAAGGTTCTCAAGTAATCGACTTCGACAAGATTTTATTCTTTTATGCTGTTGAAGGAGGATACGATTATGACGTTTCATATGAAAGGCTGGGCCCTCGCGGCCGCTGTTGCGCTGGTGGTTTCCATTGCCTCCACCGCCATGGCCATTGAATCATTTCAGGAACGTTTTGAGTGGGGCGATATGAGCAAGCCCACCACCCTGCAGGGACGTGTCATCGTGCTCGATCCCTACGATGAAGCTGTCTGGATCAATATCTCGGTGTTCGGGGGCAATGCCGAAAGCGGTCTCTTCTGGCAAAAGATTCAGCCTGGCAAGAACTTGAAGTTCTATGCGGACAAGGGTGCCTGGGAAGAACTGAAGAAGATGGGTCGTCCCCATGCAGGACCAGCAGCTGCCAAGGAAGTGCCTCCCGGCAGCACAACGGATCTGATCGAGTTCACCGTAACGGAAACTGAACAAAATCATCGCGTGATTTCCTCGGTCAAAAAGCTTACGGAAACTGCCGGCGCGCCAGGCAAGCCAGTCAGCATTTCTGCGCTTCGACTGAAGGACTGTGCAGGAAAGAATGAAATGGACGCTGCTTGCTACGCGGCCAAGCAGGGGTTGAATACCTCACCAAAGACTCCGGATGGGGCCACGCTGCCCTTGCAGTATGACGTATTGACCCCGGACAAGAAGCCGCTTGGTGGCTTGATTCCTTGGACGGCAAAATACAATTTGCCCGGCGGCGGCGGCGGCCACTGAGTCGTATTTCAGGTGACGCAAAAGGCGGTAGCTCCTCTGGGGCTACCGCCTTTTCATTTGGTGAAGCCCGCTCCTATGAGTTGGTTGCTCGCTTCTGAAGGTCTGCCAAACGGTTGAGCGCCTCGATCGGGGTCATGGAGAAGAGGTCGATCTGCCTGACCTCATCGATGAGGGGATGGGGTTGGGGAAGAGACGCGTGTGACTCCTCTGTCTGATGAGGAACAGGCGAGGCTTCAGTGCTGGCAGCCGGCTGTTCCAACTTCATCAGTACTTCCTGTGCGCGATCGATCACTGAAGGCGGCAATCCGGCCAGCTTGGCCACGTGGATGCCGTAGCTTCGGTCTGCGCCTCCTCGTACGATTTTTCTGAGAAAGACCACATCTCCGTCGCGTTCCTGTACCTCTACCCGGAAGTTTTTAATTCCTTCCCGCAGCGATTCCAATTGTGTCATTTCATGATAGTGAGTGGCGAAAAGCGTCCGCGCCCCGAGATGTTGGCGATCATGTATATATTCCGCGATCGCCCAGGCGATGCTCAAACCGTCGTATGTGCTGGTGCCTCGGCCGATCTCATCCAACAAGATGAGGCTTTGTCGAGTCGCGCAATGCAAAATGTGCGCGCTCTCCATCATTTCTACCATGAAGGTGCTCTGGCCAGCGGCGAGGTTGTCAGAGGCTCCTACACGGGTAAAAATCCTGTCCACCAATCCGATATGGGCCTCCGTCGCCGGAACGAAACTGCCGATCTGCGCAAGCAGCACGATGAGGGCGACTTGCCTTAGATAAGTGCTCTTTCCCGCCATGTTGGGTCCCGTCAGGATTACCAGCCGGTTCCAGTCATCGTCGAGGACCGTATCATTAGGCACGAAGGTCAGATCACTGTTGAGTTGCTCGACCACAGGATGGCGGCCTTCGTGAATGCGAAGGGAACCGGATTCGTCGATTATCGGTTTGACATACCGATTCAATGCGGCGGTTTCGGCCAAACAGGCCAAGACGTCGATGATGGCGAGTGACTGGGCCATAGCTTGCAGCCGAGGCACATCTTTCGCGATCCGTTCGCGCAGCTGCACGAAGAGATCTTCTTCCAATGCCAACAGCTTGCTCTCCGCTCCGGTGACGCGTTCCTCCAGTTCCTTGAGCTCGGTGGTCATGAACCGTTCAGCGTTAACGAGCGTCTGCTTACGCATGTATTCAGGAGGCACCTTCGAAAGATTGGCCTTGGTGATCTCGATGTAGTAGCCGCACACCTGGTTGTAGCGGATTTTCAGGGAGTCGATGTCCGTACGTTCCCGCTCTGCTGCCTCCAGCGCTGCAATCCAGCCTTTGCCCTCCATGCGGGCCTTCCGCAGTTCGTCGACTCCCGGATGGTAACCCGATCGAATCAGGCCTCCATCACGCAAGGAAACCGGCGCCTCGGGATCTATCGCCTGTTCGACGAGGTCGTAGAGATCACGGCAATCATCCCAACCGTCCCGCCGGTCGGCGAGGAGGGTGGAGTGAAACGGTGTCAGTTGCTCGCGTAATTCCGGCAGGGCGCTCAACGACTGTTTCAATGCGAGCAGCTCACGCGGGCCTGCAACACCGAGCGTCACACGGCTGCTGAGGCGGGCCATATCCTGAACGGTCCGCAAAGTCGTTCGAATCGCCACACGTTGAGCCATTCGTTCCTTGAGTTCAGTCACGCCGTCTAGCCTGGCCTGAATCGCTCCGCGATCGACCAATGGCCTCACGAGCCAGTCGCGCAGCAACCGGCTTCCCATGGCGGTGGTCGTACGGTCCAATACCGAGAGTAGGGTGGCCTGTTGCCGACCAGGCCGTTCGTCTCTCGCACCGAACGTACGCACCAGTTCAAGATTGCGGATCGTGGCACTGTCCAAGTGCATGGCCTCGCTACTCCAGCGTCGTTGGAGGCGGCGAATGTGGTCGAGCGCCGCGGCCGGCTGTGTTTCGCGAAAATAGCGCCAGACTGCGCCTGCAGCTCCAAGACCGGCGGTCAAGCCTTCACAGCCGAATGTGTCGAGCGATTGGAAGCCAAAATGCCTCTGCAGCAATTTCGCCGCTTCCTGGAGGTCAAACAGACCCTGGCCCTTTTCACAGAGCCGCGGTCCTTGTAGTTGATGGAGGTCTAGTGTGTCGGCGACCGCCGTTCCGGCGTAGAGCAATTCACGCGGTTCGAGCCGGGCCAGTTCGTCAAAAAGTTGCTGGTCCGCTCCCGATCCTTCGCATTCCATCACCCAGAACTCACCGGTGGTGACATCTAGCCCGGACAATCCCCAACAGGGTTCCCCATGACGGCTCTTGCGCTCCACTCGGCATACCGCGGCGAGGAAATTGGATTCTTCCGGATCCAGAAATTCCGTATCGATCAAGGTGCCGGGCGTATAGAGGCGGACGACTTCACGGCGCACGAGTCCCTTCGCCAGCTTCGGGTCCTCCACTTGTTCGCACAAGGCCACGGTGCATCCGGCCTTCAGGAGTTTGGCAATGTAGCTTTGAGCGGCGTGATAGGGGACGCCGCAGAGCGGGACCGGATCGGTGCTGGATTTATCCCGTGACGTCAAGGCGATAGAGAGCAGTTTCGAGGCGGCTCGCGCGTCCTCGTAAAACATCTCGTAAAAATCGCCGACGCGAAAGAACAGAATGGCTTCGGGATAGCCGCGTTTAATTTCTCGATATTGCCGCATCAGCGGCGTGTCGTCATGCTCATTCATCGGCTCGTTCTCGCTGTGGAAGTTCGCCCGGCACCGGAGGAGCCGTTCGTCCGGTGACTTTCTCCAGTGAATGGCGAAGCCGTTCGAGGTCCACTTCGGCCTCCTGCAGGGCTTTGGTTTTTCGACGCAGCTCGATTCGGCCTTTCACCCATGGAGGAAACAAGAGGATGCCCGATACCAGAAGTCCGACTGCAAACCCCGCCAAGATCGGCTTATAAATAGGAGTCGAGGCTTCGAACAACCCGAAGAAGTAACGGAGAGTGACTTCTTGTTCCTGGTTTTGAAGGAAGAACGCCAGACACAAGAGGAGAAGTGTCCCGACGAGAATCAAACGAATCATGATGATGCTTTCCCCTTACGCTTCGACAGCGACAGCCGCAGGGAGAGGGGGAATTTCGATGGACGAGCATGGCTCCTTCTGGTACTGGCCAGCAAGGCAGCCGACAGCGGTCCGGTGGCCGTTAGCCTGATACTTCTACTCTGAACCGTATGGTGGCGCAACTCAATTTCGAGCCGATCGGGCGGCAGGATCGCATGCCCTTTGTCGGCCCATTCGATTGCAACGACCGTCGAACCGGAGAGGTATTCTCCCAATCCAATCGATTCGATCTCGCGCAGTGAGTTGAGGCGGTACAGATCGATGTGGGCCAGCGGCAGCCTTCCACGATATTCATGGATGAGCACAAACGTAGGGCTGGAGACAGCGGTCGACGGGGCACCAAGGCCTGCTGCGATTCCACGGACGAGAGCGGTTTTCCCTGCTCCTAATGGACCGTACAGAGCGAGCGTTTCGCCTCCCTGCAGCGCCGCACCGATTGCACGGCCGACTCGATCAGTATGGAACGGGGAGGGGAGATGCAATGCCCAGACACCGGACGGCGGAGCACGGCGAGGTGTCCGTACCAATCCTGTCAGGCGTCTATGGCTAGCGCTTGATCGCTTGGAGCGCATGGGGAATGTGAGCGATCAGATCACCGGCAAGCATACCGGCCTGTCCAAGCTGTTGAGCCGCAAGGTCGCCTGCTGCTCCATGCAAATAGGTCGCACTACAGGCGGCTTCCCAGGCAGGAACTCCCTGGGCGAGCAGGCCGACAACCATGCCGGTCAAGACGTCTCCCGTGCCGGCGGTAGCCATTCCGGGGTTGCCTGTGGGGCAGATCGCGAGGAGCCCGTCCGGCCTGGCAATCACGGTTCGTGCGCCTTTCAACACCAAGAAAACACCCCGTTCCCGGGCAAAGCGCCTGGCGGTGCCGAGGCGATCGGCATTCACGCTTTGAGGAGTGGCCTCCACTTCCAAGCGCGCCATTTCACCCGGATGTGGCGTCAGGATGGGAGGAATTTTGCACTCCGTGAGCAACGAGGCGCGGCTCGCCAGCGCGTTGAGGGCATCGGCATCAAGAACCGCGGGCCTATCGAGATGTTTCATCAACGATTGGATCAATTCGACCGTCTCAGGATGCGTCGACAGTCCGGGACCGATGGCGATCGCTGTTCTGGCTCGCATGAAGGCCAGGACGCGATCGAGACCGGAGCGGGCCAGGGTGCGAGCTTTGGTCTCGGGAAGAGGCAGCGTCATGGCCTCCAGCAGTTTTGCCTCGAGCACGTCGTTGACGCTTCCGGGAATGCCGACGGTCACCAAGCCGGCTCCAACGCGGAGCGCGGCCCTCGCGGCGAGGGCTGCCGCTCCGGTTTTGCCGACGGAACCGGCGAGAATACCCGCATGGCCGAAGGTACCCTTGTGCGAAGAGGTTGCGCGTGCGGGCAACGCATCGGCGACCAGTTCTTTCGTGACGACGATGGTTCGACTATCGAGCGTGTCGATATATGCAGCCGGGATCCCGATGTCGACGACATGGATGATACCGGCGTGATCGATGCCGGGGCCGACGTAGAGGCCGAGTTTGGGGAGACCGAACGTGACGGTGGCTGACGCGTGAACCGCCTGCCCCAACAGTGCGCCGTTGTCGGCATGGATGCCAGATGGCATATCGATCGCGATGACCGGCCTGCCGGCCTGGTTGATCAGCTGGATTGCCTCGCGATAGGCACCGGTAACATGGGTGGACAGGCCTGTCCCGAGAAGCGCATCGACGATGAGGTCGCTCGACGCGAGGATCGGCTGCGCCTGTTCCGAGGATCGAAACAGCTTGGTCGCGGATTTTCCTCCGACGCGGAGCCAGCGACGATGCATCACGCGTGCATCGCGGCTCAAATCGGTGGGCGGTGCGAGGAGGAGCACCGCCACTTTGGCCTGACGTTGACGGAGTAGCCGGGCGACGACGAAACCATCGCCGCCGTTGTTGCCCTTGCCGCAGAGAATCGTGACTGTCTTGCCGCGCAGCGGTCCGAACCGGCCCTGAATGAAATCGGCGGCTCCTGCTCCTGCCCGTTCCATCAGGACCAAACTAGGTATCTGCGCCTCGCTGATGGTGCGGCGGTCCAGGCCCTGCATTTGGATCCCGGTCACGATCTTCATCTGGTGTCTCGCGTGATCATGACAGATGGCCTTCCAGTCTCCACGGGGGAAGGGAACGGGCCCGTGCTCGCTCAGCCGAGCAGCGCTTTCATCTCCCGCACGGCTTGGTCGAGACCGACGAGAACGGCGCGGGCGATGATACTATGGCCGATATTGTATTCCACGATTTCCGGGACGTGGATCAGGCGCTTCACATTCTGATAATTCAAGCCGTGTCCTGCGTTGACGCCCATACCGAGCTTATAGGCCAATTTGGCGGCCTGCGCGATCGCCTCGAATTCGGCATCCGCCTCTTTGGATCGCTTGGCATTGGCATACCGGCCGGTATGGAGTTCGACGAAGTCCGCGGACAGCTTATGCGCCGTTTTGATTTGGGACAGATCCGGTTCGATAAACAGGCTGACGGGGATTCCCCCGTCGTGCAAGAGCGTGATGATCTGCTGGACACGGTCTTTGTGGGCAACGACATCCAAGCCGCCCTCTGTCGTAAGCTCCTGGCGTTTTTCGGGGACGAGTGTCACGAGATCGGGTTTGACGGTCAGCGCAATTTTCGCCATCGCGTCATCGGCGGCCATCTCTAGATCGAGTTTTGTCCGGATCGTCTCCCGGAGAAGCTGCAGGTCACGGTCCTGAATGTGGCGGCGATCTTCTCGAAGATGCACGACGATGCCGTCTGCGCCGGCCAGTTCGACGAGCACCACGGCGGCAAGAGGGTCCGGATCGGTCCCGCCGCGCGCTTGGCGGAGGGTCGCCACATGGTCGACATTGACACCGAGCCTAGGCACAGAGCCTCCAGCTGGATCCGGTCTAACGAAGGAGAGTCGACCTTGAGCGATGAGACGGAGTTGGTCGCCGCTGTTGTAACAGAAACCGGCTTGGAGGGGCAAGGACTGGGAGGAATGGTTTTTATCGTGATTCAGCCGGCTGCTCTTATTCGATCCGATGCGGAACCCCACAGAATCACAAGATAATTTGACTCTGCCGCACCCCCGCAATTAGAATAAGCCTCCATACAAACTACGCAATGGGCGGATGGGCGGGTTTTCCCTCCAAGAGAGAATGATTTGACAGTAGACGGCCATGGGATTGTCGGATAATTTTTATCGGCTTAAGCGGCTTCCTCCCTATGTCTTCGCGCAAGTCCAGAGCCTCAAGCTCGAGGCTCGGCACCGGGGCGAGGATATCATCGACTTCGGCATGGGGAATCCGGACCAGCCGACGCCGAACCATATCGTTGATAAAATGATCGAGGCGGCGCGAAAGGGGAAGAATCACCGCTATTCGGCCTCGCGTGGGATTACCAAACTACGCCATGCCATTGCGGGATGGTACAAACGCAACTACGACGTCGATCTCGATCCTGAGACCGAAGCAATCGTGACGATCGGTTCCAAGGAAGGCCTGGCTCATTTATCCCTGGCCATGATCGGCCCGGGCGACGTCGTTTTGACGCCGACACCAACCTACCCGATCCATATGTACAGCTTCATCATTGCGGGTGGAGAGGTCCGCGGGATTGAACTGCGCCAGGACAGCGATTTTTTCGACGATCTGCAGCGCGTCTATCGCCAAACGTTTCCGCGGCCCAAAATTCTCGTCATCAATTTCCCGCATAATCCAACGACGGCGATCGTGGACTTAGAGTTTTTTAAGAAGATCGTCGTGTTTGCGAAGGAACACAACGTCATCGTCATCCATGACTTGGCTTATGCGGATCTCGTGTTCGACGGGTACAAGGCGCCCAGCTTTCTTCAAGTGCCTGGCGCAAAAGACGTCGGGGTCGAGTTTTATACGCTGTCCAAGGCTTACAACATGCCGGGCTGGCGTGTGGGATTCTGCGTCGGCAACAGCGAAGTCGTCGGAGCGCTGGCCAAGATCAAGAGCTACCTCGATTACGGCATCTTCCAACCGTTGCAGATCGCCAGCGTCATTGCGCTCAACGGCCCGCAAGATTGCGTGAAGGAAACGGTCCAGCGCTATCAGAAGCGCCGTGATGTGCTCGTGGGAGGATTGAACCGTATCGGTTGGAATGTCAACAAACCGCTGGCTACGATGTTCGTGTGGGCCAGGATTCCGTTGCCCTACCGGCATATGGGCTCGCTGGAATTTTCCAAGTTATTGCTCCGGGAAGCGAAGGTTGCCGTCTCGCCCGGTATCGGTTTCGGTGAAGGCGGCGATGAATATGTGCGCTTTGCTCTGGTCGAGAATGAGCACCGGACGAGACAAGCCGTTCGCGGGATCAGAAAAGCGTTGAAGTTCGAAGAGGTGAAAAAATGATCTCGCGCGTCGGCGTCGGCGTGATAGGATTCGGCACGGTTGGAACCGGCGTCGTGAAAATTTTATTGGAGAATGCGGCGCTCATACGCCGCCGCGTCGGTGTGCCGATCGAACTCGTACGTATTGCGGATGTGGATGTCACGCGCGATCGTGGCGTGACCCTTCCGCCCGGCATGCTGGTGAACGACGTCAAACAGGTGCTTACTGATCCCGCCATCGACATCATCGTCGAATTGGTCGGGGGTTACGATTTTGCCAAGCGCCTGATCCTCGATGCCATCGCCGCCGGCAAGACCGTCGTGACAGCTAACAAAGCCTTGCTGGCGCTCCACGGAGAAGAAATCTTCGCGGCTGCCTCACGTAAAGGAGTCGACATCGGATTCGAGGCGAGTGTCGGCGGCGGCATTCCCGTCATCCATGCAGTCAAGGAAGGTTTGGCGGCCAACGCCATCCAGTCCATCTACGGCATTATCAACGGGACGTCAAACTACATCCTCTCGCGGATGACCAACGAAGGAAAAGGGTTCGCCGAGACATTGGTCGAGGCGCAGAAAGCTGGGTATGCGGAGGCAGATCCCACCTTTGACGTGGCAGGCATCGACAGCGCGCACAAGCTGGCGATCCTGGCGAATTTGGCGTTCGGGACTCCCATCAATTTCAAGGATCTGTACACGGAGGGCATTACCCATATCACCGAGCACGATATCGCGTATGCCCGGGAATTCGGGTATACGATCAAGCTACTGGGCATTGCCAAACTCGTTGAGGGCGACGTCGAAGCACGCGTCCATCCCACCATGTTGGGCGCGGATTCTCCGTTGGCGAAGATCGAAGGTGTGTACAACGCGATTCAATTGGTCGGTGATGCAGTGGGCGACGTCGTATTGAGCGGGCGTGGCGCCGGCGACCTGGCCGCAGGCAGCGCGGTCGTCAGCGATATCATTGCCGGGGCCCGCAATCTGTTGAAGGGTGGTGCCGGACGAGTGCCTCCGGCTTCGTTCCAGCCCGGTGAGCGGCGTCCGCTTCGCATGCGTCCCATGGAAGAGATTCACTCCTTGTACTATTTGCGGTTTATGGTCATCGATCGTCCCGGTGTGTTGTCTCAGATCGCAGGTGAATTGGGCCGTTGCAGCATCAGCATCTCGTCGATGTTGCAGAAAGGACGGCGGGAAGGACAGACCGTACCGATCGTCATCAAGACCCACATGGCGAGAGAACGCGATGTCCAGACCGCGCTCAAAGAGATTAACCGCATGGCCTTCATGTCCGAGCCGGCGACGCTGATTCGCATCGAGGGCAAAGACGAGTGAGATCATGAATCGCTGGCGCGGCGTCATCGAAGAATATCGCAAGTTCCTTCCCGTGACCGAGCGCACGCCGGTCATCACGCTCGGCGAGGGCAATACCCCACTCATTCGTGCGACCAGGCTGGCGCAGAAAATCGCGCCCGGCATCGATCTCTACTTGAAGTTCGAAGGGGCCAATCCCACCGGTTCATTCAAAGACCGCGGGATGACAATGGCGATTTCAAAGGCTGTCGAAGCCGGCGCCAAAGCCGTGATTTGCGCGTCCACCGGCAATACGTCGGCATCGGCCGCGGCATATGGCGCGCGGGCCGGGTTGGCCGTCTATGTGTTGATTCCAGCCGGCAAAATCGCAATGGGCAAACTATCGCAGGCCATGATGCATCAGGCCACGGTGATCCAGATCGACGGCAACTTCGATCAAGCCCTGTCGATCGTGAAAGACCTATCGGCGATGCACCATATCGAACTGGTGAATTCTCTCAACCCGTTTCGCATCGAAGGACAGAAGACCGCTGCAATGGAAGTTTGCGATCAATTGGGCGACGCACCGGCCATGCACGTGCTTCCCGTCGGTAACGCCGGCAACATCACCGCCTATTGGAAGGGCTATCGAGAATATCGGGCGGCCAATCAAACGACGCGATTACCCCGGATGGTCGGCTATCAAGCGGCCGGCGCCGCGCCGATTGTGCTGGGCCGCGTGGTCGAGAATCCACAAACTGTGGCAACCGCGATCCGCATCGGCAATCCTGCCAGCTGGCAGGCCGCCATTACCGCGATGAAGGAATCATCCGGCTCAATCGACGCGGTGACAGACGAGGAAATTTTGCAGGCCTACGTGGCAGTGGCAGGCACGGAAGGCGTATTCTGCGAACCGGCCTCCGCCGCGTCGGTGGCCGGCGTGATGAAGCTCAGCAGGCAGGGAAAGTTGCGGGAAGGGGAAACCGTTGTGTGCACCCTGACCGGGCATGGATTGAAAGATGCCGATACGGCCATCAGTGTGTCGGTGAAACCCCAAACCGTTCAAGCAACCAGGGAGGATGTGGCTCGTCTTCTCGATGTGTAAGCTCATGATGCGAGCGTGTGTTCGATGAAATATGTGATTCTGCACGCCGAGGGGATGGCGGACCATCCCCGGCAGGAATTGGCCGGCAAGACTCCACTCCAAGCGGCTTCGACTCCTCATCTCGATCGATTGGCTCAACAGAGTGAACTGGGCCTGCTTACCGTGGCTCTGGATAATGGCCGCCATAGGAGCGGTCTCACGGGGACGTCGATTCTCGGCTACGAACCCAAGAAATATTATCAGGGGCCGGGACCGTTGGAAGCGGCCAGTTTGGGCATCACCGTCGGGGAGAACGACGTGGTCTACCTCTGCACGATGGTGACGTTGAAGGGTGAACAGCCGGCCGCAGGCAAATCAGGTACGAGTGATCTCAAGAAGCTCGGCCCTCACATCGTAATGGACGATGCCACCGCAGGCCTCATCACCACCGAGGAAGCCCGTGAGTTAATCGACGCGGTGAACGAACAGCTCGGGTCCGAAATCATCCAGTTCTACCCGGGATCGGGCCATCGGCACCTGATGGTCTGGGTTGACGGGAAGCCCCGGGCGATCTGTACGGATCCGCAATCCCTAGTTGGACGTTCGATCGGCGATGCGCTTCCGGCTGGAGATGGAGCCGACATGCTTCGCAAGTTGATGGAAGCGTCGTTGATGATATTGCGCGACCATCCCGTGAACGATGAACGGCATAAAGCAGGCAACAAACCGGTTAATTGTTTGTGGCTCTGGGGCGAAGGTCGGGCAATTCCCTGGCCCAGTTTATCAGAGCGGTTTGGCGTTTCCGGCGTCGTCCTGTCATCGGGAGATGTTCACCGCGGGCTCGGTCTCGTGGCAGGACTTGAGGCGGTCGATCCTGCCAGATTGGTTGATCTTCGGATGCATGCGACGGTGGCGCTGGACGAGTTGAAGAAGAAGAATTTTGCCTATGTGCATTTGGCATTGCCGGACGAAGTCGTCTATGATCCCGACGTCAAGGCCAAGGTGCGCGCGATCGAGGCAGTCGACCGAGAATTCGTCGGACCATTCCTTGATGGATTGGCCAAGCTGGGCCCCTTTCGTCTGGTCACAATCAGCGACCCCGGCAGCGTCCATCAGGAGAAAATGGCGGAAGCGCACTGGCCGTACGCTTACCAGGACAGTTCGGCAAAATCCGCTGGCGGCGCCGGCCGGCGCTTTACGGAAGCCGATGCGAAGGCGTCGACGACCGCCCCCCGCGATGCCACGAAGTTCGTGGTGCGTCTCTTCGCCAAAGGAGCGTAACGGTCGTGGCCCTGATCGTACAAAAATACGGAGGGACCTCTGTCGGCTCGATCGAGCGCATCCATCGCGTGGCGGATCGCGTCGAGCGAGCGGTCAAAGACGGGAACCAGGTCGTCGTCGTTCTCTCGGCCATGAGCGGCGAGACCGATCGTTTGTTGAAGCTGGCACATGAAGTCGCAGCGCTCCCGGATGAACGAGAGCTCGACATGCTGCTGTCGACCGGTGAGCGGGTGACGATTGCGTTGCTGTCGATGGAATTACGCGGACGCGGGCTTGATGCACGCTCGTTCACCGGACGCCAGGTCGGGATCATGACCGACAGCTCCCATACGAAAGCACGAATTACGAGGGTGACTGCGGAGCGCATCCGCGAGGCGCTGGCCAAGGGCGTCGTTCCGGTGGTCGCCGGCTTTCAAGGCATCAACGAGCAATCGGATGTCACCACGTTAGGACGCGGGGGATCGGACCTGACGGCGGTGGCGCTGGCCGGTGCCTTAAAAGCCGATCGCTGCGTCATCTTCACGGACGTCGACGGCGTCTATACGACCGATCCGAACGTCGTCCCATCGGCCAGGCGGATCGACAGAATTGCCTATGAGGAAATGTTGGAAATGGCGAGCCTCGGCGCTAAGGTGCTGCAGACCCGCTCTGTCGAATTTGCCGCGAAATTCAATGTGCCGCTGGAAGTCAACTCGAGCTTCAAAGAAGGAAAGGGGACGCTCGTGACACGCGAAGATGCAGACATGGAAGCCGTCGCCGTATCAGGCATCACCGGCGACCGCAATCAGGCAAAAATCACCATCGTCGGCGTGCCGGACAGGCCTGGAATAGCTGCCCGTCTATTAGGACCCGTCGCCAAGGCAAACATCTTGGTCGACATGATTATTCAAAACGTGAGCCACGAATCGTTGACGGATTTTTCGTTCACGATCCCTCGAGTTGACGTGAAGAAGGCCATGCCGATTATTCAGGATACGGCGAAGGACATCGGCGCGAAGTCGGTTTCGGTGACGGAAGCCATCGCCAAGGTCTCCCTGGTCGGCGTGGGCATGCGTTCCCATTCTGGCGTGGCAGCCAAGATGTTTGAAGTCTTGTCCCGAGAGAGCGTGAACATCATGATGATCAGCACGTCCGAGATCAAGATCTCCTGTGTCATCGACGAGAAATACATGGAACTGGCAATGCGCGCCCTCCATGCCGCGTTCGGACTGGATCACGCGCCGGCCGCCAAATAACGATATGTGATTTGACCCTCGACAGGTTCGCCCCTCTCCTGTTACCCTCTTCCCATGGCGAAAAAAGCGTCAGGCGGCTCCTCGCGGAAACCATTCACGCCGCCGGTTACACCGGCTCCGGCGAAGTCTGTCCATTTGGAAATTTACGACACGACGTTGCGTGATGGAGCCCAGGCAGAAGATGTCAGCTTCTCAGCCGAAGACAAGGTCATGGTCGCCCAACGGCTGGACGATCTCGGTGTCCAGTTCATTGAAGGAGGCTGGCCGGGTGCCAATCCGAGAGACATCGAGTTCTTCCGGATGATCAAGGAAACTCCGTTGAAGCAAGCAACAGTCGTCGCCTTCGGCTCGACAAGAAAGGCCAGTAATTCGGTTCAGAAAGACTCGAACATTCAAGCGCTGCTCAATGCAGAAACGACAATTATTACCCTGTTCGGCAAGAGCTGGTCATTGCACGTGACCGATGCCTTGGGGATCGCACTGGACGCAAACCTCGACATTATCGGCGATTCCGTTGGCTATCTGAGGTCGAAGCACCGACGCGTGTTTTACGATGCCGAGCATTTTTTCGACGGCTACAAGACCAACCCGGACTATGCGCTCGACACGCTGAGGCGGGCGGTGGCGGCCGGCGCG
Source organism: uncultured Nitrospira sp. (assembly GCA_946479785.1). Next base: position 21,095 of record CAMLHQ010000018.1, read on the forward strand.
GAGCGAGTTATTCTCTGCGATACCAACGGCGGCACAATGCCATGGGAGATTAAGGACATCTGCAAAATCGTCCAGCAGGAATGCCCGGTTCCGCTCGGTATTCATGCGCACAACGATTGCGAAATGGCCGTGGCGAATTCGCTCGTGGCGATCGAAATGGGCGTCGTGCAAGTGCAGGGCACGATCAATGGGATCGGCGAGCGCTGCGGCAATGCGAATCTCTGTTCGATCATTCCGAATCTCCAATTGAAGATGAAGCGGCCTGCCTTAGGCGAACGGCTGACCCATTTGAAAGAGGTTTCGAGCTTCGTGACGGAGATCGCGAATCTGATGCCGAACAAGCATCAACCCTACGTTGGCGATTCCGCCTTCGCGCACAAGGGCGGCGTCCATATCCACGCGGTGTTGAAGAATCCAGCCACGTATGAACATATCGTGCCTTCGCGTGTCGGCAATCGTCAGCGCATGCTGGTCTCGGATCACGCGGGCCGCAGCGGATTACTTGAAAAAGTCGAAGCCTACGGGATCAAGCTGGACAAGGACCATTCCAAGGTTCAGGAACTGATGGCCACGCTCAAGGATCGTGAAAATGAAGGCTATCAGTTTGAAGGGGCCGAGGGATCCTTTGAACTCCTCATGCGAAAAGCGATGGGGACCCACAAATCCTCTTTTGAGTTGTTGGGCTTCCGGGTAATTGTCGAGAAAAAGCAGGATCATGGAGCGTCGACGTCTGAGGCGACCGTCATGGTGAAGGTCGGAGAAGTGGTGGAACATGCAGCAGCAGCAGGTGCGGGGCCGGTCAATGCGCTCGACCACGCCCTTCGAAAGGCTTTAGAGAAGTTCTATCCTCAGCTCCGTGAAGTCAAATTGCTCGATTACAAGGTCCGGGTCCTCTCCGCCAATCGCGGGACCGAGTCAAAAGTGCGGGTCTTGATCGAATCGGGCGACCATAAAGATAAGTGGGGGACGGTCGGCGTCTCGGAGAACATCATGGAAGCCAGCTGGCAGGCCCTGGCCGACAGTATCGAGTACAAGTTGCTGGCCTCTGAGCGCTAAATCCCAGCTCATTCCCCTACAATTAATTCTTGACAGCCTATCTAACCTCACGTAACTTATGGTAAAAGTGTCTGCCGTGCCAGGTAAAGATGGGCATTTGTGGCGACACGGCCAGGGTGGCGCAAGGGGGTAGAGCATGAGAAAGGCAGATATCGCGAATGAAATCTACAAGCAGGTCGGCATTTCTAAAAACGAAGCAGCCGATATTGTCGAACTTGTGCTCAACATGCTGAAGGCCGTGTTGCAAAAGGGAGACTCCGTCAAGATCGCCGGCTTCGGAAACTTTGTTGTGAGAAGCAAAGGCGCCCGGAAAGGTCGGAACCCGCGAACCGGCGAAGAAATCGGCATCACGCCCCGTCGCGTCGTGACCTTCCGTCCCAGTCAAGTATTCAAGAAGTACGTCAACTCGTAAGAACACCGCGGACGCGAGACACGATCACTTCGTAGTCATCGACCGCTCACCTGTAACAACGCCCGCCACGAGGACCGGCCCATGGGAAACGAACCACGGCTCGGCAGCAAAGTCTTCTACAAAATCGGTGAGGTGAGCCTGGTGACAAAGCTCCCTGCCTATGTCCTGCGGTTCTGGGAATCGCAGTTTCCGTTTCTCAAGCCCAAGAAAAGCCGCGGGAATCAGCGTCTCTATGTGAAGCGGGACATCGAGACGGTGTTGGAGATCAAACGGATGCTATATGAGGAAGGGCATACGCTTGAAGGGGTGAAACGGTATTGGGCGCGCCGTGGCCGCGTGGCGGCTCAACGTATCAAGCCCAAGGAATTGGCGCAGAAGTTGCGGGGAAATTTGCAAGCGATCTTGAAGATACTCGAATCCCATTCATGATCCACGATTTTTCAATATCAAGCGGTTGCAATCGGGGACCATTCAAGGCGACAATACGCCAATTGCGGCACGAGAAACAGACATCGGGGCGTGGCGCAGCCCGGTAGCGTACTCGCTTGGGGTGCGAGTGGTCGGCCGTTCAAATCGGCTCGCCCCGACCAAATTCTACGGTACTGAGTTGGATGCAGGGGACTGAGGAAGCAGATTCAGCTACTCAGTCCTCTTTTTTATGCCTGACAAACACCTGCGCATTCTCATCACCAACGACGATGGGATTCACTCTCCCGGCTTGACGTTGCTCGCCAAGGCTTTGAGCAAATTGGGTGAGGTGTGGGTCGTCGCGCCGGATCGTGAACGAACTGCAGTAGCCCACGCAGTCACGCTGCATAAGCCGCTTCGAGTCCATGAAGTAGGCAAGCGAGTCTATACCGTCAACGGCACTCCGGTCGATTGTGTAAACTTGGCCCTTCTTAATCTCTTGCCAAAGCGGCCCCATTTATTGGTATCGGGGATCAATAAGGGTGTGAACCTCGGCGACGACATCCTGTATTCGGGGACAGTGTCGGCTGCGGTCGAAGGCACGATTCTCGGCGTACCCTCGATGGCGGTGTCGCAGGAAGGGCGCGACCAGTTTCTCTTTACCACCGGGGCGCATTATGCGCTGCGCGTCGCCCGCTTGATCCTTCAGCGTGGGTTGCCGGAAGAAACACTCATCAATCTCAACGTCCCCAATCGTGAGGTCCGGCAGATTACCGGCGTCCGTGTGACGTGCTTGAGCCGGCGGCGATTTGAGAATCCAATCATCGAAAAGGTCGATCCACACGGCAGAACGTATTATTGGATTGCGGGAACCCGCGTCTCCTGGAGCCGGAGCAAGGACGCAGACCACGAAGCCCTCAAAGAGGGCGCGGTCTCGCTCACGCCGATCCATCTCGACAGCACACACTATGGTGTTTTGGACCAATTGCGGACCTGGGAGGCAGCCATCCGGGGACGTCAAAAGCCTTCATCAGCAAAGACCGGCAAGCGCGGCGTGAGGCGGTAAGTCAGCATGGGTGATTTCATTGAAGCCATCATCTCGATTCTTAGCCGGTTTGTCATCAATACGATTTCCACGTTCGGCTACACCGGCATTCTCTTGACGATGGCGATCGAGAGCGCCTGTATTCCCTTGCCGAGCGAGATTATCATGCCTTTTTCCGGTTATCTCGTGACAACTGGACAATTCACCATGCTCGGCGTCACCTTGGCTGGCGCGATCGGCAACGTGGTCGGATCGGTCGTCGCATACTATGCGGGCGTGTGGGGCGGCCGGCCATTCGTGGAGCGCTACGGACCGTATATGCTAATCTCGCACAAGGACCTCGATACGGCGGATCGGTGGTTTGCGAGGTATGGAGAAGCCGCGGTGTTCTTCAGCCGCATGTTGCCGGTCGTCCGCACATTTATTTCGTTGCCGGCGGGCGTTGCCCGCATGAATTTCCCTCGCTTTGTCGTGTTCACCTTCCTTGGCGCTCTGCCCTGGTGCTATCTCCTGGCCTATATCGGAGTCAAGATGGGAGAAAAGTGGGAACATCTGCGCGATTATTTTCACCAGTTCGACATCGTCATCGGGATCTGTCTGGCTGCCGCCGCTGGCTATTTTCTCTGGTCTCATTGGCCGAGACGAGCGGCCACGCCCGGATCGTAGGACGCTATGCTGACACTCTTCAATACGCTTAGCGGTAGACAAGAACCGTTCGAGTCGATTGAGCCGAAGCGGGTCAGGATGTACGTCTGCGGCGTGACCGTCTACGATTATTGCCACATCGGCCATGCTCGCAGCGCACTCGTCTTCGACGTGCTCCGCCGGTATTTGGAATACACCGGTTACCAAGTCGATTTCGTCAAGAACTTCACCGATGTGGACGACAAGATCATTAAGCGGGCAAACGAACAAGGCGTTTCCTGTGACACGATTACGAACAAGTACATCGAAGCCTATTATGAAGACATGGGCAAGCTTGGGATAGGAAAGCCAACAGAAGAGCCTAAGGCTACAGAACACATGGCCGACATCATCGCGATGACGGAAACATTGATCAAAAATGGGCTCGCTTACACCATCGATGGAGATGTGTACTTCCAGGTCGACAAGTATGCGGCGTACGGACGCCTCTCGAAGCGAAAGATGGAAGATCTTCAAGCGGGTGCGCGCGTAGATGTCGACGAACGCAAGCGGCATCCAATGGATTTCGCCCTTTGGAAAAGCAGCAAGCCCGGAGAGCCTTCGTGGCCCAGTCCATGGGGTGCAGGCCGTCCCGGATGGCATATCGAGTGCTCGGCCATGTCGATCAAGCATTTGGGCGAGACGTTCGACATTCACGGGGGAGGGATGGATCTTATTTTCCCCCACCATGAGAACGAGATTGCGCAATCGTGCGGCGCGACCGGGAAAGAATTCGCACGCTATTGGGTCCACAACGGGTTCGTCCAAATCAACCAAGAAAAAATGTCCAAGTCGCTTGGGAATTTTTTCACGATTCGAGAGATCTTCGAGAAAGAGAAGCCGCAATGGCCTGAAGAAGTTGTTGGAGAAATGCTCCGTTATTTCCTTCTTTCGACTCACTATCGAGGCCCCCTAGATTTCTCAGATCAAAGTCTACATGAAGCGAAAAATGCTCTGGATGGATTCTATGATTTGTTTAAGCGGTTGGATGAGTCTGAAGAACGTACAACTTCAGACAGCGAACTTGTATCGACCATCAATCGGGCCAGGATGGCTTATAGCCAAGCAATGGATGACGATTTGAATACACCAATGGCACTGGCGGTAGTTCAGAATCTGCGGGGGAATGTCAATAAGCTTCTTGAACGGGGGGTCTCGACTGAAAGTCGTCAACGAGCCCGCGCGGCGTTTCGGGAATTGGGTCATGTGTTGGGTTTGTTCCAATTGGAGAGGTGGCAGTTCAATCCCAATAAAGGCAGTGAAGCGGATGTCCCATTTGTCGGGCTGAGTGTTGACTCTGGAATACCTCCCAAGGCTAAAAAGAGACATCAAGCCTACGATGGTGATGTGTCGAATCCTCCTTTGCCGCTGCGGGCTGAGGCCGATCGAATCCAGCAAAAAGTCGATGAACGTAACGAGGCACGAAAACGAAAAGATTTCAAGCTTGCCGATACCATCAGAGCAGAACTAGCGTTGCAAGGCATCATCATCGAGGATAAGCCCGATGGCACAAGCCGCTGGAAACGATAGCCAGCCGGAACTGCTGTATGGGCTGCATGCGATTCGTGAAGCACTCCGGGCTGGAGCGCGTCCTCTTCAACGTCTCCTCGTTCAACGGACTGATCGCCAATATGCTGAGATCGTTCAACAGGCGAAAGCCAAGCGCGTGCCGGTCCATATCGAACCGCCCGCTGCTTTTGACCGATTGGTGCCGGGCGGCAAACATCAAGGTGTCATTGCCTTTGTCGCTGCCAAGTCCTACAGCAGTACAGAAGAAATTCTCGAGCTCGCTCGTCTCCGCGGTGAGCCGCCCTTTTTAGTCATCCTGGATGGAGTTGAAGATCCTCACAACCTCGGCGCAGTGTTGAGGACGGCCGAAGCAGCTGGGGTCCACGGTGTCTTCATTCCTGAACGCCGGGCAGCGGGACTGACCTCCATTGTCGCGAAAGTATCGGCCGGCGCGCTCGATCACATGCTGGTCGCAAGGGTCGTGAATCTTTCTCGTCTGATCGAGGACCTGAAAGAAGCTGGCGTATGGGTGTATGGAGTGGAACCTGCCGCGCCCGTCGGTTACACGGGCATCGATATGACCGGCCCGATCGCGCTGGTATTAGGAGGAGAGGGAGAGGGGATTCGTCCAGGCGTCTTGAAGGAATGCGACGGCCGCATCAGCATTCCGATGAAAGGGAAAGTCGAATCGTTGAACGTGTCGGCTGCGGTGGCCGTGACCTTGTTTGAAGCCGTGCGGCAGCGAAGTACGAAGCGGCAAGGCTAAGATCTACCGAATTCTGATCATGCTTCCTTGAATGGCGGTCTTCAGCAGCTGCGCCGTGTTGGACACGCGCATCTTCTTCATCATGTTAGCCCGATGTGCCTCGACAGTCTTGACGCTGATCTTGAGCCGCTGCCCGATTTCTTTATTCTTGAAGCCGGCCCAGATCAGCTCGAGGATTTCCTGCTCGCGACTGGTCAACGACTCGGGCCGTTTCTTGCGAGGCGGAGGCGCAAGGTCGGCAAGAGAAGACCGGGACTTGAGTCTTGCAGTTCGTGCCATGTTTCTTGTTCTCCTTTGATCGGAAAAAGATTACGCTATAATCCGTGCAAGAGTTTTCCTGGAGAACGCGCGCTTGGCTTGTCCGGTGAAATTATAGGGAACTCCTCTAAGCTGTGTAAACCAATGCATAATGGCCCTAGTGTAACTACGTACTCAATCATTGCACGTACCGATCTACCCGTACGGACATTCAAGGGACTGCGGTTTCATGGATAGCTGGTTCCCATATTTGTTTGCGGTCACTGTCGGCGCCCTAATCGGCAGCTTTCTCAATGTTTGTATCTACCGGCTGCCGCGCGGAGAATCGATCGTGTGGCCAGGCTCTCACTGCCCTTCCTGCGGAAACGTGATCGAGTTCTACGACAATATTCCTTTGTTGAGCTACCTCTGGTTGTTCGGTCGTTGCCGGGCCTGCCGGTCTCGGATTTCAATCCAGTACCCGATTGTGGAAACGGTGAATGCTGTCGGGTATTTTGCCATTCTCTGGACCTTCGGTCTCAACTGGACGAGTGTCTTCTACGCGATGTTGTTCTCGGCCTTGCTCGTGGTGACGGGAACCGATCTGACTCACCGGATCATTCCCAATGTTGTCACATTGCCCGGTATTGTATTGGGATTAGTCGGTGCGGCGACGGTGCTGCCCGTCGGATTGATCAATGCATTGCTGGGTGTTGCCATCGGAGGAGGCATCCTCTGGGCTCTGGCCTGGGCCAGTCCGTATCTCTTCGGTAAAGAGGGGATGGGCGGCGGCGATATCAAATTGCTGGCTATGATCGGGGCGTTCTTGGGTTGGAAGCCGGCGCTCTTAACGATCATGATTGGCTCGTTGGTCGGATCGATGATTGGGATCAGCCTGATCGCACTCCGATTCATGAAGCGAGATGACTATATCCCCTTCGGGCCGTTTCTCGTTCTCGGTGCACTTCTCTCGATGTTCTTCGCGCACCCGGTACTCAATTGGTATCAAAGATTACTGGGTCCTTCCTACTAGGATTTTCCCCTATCGTGTTGTATCTGTTTCGCTCTCTGCCTGTATCCGAATCTTCCCCATTTCTAATAAACGGGTCTTTTCTCACGCTCGTAGAAAAGTCGTGTCAAATCCATGGAACTTCCTGTGGATGACCCGGTCGTAACATCACGGGGAAGAGGGCGGCACAGGTCTTGGAAGCTCGCGATCCCGTGATCCAAGAAGAACGTGGGAATAGGGGGGGCGAGACGTGACAAATCTCTCGACACAGGCAGGGAAAAGCCTAACTGAACTCACGGTTGTTCTAGTGATTGCGGGAATCATCGCCACGATGGCGGTGCCGAGTTATCAAGCGATGACCGCCCGGATTCAGGCTCGCAGTGCCGCAGCGGAAATTGCCTCAACGCTCAGGATGGCCAGACAGCTGGCAATGGCCCGGAGAGAGCGGCTTCTTGTGCGATTCAATCTTTCTGAAAGATCCATAACGCTCCGCTCCGCCGATACCGAAGGACTCTTGGACGTCTATCATTATGAGGACAAGAACATAGCGATCGATGAGCCAACGGCTGGTCCCGACCTGTTCTTTCACCCTAGCGGTCGGTCCGCCAGCGCCACCACCATCGTCATTCATGACCGGCAGGATCGCCGCACGACGGTCACTGTGAGCCTGACCGGGCGGGTGGTGATTTCATGATCCTTCCGCCTTACATCGACTCCAAAACAGGTGCCACCTTCTCGGAAGTCCTGGTGGCGATGACGCTGACGTTCATTGGATTGATGGGCGCCATGGAAGCCTTTCATGCCGCCGGCAAGAGCATCGGGCAGGGCATGCACGCCAGCCGCGCATTGGCGATGGCGGAGTCCAGGCTCGAAGCGAAGCGTTCGGTGCGGTGGGAGCAACTGCTCATGGACGACCTCGATCATGACGGGGTGCCGGAGCTGCTGATGCATGACGACGGGGCGAATGGCGATCGTACTGCCGGAGATGGCATCTATTCTGCTGCGTGGGAAAGGGATGGAGTGGTTCTCACATGGACGGTCGCTCCGAATCGTACCGGTAGTTTGTCGGAATCCGGATTCGCGGTCATTGAAGCGCGCGCATCGTATCGATCAGCCAACGGAGAGCAGGAGGTGCGAGTAGCCACCCTCCGAGCCAATCCAGTCTTCGCAGGGACTCATTAAAGAGGTTGCTCATGCCGAGGAACGGGACTATCAGTGCTTGGACGAATGTTCTCATGTGCAGCGAGTCGGGCACGAGTTTGCTCGAACTGATGGGTGCAATGGCTGCAGGACTCGTCGTACTGGGCGCCACACTTCAGTCCTTGTCGTATTTTCAGCACGAGTTCGTGCGACAACAGTATCGCATCACGCAACAACAAGACCTTCGGCTGGGACTCGAAGTCCTTGAACAGGAGCTTCGGCTTGCCGGATTTGGATCGCTCTCGATCATCCTGTCCGATGCAGTCGAGTTTACGGCGAACATCCATGGGCTGATGACCAATGTGACCTCGGCGGCTCTGACCGGTCAGACGACGCTTGCTGTCGATGACGGGCGGGGATGGCCGGATGGAAAACTCGTGCGGATCTGCTGGAGCGAACAGTGCGAGCGCTTCACGCTGGCGCGAGCCGGCCAGCGGAATCTGCTGACCCTGGTCGAGCCGATTGCTCATCCGATTCCAGCCGGGGCATCGGTGTCGGTCATGAATCGCATCCGCTACTACAGCCGCACTGATGAGCAGGGATTGCTGCGGCTCTTGCGTCAGGTTGACGGTGGCGCCAGCGTATTGATCGGAGACATCAAGGGCATGGCATTGTCGTATTGGAACGAACAGGGAAGTAAGACGACGCAGCCGGAGCTGGTGCGACGCATTCTCATTGAAATCTCGCTGCCACATCGTGTGGAGAAGCGAGAGATCAGTCTTCGGACATAAAGGGTGCAATGAGGTAGCCATGAGAAGCCAACACAAGAACGAATCTCAATACAGCGAGATCCACGGCCATGTGCTCTTGGCATCACTCGTGCTGATTATCATTCTCTCAGCGCTGAGCATGACGGCTTTCTATCTCGCCGGGCAAGATGTGGCGGGGATTTCAGCAATGCGGGAGGAAAGCATGGCGCTAGAGTTGGCTGATGCTGCAACAGAGCTGGCCACGAGTTGGTTTCATGATTCCACAAGCACTCCTCCATCAATTGCCGGACTGCTTGTGAAGCGACAGGACGATCCTGTTAGCGGTCCTTCGTTTTTTGATGCGACGGGTCGTTCGCAATTTATTGGGAATCCAGATCGGCCCGACATCTTGCTTGACGCAACAAATTACGCCGACGGGCGACTGCTCAATAGTCCTCCCAGTGGGTTCAGCGGGCCATTGCTTGAGCTTGGACGCCTGGAAAAGCTGAAGGTCTACGCACCCTCACAGCCAGGACTGCTCGGCACGCTGGAAGTCACAGCCTCGACCGTTGGCCGAAGACCTATTGCGAGGACCATTCGCTTCCAGCTTGGCGCGTTGAACATTCCTGCAGTGAGAGCCGCCGTGCAGACCGGTGAAGGGTTGGGAGCGCTGAGGCCTGGCGGTGAGTCACCGGTGCTAGTCCATTGGGGCGATACGCGCGTGATGGCCGATATGGTGGTCAATCGCATTGAGGATCTGATCGTAAAAAGCACTGCCGCCCCGGTCACGGACCAGTCGTATGAACTCATGAGAAGGTTGGAGGATCGTTGGAGTGACTATTGGATCGGCGGTACTGTCTTGTTCCTCTCTCCTCCAACGAGTGCAACCCCGTTCCCGCTGAACGTGCACATCAATCAACATCCGACGCCTGGCGTACGGCTTGACCGATGGGACTACGATCTTCTCAAGAGGACGGCGCTGCGCCACGGCACTTACTATCGGATCGATCGAGGAGGGCGACTCCATCCGTCGGGAGCGATGGAGTCCGACCCGGGGCTGTTGCCGGCTGATGTGTTGTCATCGCCGGCGGTTGGACAATCTCACGGCCTGGTGTTCATTGATACGGTGGATGGAGAAGCGCCGCGCCCGGATAATCTGGGCACGTTGATCATGGACGCGGACTATGTTGAGGCATTACTGGTCGTACAGGGCCATGTGCTGGTGAAGCCAAGCGGCCCCGGACGTTCTGTCCCGGTGTTAAGTCCGGCGCCTGAGGACTCGACCTCGCTTGGCAGCAGAATTCCGGTCACGCTTTCTGGCATCCATCTGAACGGCCTGCTATATGCGGCTGGGAGGGTCGCGCTTGCAGGCAATGCTCGAATCTATGGCGCCGTCATGACCCCTGCTACCGTTGTGGCCGAAAGTACAGGAAGTCATATGGAGGTCTGGTACAACGCCGATCTCGGGAAAGGGCTCTTCCGAGGACTTCCCGTTGTCTATCGCGCGCCCGGTACGTGGCAAGTGCAATACTAATATGGGTTCGGACTGATGGAGGGTCTCAACATCTCAGTCGGCGAGATGGGCAGCGCCGTCTCTGCCGAGGCGGTCGGAAAGAAACCTGCGCGGAGGGCCAAACTTCTTCATCCCTCAATCGAACAGAACGTGCTGGATTCGCTCGTCTATCGGGGAATCCTCTCTCAAGCCGATCTTGATCAGGCGCTGGAAGAATCTAAAGAGGGTGTTCATGACATGGAGACCCTGCTTTTGGACCGCTATCACCTGCCAAAAGACGTGCTTGGGGCAGCGCTCAGCGACTACTACCAATGTCCCTATCTCCCCTATGACGAGCGGACGGCGATCGATGTCGACTTGCTGAAAACGCTGAACCACGACTATTTGAAAAAGAATCTCTGGTTGCCGATCGCGCGTCGCGGCCAACTCCTCGACGTGCTCACACATGACCCGCATGACCTCGAAAAAGGATGGGATGTGCGTCGCAGCTTTTCAGGAATGACCATTCGGTATGCCGTCGGCCTTCGGCGCGACATAGAACAATTTCTCAGCGCAGTGACAGGACAAGGAGCCGGCTCGTCCCTTGGAACGATTTTGAGCCAGCTCGTACAGGACATTCCTGTCGAACCGGTCGCCGATGCTTCGTCCAGTGCAATCGATGAAAACGATTCTGCCATCGTGCGTTTGGCCAATTACTTGATTATCGAGGCCGATCGTCTCGGTGCATCTGATCTTCATATCGAACCCTATGCGGACAAAAAGGACACGGCCGTTCGATTTCGTGTCGATGGCACTTGCTTCACGCACATGAAAGTCCCCGCGGCCTACCGAAGGGCTCTCGTCTCGCGGCTGAAGATCATGGCGAACCTCGATATTGCCGAACGGCGCAAGCCGCAGGACGGGAAGATTCGATTCAAGCTCGGTGCGCAGCGCGAAATTGAGCTGCGCGTTGCCACACTGCCGACCGCGTGCGGAAACGAAGACGCCGTGTTACGCCTGCTTACGGCCAAGGAGCCGATGCCGTTGGAAGCAATGGAGTTCGCGCCTCATGTGTTGCAAACGATCAAGATGCTAGCGGAGAAACCGCACGGCATCATCCTCTGCGTTGGCCCGACCGGATCCGGGAAGACGACGACGCTCCATGCCATCCTGAAACACATCAATACAGACGAGCGGAAAATCTGGACCGCCGAAGACCCTATTGAAATCACGCAAGAGGGTCTGCGCCAAGTGCAAGTTCATCACAAGATTGGGCTGAACTTTGCTGCGGCGATGCGAGCGTTTCTAAGAGCCGATCCCGATGTCATCATGATCGGCGAAATGCGCGACAAGGAAACGGCAGACATCGCGATAGAGGCCTCCCTCACCGGGCATCTCGTCTTAAGCACACTGCATACCAACAGTGCAGTCGAAACGGTCATCCGCCTGCTCGACCTAGGCTGCGATCCATTCAACTTTGCGGATGCCATGCTCGGCGTGTTGGCTACCAGGCTTTGCAAACGAATCTGTCCGCAGTGCAAGGAATCCTACCGTCCCTCACGCCAGGAGTATGAGGAATTGGTTGAAGCGTATGGGACGAGATATCGGAAACCACTCGACATGGAGTACAGCGAGCAACTGATGCTTTCTCGCGGGCGGGGTTGTGACACCTGTCATCGGACCGGTTTCAAAGGACGGGTGCCGCTGCATGAGCTGTTGGTTGGTACCGAGGACATCAAGCAGCTTACTCAATCCAGGGCCCGAACTATCGATCTACTGGCCAAGGCTGTCGAAAGCGGCATGGTGACGCTCCTTCAAGACGGGATACAAAAAGTTTTCCAAGGATTGACCACCTATCGACAGGTGCGAGCTGTGGCGACGAAATAAGGTCGTGTCGTGTCAGCTCACGCCCGCGCAACCATATCCCAGTTCAGATATGTCTATCCCTGGCATGAAGCGCATGCAAGTCTCAATTACCGGTAAGCGTCACCAACTCCAAGACATAGGTCTACTGCAGGCTGTCAGTAACGATTTTTGGTGCTTCGAACAAATAGTTGATACCCATCAAGCCCTGGAAGCCCAAATGATCTCCTAGGTTCTTGTATTTACTCAGTCCCCTCCTGGCATGACTCCTGCTGTTACCTAAACAGCACAGGCACAGTCCCGTAAAACTAGAATTCGGTGCCTGGAGTTACTGTAGATCTTTCAGCAACATACTATGCTGAAAGACGGAAAAGGAGGCATGTAATGGCTAGTCGATTGGCTCTCGCGGTCTTAGGAGCATTCTCGATTTCTCTTCTGGCTATGGGGGCAGGACAGGCCGCAGTGTGCGATCCTCATTGTTCGCCCTCGCAGTCAAACAAAGGGGGCGAAGTAAGGGGGTTGAATCGTGCCAACGAGGTGGCCGGTGAACATGGGCAGCATGGGCGAGACAATGCCGCCGAGAAGCAGGATCTTCACAAGCCTGGCGGTTCTGGTGTCTCGACACCACCACCGGTGCCTCCTCCGACGGTACCTCCTCCGCCGGTACCTCCTCCTGTAACTCCTCCTCCGGGGCCTTGCACTGGCTGTTAAGCTGCTAGTGCTACGCGATGAGGGACCGTCGTTATTGCGACGGTCCCTTCAATCGTGCGAGCTCATCTGAGATCTTGTGTCCGTCTCTCATACGACAGAACTTCGCCTCGATGAAGTCGCATGGATCCGTGCCATACATTTGTTTGGACGACAATGGCCAACTAGTTTTGTAACAGCGGAGAGCCGAAAATTGTCCCTCGGCGAGCAAAAAAGAGGCAGCTTTCTACACGGACGAATTAATTTCTTATATTAATTCAACGAGTTAAATCCCCCGTCAAAAGATTAATGAAGGCATATCCTTTGCTCTAACCCTCCTGGGGTCCACTATGGCCTGCGAAGGAGGATTACTTCGGTGCGTGTTGCGAATCGAGATGCTGGCTTCACATTGATCGAACTCATGATCGCGGTCGCGATCGTGACGGTGGCCACAGCTTTGGCTGTCCCCAATTTTATACGGTGGTATACGCAGTTTGAGCTTCGACAAGCGACATCAGAGATAGCTACACAGTTGATCCTGGCTCGAATGGCAGGAATGAACCGAAACAGAGGTGTCGTTGTGACTGTGCAGACTGTGGGAGCGCTGGCGCACATTTCTGCCGTGACTTCTGATGCCTCTCCTGTCTCGGTGATCAATGATAAGAGCCTCCCAGGGGTGCCTTCAGTCGTCGGCAGTCCCGTCACGGTGAGTTTTTCATCGATGGGCCTCCGAACAAGCGGAGGCACCGGTACGCAGACGATCGGCGTCTGTGACGCCTATAAGCAGCAATATTCTGTGACGATTATTCCAACTGGGAAAGTGAACTGGTCTGTAAATTCAAGCGGGATTCCTTGCCCATGACGTCAGCAAGGGTAGACAGGATGCTGAGACGCTGCCTTTCTCGATACAAGGGCGAACAAGGATTTTCCCTGCTGGAAGGGATGTTGGCTGCTGTGTTGTTGGGAACCGGTCTTCTTGCGATGTCAGGCATGCAAACCATCGCGCTGGTCAAGAACGTGGATGCGAATGAACTGACACGCATCACATCAGTGGCCTCGGACATGATGGAGCGAATCCAATTCAACCGGCGAAATGCGTTCACCTATAACGGGATTGATACACAGAGTGGGACGAACTGTAACGCCATCAGCTCGACGGCACAGCCGCAGGCAAAGGGAGACTGTCAACTCTGGCAAACTCTGGTGACCAATACTCAGCTCCAAAACGTCAAGGGTACGGTCACGGTGTCCAACGTGCTCGCGCCGACGGTCCTCGGTCAAAGAAACGTCACCGTGACCATTACCTGGATGGGATCCGTGAAGAGCGATTCGACCGTGAAGCGCGTGCGAACTCTGGCACTCAACAGAGTAATCGCGCCTGAATGACGAAGAAAGAATTCATGGCCATGAAGCACTATCAGCCGGACATGCGCGGCTCAGTCGAACAGATGGGGTTCACGCTCATTGAGCTGATGGTCGGGATGGTTGTCGCGGTCATTGTCGTAGCGGCGGCTTTTACCATTCTGACGACCACCAGCAAGGCATTACGGGCCAATGAGCAAGTCGTCGATACGCAGCAAAACCTGCGAGTCGCCATGGAATTGCTCACGAGGGATATCAAGTTGGCCGGCTTTGGCAACCCCGGTGTCACAGTAGGGAATTGCACTAGTGCGATTGTGCCCAATGATCAGACCCCGACGGGCCTCGACAGCGGGCCGGATTCGGTGCAATTGCTGGTACCGGTCACTAAAGCCGGGAGCACTGTTGCGAACCGATGGACGTTGCGCGCTGCGACCACTACGGCTGGCGTCGCACAGATTCTGCTGCAAACAGGGGGCGGAGGGGCAGTGGCCGATATGGTAAGTTCTGGCCTCGCCGTCGGATCCTATATATCAATTGGTGGTTCTGCCACGGCCCAGGTTTCCGCATTCGATGCCACGGCCAATACCATTAACGTGTCGATCCCTCCTCCTCTCTGGTTTCAGGTGGAGAACCAGGTCTACTTGCTGCAATGCATTCGATATCAAGTCGTGATTCCACCCGATGTTGCCAATCTCTGCGGAGGCAACGCGCCCTGCCTGACGAGGGGCGTGGCCGGTGTTGTGGCGGGTCCCAACGCCGAAGCCCCGATTGCGGAAGGGATCGAGGATCTCCAACTGTCCTATGCCTGTGATGGCTGCGTGACAGCCATCAACGGCGGGATCCCCGATCGGATCATCGATGATCAGAATGCGTCAAACAGTTTTGATCAAGCAGATTTCTTGAGCAATGTACCTTGGAACGCCGCCCCTCTCACGCCGGACAAGGTCAAATTAGTACAGGTCGCGTTAGTGGCCAAACAGTCAAAAAACGATCTAGGGTTTGGGCAGAGTAACCAGTCATTCGTGGGGTCGCCAACGGTGACAGTGACGAGTGACCATACGCTTCCGGCCGATCCAAATCATCGGCGCCGGATCTTGGTAAAGACGGTGGATACTCGCAATATCGGATTCTAAGGGAGCAGTTCACGTGAAGAATCGAAATAACAGATTGTTCGTCAGCTTGAACGATGAGCGAGGGATAGCCCTCTTGACCGTCATGATGGTGCTGTTGATGCTGACCGTGCTCGGGATCGCAGCCATCACAGTCAGCGGACTGGGGAACAACATGGCCGGACTCCTGCGGACGATGGAAGCCTCGGCAAACGCTGCGGAGTCATGCCTGGGGACCGGAGCCAACGTCATTCAGCAGGTATTCCTCCCGGAAAACGGAAGCCAGGTGCCCGCAGCGTTGCTCGACAGCTCTGGCGGACCGGTCCCGAGCGGGAATCAGACGGTGCTGCAAAACGAATTGATGGGAAATCCGGAAAACAATATAGACGTGCCGACTGGAACGGGTGCTGCTCCGAACCTTGTGATGCCCAGTAATACCGGTGTCTATTTGTTTGCACCCTATACTGTGGCCGGTGATATCGATCGTCTCTACGTGAAGATGAGGGCGGGCAGCGGACAACAGCAATTTTCGGCTTACGAAGGAACCGGCGTCGGTTCCGGATCCAACGGCGTCGACGCATACTACCGTATTACCTGCGTCGCGTCGAATACGGCGACGGGGACGGAGAGTCGAGTGTCGGCGATTTACGCCTGTTCCCTTACAGGGGACGGCTGTCAAAAACAACCGTAAGGATGAATGTGAAGGTGTGGACAGTCGAAACTGTTTACTTTCAGGCTCCCAATGATGGCGGCGCAAGTATGCCGGCCTCAGAGCAACACCGGGAGGACACCATGAAACGGGAACAGATCAAGAAGTATCAAATCTTGGTAGGGGCAGTATTCTGCGCGCTTGCTTGGTTCGGGAACCCTGCCGCCGCGTTCGCTCAGAACATGGCCGACTACACGAACTATCCCGTGTTTCTGAATCAAACCGTGCCGCCGAACATTATATTCCTCGTCGACATGGGAGATGCCACGCTGGAAGCCGCCTATTCAGGCTCGACCTATAATGCAACGACCCAGCGCTATCCGCTTTCTTTCGTGAGCGGGACAGCGACGGCGAGTCTCTATGCTGCAAATGTCACGCTCACGAGCGCCAGCGGGGACAGCCTCGTTGCAGTGAACACCTCAGGGACCGCCATCAATACGTCGACGGTGACATCTCCGGCGGACCTGTTCGATCCCAACCTAAGCTACTATGGGATCTTCAATCCGCTCCGCTGTTACACGACTAACACAAATAGTTTTATCTATGGTGCTGTAAAAGCGAACCTGTCCGATGCCTGCGCCGGCACGTACTGGGACGGCAACTTCCTGAATTGGCTGACGATGCGCAAACAAGAGACAATAGTACAAGTGTTAGCAGGGGGACGCTCCATTCCGGCCTCGTCCAATACGGACGGGACAGCCAACACGCTGGCGGGCGTGCAGAAGACAGGACAGAACGGATCGACCAATACTTGCAATACCAACTCGAAGTCCTGTTGGCGCTATGTGAAATACGTGCCTGGGGCCACGCTCACAGGCCGGGTGCCGAGCGCGTTGCCGTCGCCGACAGTCAATCTTTCGGGCGGTGGAACCGTGGCCAGCGGACGTTTCTTTGGATCGGGGGAAGGATTTATCTACGTCAACGACGACGCGACGGCGTCGCCGTTCGACGATGCGGCAGCGAACCGTTACAACATTCAGGTCGATTTGACGACCGAGCCGAACGTCCCGACCGGCGTAGGAATGAGTGGCAACTGTTTCCTCGGCGATCCGAACTATGCCGGCGCGACCATTTGTTACCAGCGGACGTGGTCATTGGGACTATTTCAGACGATGCAGACGAGCAACATGCACGTGGCCGTCATGTTCGTTAACGCGTCCACAGGCCAAGGAGGAAGTCTTCAGTTCCCCTTCGACGGCACTTTCAATCCCTCGGCGATCACCAATATCCGCAATACGCCCCTGCAGTCCTTTACGCCGATCTCGGAGTCCTTGTATGAAAGTTTGTGCCTGTATGCAAAATCCCAAGGTCCTTGTTACAGCAACAGCGGGTCCTGGTCGACCGGCTACAGCTCGGGCGGGCTTGGGGCATCAGGCGATCCATTCTACTTCGCCAGCATGAACCAAACAGTCCGCTGCTGTAAGAATTTCGTGCTCATGATCAGTCCCGGCATCACGAGCGCGGACGGAAATGCGCCGGACCTACAGCAACCGTTTGGCAACCTGTTTAGCAGCAGCGCTTCAAACATAGGCGTCGTCAGCACTGCCGCCAACGGCGACCGGCTGGACGATATCGCCTACTATGGGCGCACGCATGACTTGCGAACCCAAAGCGATATGCCAGGGCAACAGTATGTGAGTTTCTATGCGGTCAACGCGATGGGCGGCCCATCGGGCGCCACGCTATTGTCGTCGGCCTCAAAGTATGGCGGGTTTCAGGATCTGAATGGCGACAACGCCGTCGCCTTGGCCGGCACACAAACCTGCACGTACCCTGCCGGCTCAAACCTGGGCACTGGCAGCAGCACCAGCAACCCCGAGTGGGATGTCGATAAAGATTGTGTGCCCGACACCTTCTTTGATGCCTCGGACGGCGGGGGATTGCAAGCGCAAATTCAGAATGCGATCAATGCCATCTTGAAGCAGGCGGCATCGGGAACGTCGATCTCGGTCCTGGCTTCATCCTCGTCGGGGGACGGTTCCATTTACCAGGCCTTCTTCTACCCGCAGACCCCCGGACAAAACAACAATAACATTACGTGGCTCGGGTATCTGCAAGGGCTGTGGGTGGATAGCTTTGGGAACCTGCGTGAGGATCGCGGCGGTGTCGGCGGCGCTCCAGATGGCAGGCATATATATAAGGATGACGATATCGTTCAGACCCGTCTGGATCCCATCACGAACACCGTCTTGGTAGATTGTTTTCAGGACTTGAACGAAGATGGAGTGCCGGATACGGCGACACCCTATCAAACCATCACACTGCCTCAGGTGCAGGGGCTCTGGGAGGCCGGTAAATCGCTCACCTTGCGAGATCTCTCCGGTGATCCCAGGAACCTGATCACCTGGGTTGACAAAAACAATGATGGAGTCGTCACGTCGGATGAGCAGATGGCTTTCAGTGCCGCAAATGCCACAACTTTGGCCCCCTACCTTCGCGCCAGCGCCAGCGGAACCTACACCGCGGCGAACATCATTTCATATCTTCAAGGCAACCAGGTCACGAATATGCGCGACCGGCGAATCCTGGTTAACGGGTCGTATCAGACCTGGCGGCTTGGCGATATCGTCCATTCGACTCCGACCATTGTAGGGTCGCCGCAGGAGCGATTCGACATCCTCTACGGCGACAGCGGGTATCAACAATATACCCAACGGTGGGCAACTCGCCGCAGGGTGGCCTATGTCGGCGCCAATGATGGGATGTTGCACGCGTTCAATGCAGGGTTTTTCCATCGTGGAGATGATCCGGGTACAACTCCTGTCGAGCATGGCTGGTATACGACGGCTCCGAATGACAACAGCACCGGCCCTCCGCTCGGCGAAGAACTCTGGGCGTTCATCCCCTATTATCTGCTGCCGCAGCTCATGTGGTTTACGATGCCGGAGTATACGCACGTCTCCTATGCGGACTTGAAACCCAAGGTCACAGACGTGCGTATTTTTACGCCCGAGGCGGCCTGCGGGACATCGGCGAGTCCGACGCCGACTGCGCCCGGATGCATCCATCCCAGCGGATGGGGAACGGTCCTCATTCTCGGATTGAGATTTGGCGGCAGTTGCGGGTCCTGTGCAGCAGTATCTGGAACGAGCAACGGAGGACCGCCGCTGAGTGTCACGGCAAAATTCGATGGGACCACGACCACAACCCGCACTTTTTATAGCGGGTACATCGTGCTCGATATCACCAATCCTGAAGCCAGTCCTACGGTGCTCAGTGCCTACTCCTCCTCCACGCTGGGCTTAACGACGAGTTATCCGACCGTCGTCCGCACGAGTCCATCTGGGGATGCAAAAACCGATCATACGAACGCCGTTTTTTCCATGGTGCTCGGCTCAGGGGTGCAAGGCTATGACGGGAGAGCTTCAGCAGGATCAAGCCTCTTTTCCGTCCAGCTGGTTCAACAGGGGGCCACTCCGAGCGCCACCGTGATGCCCATCGGTTCCTCAACCTATGGGAGTTTTATGTCCGATCCGATTACGTTCGACCGCGACTTGGATTACCGATCCGACGCGGTCTATGTCGGCCGGAGTATCGATCCCGCTGCCGGGGGATCATCAAGCGTCGGCTATTGGTGGGGAAAGTTCTATCGTCTCACTATGGGCACGTGTGCGTCTGCCCCCTGTACAACCTCCACTTGGGGAGTTGCAAATGGGGCAACCCGTTCCGCGACCGAAATGATCGCCCAACTGACGATTGGCGGATCGCCCGCCTATCTGGGGGCGATGACGGCCGGATCCACAGTGACGCTCGATAGCTCGGGAAATACCTGGGTCTTTTTCGGAACAGGACGCCTCTTCAGCAACGCCGACAAAGTCGATCAGCATGCTCAGTACCTGGTAGGGGCGAAGGATGTCGTGCTTGACGGAACATGTACCCAATCCACTACCACGAATTGCTGGGACCAAAATCTTTTGAATGTGTCGAACGCGGCGATCTGTGTCTCCTGTTCGTCCGGCAACCAGGTGCAAGGGGTGGGAAGCACCACGACATTCGCCGGCTTAGTCAGTCAAATCCAAGGCAATTCCGCTTCGGGAATTCCCGCCATGGATGGGTGGTTCATCCAACTCGCGTCGAACTCAGGCTCAACGACGGTCGGAGCCGAACGCAACATCGTCAACCCCACCTTGATTTCGGGGGCGATTTTCTTCCCAACCTTTACGCCGAGCTTCGACATCTGTGTCTCGACGGGAACGAGCAACCTCTACGGTCTGTATTACCTGACAGGAACCGGTTATACCGATCCGATCATGGGAGTTGATGGGGCAGGGAAAGCCGTGACCAAGGTCGGCCTCGGTCAAGGCCTGTCGTCGTCTGTAGCGATCCAGATCGGATCCGAGCCGACTGGAATGTCGGGGTTCATCCAGTCCAGCAACTCCTCGATTATCAAAGTTACTCCGAAGCCCCCGTCTTCGCTCTGGAGCCAGTACATTTCCTGGATGAGTGAGCGAGACTAAATGGAGCGCATGTGAGTCGGTGTGGTTCGCAGTACGACCAGGCACGAAACAACAGGTTTCGTGCCTGGTTGCGCTTGAATGCCGCAGTGGCGCTGTCTGCGACCCTGTTGATCCTCTCTGGTTGTTTGTCAGGTGCCGACAGCGATCCGACAGGCCGCAACAACTCCAGCTCGACCAATCATCCGCCGGTCGTCAAGCTTGTGTCCATTCTGCCGACACCGCTGACCCTTTCCGGCGCCTTGACTGTTAGGGTGGAGGCGCAGGATCCCGATCTCCAGAACGTCACGTTTCGGTATCGTTGGCTGGTCAATGGCCAGGTCAGCGCCGGGCAAACGCGAGAATCGCTTCAGCCCGATCTGTTGAAACGGGGAGATCAAGTGGCGGTGGAAGTCACACCCTTCGATGGAACAATCGAAGGAGCACCGTTTCGATCAATTCCCGTGGCTGTCGTGAATACCGCTCCGATCATCTCCGATGTGACCATTGATTTCGATCATCAAGTTCAGGGCCGGCGACTGCTGGCTAAAGCCAATGTCATCGACCCGGACAACGATCCGGTCTCACTCACCTATCGATGGCGAAAGAACGAGACGGTCTTGAAGGAAGGGGAAGAAAATACCCTCGACCTCGCCAACTTCACCACTAAGGACGCCATCCAGGTGGACGTGACGGCGTCGGACGGCACTCCCGATGGCACCGCCACTGTCACAGAGCGCTTTAGTTTGTCCAATTCCGCTCCGATGATCGTATCGAGTCCTTCTCCGTCGCCCAACGGCGATCAATATGAGTATCTCGTGCGGGCCACCGATGCTGATGGAGATCCCATTACCTATGAACTGGAAGTATCTCCCCCTGGAATGACCATCGAGGCAACTACCGGCCGTATTCACTGGGGGATTACGTCAGAAGCAAAAGGTAAGTATCAGGTAAGAGTGGTGGCTAAGGATCCACAGGGAGGTTTTGCGAGGCAGGATTTTGATCTCTCTGTGAATGCCAAGTCGTAGCGGTTGGAATACGCGTATACCATACCTTCTGCGACAAGAAGACTCTCAGTTGTCTTCTTCTTCTCTTCTTTGATAATATCAAACCATTAGGAGAGGCGATCCCAAGCACTCGCGTGCGTAAACTTAAACTACAAGAAGGCACCAACACGGCCGTTCTGTTCGGCCACCACGATCGGCACCTCAAGCTCATCGAAGACGACCTAGGCGTGCGTCTTTCAGCCCGCGGCGAAGAACTCACCCTCGACGGAAATCCCGAAGCCACTCGTTATGCGGAACGTGTCCTGACGGAATTGGCCGGTCTGGCCAACGACGGGATGCTGATCCAGCCAGATGACGTCACCCACGCGCTCACGGCCCTCCGGCAGAGTCCTGAGACTCCGCTGAAGGAGTTGCTGTCCAATGCCACGACGATCGTAACTAAAAAGCGGTTCGTCGTCCCCAAGACCCCGACGCAGAAAACCTACATCGATGCGATTGAGACCCACGACATCGTCATTGGCATCGGTCCGGCCGGAACCGGCAAGACCTACCTGGCAATGGCCATGGCGGTGAGCGCGCTGATGAAACGGGAAGTCAGCCGAATCATTCTGGCTAGGCCGGCGGTCGAAGCCGGAGAAAAACTCGGATTCCTTCCCGGCGACATGATCGCCAAGGTCAATCCCTACCTGCGTCCACTCTACGACGCGCTTTTCGATATGATGGACATGGAGCGCGCGACCCGCGCCATCGAGCGTGGCGACATCGAGATCGCGCCGCTGGCCTTCATGCGGGGCCGTACGTTGAACGATTCATTCGTGATTCTCGACGAAGCGCAAAACTCGACGGCGGAACAAATGAAAATGTTCCTCACGCGGCTTGGCTTCAATTCCAAGGCGGTCGTGACCGGCGACATCACACAAGTGGATCTGCCTCCTGATCGGGTCTCCGGTTTGATCGAGGTTCGTGACATTCTCCGCCATGTGGAAGGCATTCGATTCGTGTACTTCGACGAACGCGACGTGGTGCGCCATAAACTTGTTCAAGATATCATCAAGGCCTATGACCAGCACGAGAATGCCGGGCAGTCTTCCCGCCAGGCTGCGCAGGGGGGGCGACCTGCCTCATCCACATCCCACCGACGACCGTCCCCATCCTTGCCTACTCCGCCGAAGAGTTCGTGGGGCCAACCGCATTAATGCCGGTCTTTTTCCGGTCCTACATCAGATCCATAACGGTCGATCGCGTGCGCCTCTTGCGATTGGCGCAAGCCGTGGTCGCTGAAGCCGGGGAGTCGTCGTCCGACTTAGGACTGTCATTCATCGGCGATCGACGAATGCGTCACCTCAACCAGCGGTTCCGTGGCAAGGATCGCAGTACGGACGTGCTGGCGTTCGCTGCCCGCGAGGCTCGTATGCCTCATGCGGGGCGCGGGACGCCAAGGCCATTGGGTGATGTCGTGATTTCTGTTCCGACTGCCATGCGTCAAGCGAAAGAAGCGCAACGATCGTTGGATGAAGAAATCGTTGCATTATTAGTCCACGGGATTCTCCATCTCTCTGGCTACGACCATGAGCGCAGTAAGGAAGAGGCGCTTCGCATGCAACGGAGGGAACGGATGGTGCGTCGCGGCCTCGGTAAGATTCCTTGCTTTGTGCGACAGGCGAGAAGGCAATGAAGTTATAACGAGATAAAGGGGTGTGAGTGCATGGGATGGTTGCAGCGACTGAATGAGGGACTGAGCAAGACGCGTTCTGTCGTCCGCGGTTCGCTGGATCGGTTGCTGGGCCGCGCGGTGGACCCAGCCCTGCTGGAAGAATTTGAAACGGCCCTCATTTCATCCGATCTTGGCGCCCCTGTTGCCGTACGAATCATTGACCGGCTCAAGCAGTCGCTCCAAGGCACCGATGCTTCGCAAGCCGCTCATGTACAGGAAACCTTGCAGCAGACGTTGCTCGACGTGCTGGGGCCGGCCTCCGGACCTTCGTTCGAACAGCTGGTAGCCAAGGGCCCCAAACCCTTTGTCGTTCTGGTCGTTGGCGTGAACGGTGTAGGGAAAACCACTACCATTGCGAAACTCGCGCAACGGTTCGTCCAGAGAGGACGCGTCCCGCTCTTAGTGGCTGCGGATACCTTCCGCGCCGCGGCGATCGATCAGCTTCAAGTATGGGCAGATCGCGTCGGCGTCAGTCTGATTCGCCATCGTCATGGAGCCGATCCGGCGGCCGTTGCCTTTGACGGCCTTGCAGCGGCAAAAGCCCGCCAGGTCGACGTCGTCTTGATCGATACGGCCGGCCGGCTGCATACCAAGTCCAATCTCATGGACGAGCTGCGGAAGGTCAGACGGGTAATTGGCCAGGAACTCCCGGGCGCTCCCCACGAAGTGTTGCTGGTCTTGGACGCCACTCTCGGGCAAAACACCCTGGCCCAGGCCCGCCAATTCCATCAGGCAGTCGGGGTGACCGGCTTGGCCTTGACCAAACTGGACGGAACCGCACGGGGAGGCATCGTCGTCGCCATTGCCGATGAACTGAAATTACCCGTGCGTCTGATCGGCGTCGGCGAAGCGGTCGATGACCTTCAGGATTTTCAACCAGAGGCCTTCGTGAGCGCCCTGCTTGGCCTCTCGGTCGAGTAGAGTGAACGGCACACTGGTTCACCGCTTTTGCTTCTCATGCCGACAGTCCCATGTTAGGCTTGCCTCTGTTTGTTGAGGTCTATCGGTGGTCAAGATTCTTGTCATTGATGACGATCGGATGAACTGCGATCTGTTGCAGTCTGTCCTGACTCGCCATGGGTATGACGTGCGCACGGCGACCAGCGGCCTCGAAGGGTTGAATCTCTTCCGCCAACATACTCCACGCGTGACTATCCTCGATCTTCGGATGCCACAAATGGATGGACTGACGGTGTTGAAAGAAATTCGCGCCATCGATCCGCATGCGCCTGTCATCATTCTTGGTGGTGGCGCGACGGAGAGCCAAGAAAATCAAGCGCGCGCCTTGCGCGTGACGGACTTTGTGCGTAAGGGACTCTCGCTCGACGTGTTGGTCGAAGGTGTGAATCGCGTCGTCCAACAACCCCTCAGAAGACAGGAGGCGATCGGCGGCCAGCCCGCCGGTCCCGCTGCCGATACCGGCGAAACCGTTCTCGTCGTGGACGATGAACAACTCGTGCGCGACTTGCTTGTGCAGTTCCTCAGCCTCCGCGGATATCGGGCGTCCGGAGTCAAAGATGGCCCCGCGGCGCTTACGATGGTGGACCAGGCCGCCCCGGATTTGATCTTGTTGGATCTCATGCTGCCGGGCAGCATGAACGGTGTCGAGGTACTCCGCCGCTTGCGCGATAAACATTTTACCGGTGCGATCATTATCGTCACCGGCAGCTATGACGAAGAATTGCTGCAAGATGCCTGGTCTTTGCATCCCCAAGAAGTGATTGGGAAGCCCATCGACCTCGAAAAGCTGCTCTCCATCATCCAGCTTGTGCTCGTCTGCCGCGAGTGTTAAAACGCTTCAAATGTCTTATTCCCACAGGGGGCCGGCGTTTGCCGCTGTCATCCTGCTCGTCACAATCTGCATCTCGTTCCCGTGTCTGACTTCCGGCCAACCCTCTGCCGGCCAATCCATTCGGCACCATGATCTTTTCGTGCAGATCGATCCTGATCGCCACGCCCTTCTCGCAATGGACCGTATGACGATCGATCTTACGCAGGCGCAGCGTGCGATCCGCTTGTCGCTTGCCCCGACGCTCCAACTCGATCGCTTGGTGCTTTCCAATCCAGATGGTTCAGCAGACGAAGCCAGTCATGACCTTCCGTTCGAAGTCGAGCACGACGCGGCTTCGTCTTCTGCTCAGCACATCACGGTCCCAGCAGCCGTGGTCACGGCTGGCACGATGACCCTCACGGCGTATTATCACGGGTCCATCAATGATCCACCGAAGGAACCTCGGCATTTGCGATTTGTGACCCCCAGCGAGACTGGAGGCCATATCGGGTCGGAAGGGGTGTACCTGAGCAGTGAAAGTCAGTGGTATCCGGATCTCCCAGAATCGCTCAGCACCTATCGTCTTCGCGTGGGGCTCCCATCCGGATGGATGGCAGTGACGCAAGGGAAACCTCGAACGTCCGGGCCCTGTCCGACTGAGCTTTGTCCGCAGCGTGGCCTGATATTGATGGAATGGGATCTAACCCAGCCGAGCGAGGCGCTCACGATCGTCGCCAATCGATTCGTTTCTAAAACGCGAGAATGGACAGCCTCTACTGGTCAGCCGATGCAACTTGCCGCCTATCTGTTTCCCGAGGATGCGCACCTGGCGGATGAATATCTGGACGCGACCGCTCGCTACCTCGAGGCCTATATTCCGCTGCTAGGTCCATATCCGTTTGAGACGTTTGCTGTGGTCGAAAACTTCTTTGCTAGTGGACTCGGTATGCCTTCGTTTACGTTGCTGGGGAGTGGGGTCATCAAGCGGCACTATGTGCAGCCTTATGCATTGGGCCACGAAATCGTCCACTCCTGGATCGGGAACACGGTGTTCAATCGCGTCGACCGTGGTAATTGGGTTGAAGGTCTGACCACCTACCTGGCCAATTATTATTGGCATGAACTGACCGGTGATCAGGCCCAAGCTCGTGACCAACGCCGATTGATGCTGCGCGGCTACAATCTGCATGTGCCTGAGGGCCGCGACTATCCGGTCGGACAGTTTACGCACAAACAGGACGAGCGCGACAATGCTATCGGCTATCAAAAGGCCGCGATGGTCTTTCATCTGCTTCGACAGGAAGTCGGGGATGAACCGTTTTGGCGCTCGCTTAAAAATCTCGTGGCGCAGTATCACGGACGTCACGCCGACTGGCATGATGTGGAGCGGGTTTTTGCCGAGGGTGCCGGGAAAGATCTCCGTTGGTTCTTCAGGCAATGGGTTGAAGAGAGTGGAGCACCGGAGCTGACTCTCAAGAAGCTGACGGCGCACCCAATCACGGGCGATGGCAATCGGGCCTTTCAGCTGACAGGCACAGTCATCCAAACCGGCAAGGTGTTTCGGTCTCCGCTCCCGCTCCGTATCACGATGGAAGATGGTCGCGAACAAATGGTCCAGACGCAGGTGAAGGCTGCGCAAGATCTGCTCACCGTCAATCTGCCGGCCAGGCCAACGACGATCGAACCGGATCCGGACGCAATGATCATGCGCCGAATCCCGCGTCAGTTTCTGCCTCCTGTCTTGAACCACTATGTCACCGACCGGCGACGATCGGTTGTCCTGGCGTTTCCCGACTCACCTGACGGCTCTCATCCATTTCGCGACATCGTCAAGCGGATCGAGGCCCAGGAGAGTCAGACGCCTCAGGATGAGCGGGCGGCAATCATTCCGCTCACTCAAGACGCCCTGTTTCCGCAAGAAGGTTCGGTGCTAGTATTGGGGAGCCCTGAATCTCGCATGGTGCTTCAATCGCTCATAGATATACACTGCGGCACTCGCCTGCAGCTTCGTGATGACGGTGTCACGCTCGCAGGCACAGCGTATGATGGGGCAGGTATCGCGGTGTTGGCGAGTTGTCATCGACAGGATCGGCCGGGCAGCGTGGTGACATGGCTCTATGCTGTGACGCCGCAGGCTGCAACGACGGTCGCGCGGCTGTTGTTTTTCTATGGATGGACCAGTTACGTCGTTTTCAACGAGGGCAAAGCGGTGGCTCGCGGCGAATGGGAGACGGGGCAGGAGCGGATGGAGGTATCTCTCGATGAATCTGCGTTGGTTCGATAGGACATTGTGTACGATCGCGGTGGCCGCCGGGCTCTGTGTTCAGCCAGTGCATGCCGTCGATCTCGGGTCAACATCGTCGGCGCCTGTCGGTTCAGAACGCCATCTCAAGAACATTCGCCAGCTCACCTTTGGCCGGCAGAACGCCGAAGCCTATTTTTCATTCGACGGCACCAAGCTGATTTTTCAGTCCACGAACAATTGGATGAAGGATTCCTTTGCCGCGACGCTCAAGCCAGCCGACGAAGGCCTTGGCTGCTATCAGATGTACGTCATGGACCTCGAGAGCAACACGATTCGTCTGGTGAGCACGGGAACGGGCGCCACCACCTGCGGCTACTTTTTCCCCGGCGATCGCCGCGTGCTCTATTCCTCGACCTATGCGTCCGGGCCCAACTGTCCGCCGAAGCCGAAGCGGGACGGTGCCTACCGCTGGGCGCTCGACGACTACGACCTCTACGCGGTTCGCATCGACGGGCAGGAAATGCAGCGCCTGACCTCGACGCCGGGATACGATGCGGAGGCCACAGTCTCACCGGACGGGAAGACGATCGTCTGGACTTCCGTGAAGGATGGGGATCTCGACCTCTATGCCATGAACCTTGACGGGACGAAACCGCGCCGGCTGACGGAAGAACTCGGATACGACGGCGGCGCATTTTTCTCGCCTGACAGCAAACGCATCGTCTATCGTGCCTCCCATCCGACCGATCCCGTGGAGGTGTCCCGGTACAAAGAACTGCTCGGGCAGCGGCTCGTCGAGCCGGGCCAGCTAGAGATTTTCGTGATGAATGCCGACGGGAGCGGAAAGCGCCAGGCGACGTCGAACGGTGCCTCGAACTTCTCTCCCTTTTTTCATCCGGATGGCAAACGGATCATCTTTTCGTCGAACCTCGAGACGAGGGCCGAGGGCGAACGGCCAAGTTTTCATTTGTACCTGATCGGCGACGATGGGACCGGACTCGAACGGCTGACGGTCGAGGGACATTTCAACAGCTTCCCCATGTTCTCGCCTGACGGCAAGCGGCTGGTCTGGGTGTCGGATCGCAAGGCGAAAGCGCCCGGTGAATTTAACGTGTTCCTGGCTGACTGGGTGCCCTAGAACATGACAAGTGATGCCTGACTAGCACGCATGAATTCGCTTAACCCTTCGCATGTCTCTCCGCCTGCGTCATCCGTTACCTATGACCTATCACCATTCTCTCGCTTCGCACCCCTTGCTTTCTCCTGCGTCTCGCTCGTGCTTACGTTCTTCGGCTTATTCGAGTGGGACGTGCCGCTGACGCGGTTTGTCCGCTCGCTCAATGATTTCCAGGTTGACCACCTCCACAATCCCTGGCTCGCCCAACTCAGTGACGTCGGTGATCGGCTTGGAAAGGGAGACTCTCTCATCATGGTGAGCCTCGTGGCTATGGCGGTGGGGTTTGGACTCAAACAGGCCGTCTGGAAGGCTGCCGGATGGCAGAGTCTGCTCGCCCATGGCCTGGCTGGGTTGTTCAGCAATTTGATGAAACATCTCATCGGCCGGCCACGGCCCAAGTTCATGCACGCGGGCACGGTCGAACTCTCGCCTGTCAGCGGCAGCGGCTGGGATTCGTTTCCCTCCGGCCATGCTGCTGCATCGTTTGCCGTCGCCACAGTCTTCGCGATCCGGTTTCCCAAAGCTCGCTGGATAATTTTAGCCGCTGCCGGAACGATCGCCGTCAGCCGGACTTTGCGCGGATCCCACTTTCTTACAGATATCGTTGCGGGGGCTATGATCGGATACCTGGTCGGGAGCATTGCCGCAAATCCCTTGCGCCGTTGGCGTGCTTCGCTCGAAGCAGCCCTCCTTGACGAGACACCCTTCGCGGCCGGATTGCTTGTATCGGTCTGGACGATTGGCCACCATCCATTGAATGTGTGGCCGGAGTTGCAGCTTGTGGGAGTGGGAATGTTTCTCACGGTTGCAGGACTTGCCTACCACGTCATTCTGACCGCGAAGGGCAAAGCTGCCTTCAGTCGGATTTCGAGACGACTCGTGAACTGCGTCATCGGACTGGGATTCGGGATGATGACCGGCTCTCTATTGGTGACGACAGCGGTGCTCTGTGCTTGTTTAGGTTACTGGTTCCGGAGCCGCGATGAGGCCGAAACCGCTGTTGCGGCGTCTGTTGGAGAAACGGCCGGAGTTTGGGCGAAGGAAGCGTTGTTCGCCACAGCAGTTCTGCTGACACTCTTGATGGTCTTCGAATTTCAAGGGGCGCTGCCGATGCGCTAACAGGGTGTTGAAAAAGCCACTCTTGCCCCCCCCCCCGCCCCCGCGCGGCCCGAAGCCCCCCGAACCCCCCAACCAGTTAGGCAACC
>CAMLHQ010000019.1 GCA_946479785.1 uncultured Nitrospira sp.
GAGGCGGTGGCCTGCCGCTTCTTCGGCTTTGATCTCTACCACTCCTTCGTCGCTTTGGAGGAAACGCTCTGCGTCCAGGCCGGCCAATTCAGCGAGCCGAGCCAGCGTCGAGAGCGACCCGATATCGGCCCCTTCTATGAAATAGTGTGCGAAGAGTGACTCGACTACGAAGTCCTGACGACCTTGCCGTTGGGCATACCAAATGAGGCGGTGGGCCGAGAAGGTATTCGGCGTCCGCATGATCTTCTCAAAGGCGAAAGGAATCTGCTCCACCGCTCCCGCCGCTAAGACATGCTCTTCGAGGCGACGGAATACGTCGAGACTGCCGAACTTCGCTTCAAGATAAGCCGTCCGATCCATCCCCTCCTTGGGCATCGTTGGGTTCAATTGGAACGGCCGCCACGTTACGTGCGCCTGAATGCCATCGAGTTGAGCCATTGCCCGTTGCAGCCGCCGCTTCCCGACGTAACACCATGGGCAGACGACGTCCGAATAGACCTCGATCTCGATAGCCTGATCGTTCATGACAAATGGCCCATCTTGCCGGCTTGATAATCCTGTACGGCCTCAATCAACTCGGCCTTTGTGTTCATGACGAACGGGCCGTAGCGGGCGATCGGTTCCTCGATCGGCTGCCCGCTCATGACCAAGAGCCGACTGTCTTCCTTGGTCTCGATCGTCACCTGTGAGCCGTTTCGTTTGCAGACAATCAATTCGGCTTCTCCGGCGGCTTGCGAACCATTGACAGAGGCTCGACCTTGCAGCACGAATACGGACGTACTGTGACCGTCGGGCACATTCAGCTCCACACGCCGTCCTGCTGAGAGTTGCAGGTCGTACAGCTCTACCGGTGTAAAAGTACGGGCCGGTCCCTTTTGCCCCTGAAAGGAACCGGCGATTACGCGGAGGCGACCGGCCCCGTTACCAAGATCAACGGCCGGGATATCGCCATTCAGGATGGTCTGATAGCCCGGTGCCGACAGTTTTTTGGATTGTGGCAGGTTGACCCACAACTGAATCGCGTGAAGTGTTCCGCCTTTCTTCGCCCAGGTCTTCTCGTGCATCTCTTCGTGCACGATCCCTGAGGCCGCCGTCATCCATTGCACATCGCCGGGACCAATCACGCCGGCATTGCCAGCGGAATCCCGATGGGCAACCAGACCTTCATAGACGATCGTGACAGTCTCAAACCCGCGGTGGGGATGTTCGCCGACACCCCGTGGATGCTCCGTCGCCGGAAAGAATTGCGGCCCCGCATAGTCGAGCATCAGAAAGGGATCGACATCGCGATCCAGGTCGTTGCTCGGAAAGAGATTGCGCACAGGGAATCCGTCACCCACCATGTGGGTCGACCCGGGCTGATAGATGCCGAGTATTTCTTTTGTAGTCGCCGTGCTTGTTGTCATGATTGCCTCCTTCCGTTCCTTTCGCCGGTCAGAACCGGTCTGCCAGTTCACGGTCGATAGACCACTTACCACCGCCAGTTACCAGGAGTGCGGCGGCGATCCCGATCACCAGAAGATGATACTCGAAGCCTTCTCCCTTCTGTTGTCCGAACCAGTTCATGAAGAATCCGTGCGGCAAATGCACCAATGTGATGGCTCCGAACATGATAACGGCCAGACTCGCGGCGGTGAACCTGGTGAGAAGCCCAGCCAGGAGCGCGAGGCTGCCGAACGACTCACCGATGATGATCAGCAGGGCGATCAGCCAGGGCAGGCCCATCTTCTGTGTGAAGAATCCCATCGTCCCGTCAAAGCCGAATCCACCGAACCAGCCCAGCAATTTTTGCGCGCCGTGCGGAAATATCACGAAGCCGAGCGTCAGCCTCAGAATTAACCCGGCCCAACCATCATCCGTCTGAAAGAGCGCTTTCATAGCGACCCCCCTTATGGGTTCAATGCCTTGCCACTCGAGAAAGGTAGTTCTAGTTAGAACTAAAGTCAAGCCCCTAAAGTTCTTGAGGCGCTCTGCACGAATTGTCTCGTCTCATGAATGTCTTAGATGATAATAACCGACTGGCGCCCACCTGCGCGCCCGACGAGAAGGGCAACCTCAAGCGCCACAGGCGAGCTCATTGGCAACTGGACCCGCCGACTTTACTTTCTATCTTTGATCGCCCGTTCGACTTCGCGGCCGGCTTCACGGGCCTTGATGGATTCGCGGCGGTCATAGAGCTTCTTGCCCTTGGCGAGCCCGAGCTCCACCTTGGCATGGCCGCGCTTCGAGAAGTAGATGCGGAGAGGAATCAGCGTCAGTCCCTTTTGCTGCGTCTTGCCCATGAGCTTGTTGATCTCAGTCTTGTGCAGGAGCAGCTTTCGAACCCTCGTCGGATCATGATTCATGATGTTGCCGTGGCTGTACGGACTGATGTGACAGTTGTGGAGAAAGATTTCGGCGTCACGCACGGAGGCATAACTGTCTTGAAGATTCACCCGACCGTCGCGCAAGGATTTGACCTCCGTCCCTTGCAAGACAATCCCGGCTTCAAATTTGTCTTCAATAAAATAGTCGTGAAACGCCTTCCGGTTGGTCGCCACGACTTTTTCTGATGCGTCTTTGTCCTTCGTCATGATTCCGCCGGTATTGAGACCTCTTGACCCCTCACAGTCCGCAGCCTAAGATCGCGCTATGCGCGCGCACGGTTCACTCGATTCGTTCAGCACGATCCTTTCTGGATTGGCCAAACGTCTTGGGCTTCAATCGCATCTCTTCGAACTCCGCCTTCAGCAGCAGTGGTGGGAGATCATTGGGGAGCCGATTGCGTCGCACACCTGGCCTGCTGAGGTCCGGTTCAAGAAGCTATACTTGATCGTCAGAAATTCGATTTGGCTGCAACAATTGACGTTCTTGAAGCCGACGCTGCTCGCCAACCTCAACAAACAAGCCGGATCGGAAGTCATCGCGGACATCACGTTTCGCGTCGGTGAGATTCCAACCCGTGATCAACAGATTGCTGCGCCCACCCACTTTCCCCCGACGCCGTCAGTGGGTGAGGCAGCTCTGATCGAAGCCGCTGCTCATGCCGCCGCCGTTCAAGATCCTGAGTTGAGGAACCGATTGACCCACGTGATGGCCGAAGCGTTCTCGCGGTCTCGCAGCTAAGGCTTCTGAACCATGCTCTCTTTGAACAATTGTCTGGAATATGCGGCCGTTGCGGCAGAATCCGGTCCCTCTAGGAGCGGGCCGATCCGTCCCTCCTCTTCGGATTCCGTCAATTGATAGAAACCTCGAAGCGCCCGCCTGAACCCGTCGCGGACGTCTTTGTCTTCCCCGGTCAGATATTTGTGAAGGATCGGCGCTTCCGCCCAGGCGTCGTGCGTGAAAACATAAATTGTGATCCGGCGATAGCGTCCGGCCGGATCGTCGGGAGTCGTCGGTCTGATTTTCATCGGCCCGAAGTTTCTCGTCTCGCGGCCGACCTTGCGAAAGCGTTCGATCAGCGTTTCAATCTCCGTATCGCTGGTCCAGCCCGGCACATGGACGGAAACCGCCGTGCCTTCCTGGGATCCGACACTGTACGGTGGTATGGATCGGTCCGGCCTGCTCAGGTACATCCCGCCCCAGATGAGCGCAAACGATCCGAAGAAGACCATCAGGGCCAACTTGACGACCGTGTCGAGTGGCTTTTTTTGATGGGAAGTAAGCTGCGCCTGAGTCGTTGCGTCGTTCATGGGAAGATGAGCGGGCAGTGGCGAGCACGCTTACTGACCGGCAAGACCTTCGTCGGGGCTAGGCTCTTCCCGCTCGCCACTATCGGCCAGTCGAGCGACAGCGACCACGCGATCCTCTTCTCCCTCGAGATCGAGAATCCTGACGCCCTGCGTATTGCGGCCGATCTCGCGGATGTCGCCGACCTTACAGCGAAGGACCTTGCCTTGCGCCGCGATCAGCATGATTTCATCGCTATCTCTCACTTGAAGAAATCCCACGGCCAGCCCGTTCCGCTCAGTCGTCTTCACACTGATGATGCCCTTACCGCCCCGGCCCTGGATGCGGTATTCGCCGACCGGCGTCCGCTTACCGTAGCCGCCTTCCGTGACCGTAAGAATGGACGTCGTCGAATCCGGCGTGATCGTTTCCATCCCAATCACTTCGTTGCCTTCTTCGAGCGTGATTCCTTTCACGCCGTAGGCCGTACGACCCATCGGCCGGACGTCTTCTTCGTTGAATCGAATCGTAATACCTTGTTTGGTGCCGAGGAGGATCTCGCGCCGGCCGTCTGTGAGCTGCACACCGATGAGCTTGTCACCGTCTTCCAATCCCAGCGCAATGATGCCGCCCTGGCGAGGATTGCTGTAGGCGGCCAGCTCGGTTTTCTTGATGAGACCTTTCTTGGTGGCCATGATGACGAAGCGGTCCTCGCGATATTCCTTCACCGGCAACGTCGCCGTGACCTTTTCGCTGCCCGCCAAGGCCAGCAGGTTCACCAACGCTTTGCCCTTCGCCGCCCGGCTGGCTTCCGGAATCTCATGCACTTTGAGCCAATAGACCTTTCCGGCATCGCTGAAGAACAGCAGCGTGTCATGCGTTGACGCGGTGAAGAGGGTCTCGACGAAATCCTCGTCTTTGATCCCCATACCGATCTTACCTTTACCGCCGCGCCGCTGCGCGCGATAGAGCGAGGCCGCGTTGCGCTTAATGTAGCCCGTGTGGGAAATGGTGACGACGACTTCTTCTTCCGCGATCAAGTCCTCAAGGCTGATCTCGGCCTCTTCTTTCACGATCTGCGTCCGGCGGTCGTCTTTGTACTCTTCGCGGATCTGGGTCAATTCGTCCTTGATGATCGCCCGCACAAGGGCTTCGCTCGCCAGGACAGACTTCAGATATTCGATCTGCTTCAGGACTTCCTGATATTCCTCGACCAGCTTGGCCCGCTCGAGCTGCGTGAGCCGTTGAAGCCGCATATCGAGGATCGCGTTCGCCTGAATCTCCGTGAGAGTGAACTGGCGCATCAAACCGGCCCTGGCTTCGTCCGGAGATTGGGAACGTCGGATCAGCGTGATGACGGCATCGAGATTGTCCAGTGCGATCTTGAGACCTTCGAGGATGTGGGCCCGTTCTTCCGCCTTGCGCAGTTCGAAGGTAGTCCGCCGGACGACGACCTCCCGGCGATGCTCGACGAAATAATGCAAGATCTGTTTGAGATTCAAGACCTCCGGCCGGTTATTGACCAGCGCAAGCATGATCACGCCGAACGTCGTCTCGAGCTGGGTGTGCTTGTATAAATTATTCAGCACGACGAGCGGGATCTCCCCCCGCTTGAGCTCGATGACAACCCGCACGCCCTCGCGGTCCGACGATTCGTCACGGAGGTCCGAGATGCCCTTGATCCGATCGTCCTGGATGAGTTCCGCGATTTTCTCGATCAACTTCGCCTTGTTCACCTGATAAGGGACTTCGGTGACAATCAGGCGCTCGCGTTCTGTCCGCTCGTCGGTTTCGACGACCACTTTCGCTCTCACCTTCAGGAGACCTCGCCCGGTTTCATACGCTTCTTTGATGCCGCTCATGCCGTAAATGAAACCGGCCGTCGGGAAGTCGGGGCCCGGGATCTTCTTCATTAATTGGGCGACCGTGACGTCCGGATTTTCCAACAGAAGGAGGAGGCCATCGATCACTTCAGCGATATTGTGTGTGGGGATATTGGTCGCGTAGCCGACGGCGATACCGCCCGCCCCATTGATCAGGAGGTTGGGAACCTTCGTCGGCAGAACGAGCGGTTCAAGCCGCGACTCGTCGTAGTTCGGACCAAAGTCGACGGTTTCCTTATCGATATCGGCCAGCATTTCTTCCGCCAGCTTCGTCATGCGTGCTTCGGTGTAGCGCATGGCCGCCGGAGAATCACCGTCCATCGAGCCATAGTTCCCCTGGCCATCCACCAGCGGATAGCGCATGTTGAAATCCTGCGCCATGCGGACCAACGTGTCGTAAATAGCCGAATCGCCGTGCGGGTGGTAATTGCCCATAATCTCGCCGACAATTTTGGCGGACTTACGGTAGGTCCGGTTGTGCACCAGACCCATTTCGTTCATGCCGAAGAGGATGCGCCGATGCACCGGCTTGAGGCCATCACGTGCGTCGGGCAGCGCCCGCCCGACGATGACACTCATCGCATAATCGAGGTACGAAGACCGCATCTCGTCTTCAATGGCGATTTGTCCTAGGCGTTCGTCAGGGGGCATGTTCTTTTTCTTTCCTCTTCGTTCCCAACTCTACAGATTCAGCGAGGTCACGGTACCGGGCGGGCTGATCAGCGGCAGGACCCGTTACACATCCAAATTTCGCACTTCCATAGCATGCGTCTGGATGAAATTCCTGCGCGGCTCGACTTCATCACCCATCAGGATGGTAAAGATCTCGTCCACGCCGGTCACGTCTTCGAGCTTCACCCGCAAGAGGGTACGGGCCTCGGGGTTCATCGTAGTTTCCCACAGTTGACCAGGATTCATTTCGCCTAGACCTTTATAGCGCTGGATGCCGAGGCCCTGCTTGCCGAGGTCCAAGATTGTCTTCACCAGATCAGCTGTCGACCGCAGTTCCTGCTCCTGGCCTCTGGCTTTGAGTTTATAGGGCGCCCGGCCTAGGCCGATCGCCGAAGGAGCGAGTTTTTGCAGTTCGCGGAAATCGGCGGAGCCCACAAGGTCGTGCGTCACGTTCAAGCCATAGGTCGATCCGCTCGCCTGCATCCGGCACGATACTTTGTTCGATTGATGTTCTTCATCAGACAGAATTTCGAGAGTGGGATCGAGTTTGGGATACACGAGGCCGAGGGTTTTCTTGACATTCGCCACGGCTTTTCTCAGAGCGGTCTGATCCTTGAGCAAGTCGCGATCGAGTCCCGGCTCGTCGACAAACGCTCGGACCATGGCCGCTTCATGAGGTTTCTTGTTGAGCCGCGCTAAGAGCGCCTCGAACGAGATCATCTTCTTGAGAATCGGTAGGAGCCGCCGCCCGGTCACGAAATCTTGCGTCCCTTCCAGATATAAGTGCACATCTTCCACTGCGAGATCGGCCAGATGCTCGTTCAACGCCCCTTCGTCTTTGAGGTAGCGCTCGGCCTTGCCCTTCTTCACTTTAAAGAGCGGCGGCTGAGCAATATAGATATAGCCCCGCTCGAGCAGTTCAGGCATCTGCCTGAAAAAGAACGTCAGGAGCAAGGTGCGGATGTGACTGCCATCCACGTCGGCGTCGGTCATGAGAATGATCTTGTGGTAGCGCGCTTTGGCGATGTCGAAGGTATCTTTGTCGGCCTTATCGCTCTCTTCGCGCTTCCGGCCGATGCCGGTCCCGAGCGCCATGATCAGCGTCCGGATTTCGTCGCTCGTCAGCATCTTGTCGAAGCGGGCTTTTTCGACGTTGAGGATCTTGCCCTTCAAAGGCAGGATGGCCTGAAATTTCCGGTCGCGTCCCTGCTTGGCAGAGCCGCCGGCCGAATCGCCCTCAACGATGTAGAGCTCGCTGAGCGCCGGATCCTTTTCTGAACAATCGGCCAATTTGCCGGGCAACGAGCCTCCGTCCAATGCGCTCTTGCGCCGGATCAGATCTTTGGCCTTGCGCGCCGCTTCGCGCGCACGGGCTGCGTCGATCGCCTTGCCGATGATCTTGCGTGCGACCGGCGGATTTTCCTCGAAATAGGCCCCGAGCTTGTCATTGACCGCCGTCTCGACGACGCCTTTGACTTCACTATTGCCGAGTTTCGCCTTCGTCTGGCCTTCGAATTGCGGATTGCGCAGCTTCACGCTCACGACGGCGGTGAGTCCTTCCCGGACGTCATCGCCGGTCAGCGACTCGGTCTCTTTTTTCAACAGATCGTTCGCATTGGCGTAGGTGTTGATCGTGCGGGTGAGGGCGGCCTTGAAGCCCACCAGATGCGTGCCACCCTCTTTGGTATTGATGTTGTTCGCGAAGGAGAAGAGGTTCTCGGCGTAGCTGTCGTTGTACTGGAGCGCCAGCTCGAGAATCATCTCCTGCTTTTCAACCCTCACGTAAATTGGCTTGTGCAGCGGTGTTTTCGCTTCGTTCAGGTGTTCGACGAAGGAGACGATGCCGCCCTTGTAAAGAAATACCTGCTCTTTGGCGGGCTCCTTCTGTTCGTCCTTCAGCGTAATCGACAGGCCTTTATTCAGGAAAGCCAGCTCGCGTAGCCGCTGAGCTAATACATCGAAGCTGAACTCGAGGGTTTCAAACACCTGGCCGTCTGGTTTGAAGCGCACCTTGGTGCCGCGGCGCTTGGTGATACCCGTGGCCTGGAGCGGGGCGCTGGGCTTGCCGCGCTCGTAGCGTTGCTCGAAGACTTGGCCGTCTTGCCAGATTTCCAATTCGAGCCACTCGGACAGCGCATTGACGACAGAGATACCGACGCCGTGAAGACCGCCCGAGACGGTGTAGGCGCCCTGTTCGAACTTCCCGCCCGCGTGCAAAACCGTCAGAGCAACTTCGGCCGCGGATTTCTTCTGAGTCGGATGCATGCCGGTCGGGATGCCGCGCCCGTTGTCGACGACCGTCACACTGCCGTCTATATGGATCGTGACCTCGATCGTCTCGCCGAAGCCGGCCATGTGCTCATCGACACTGTTATCGACGACTTCGTACACGAGATGGTGCAGGCCGTCCACGCCGGTGCTGCCAATGTACATCGCCGGCCGCTTCCGCACCGCATCGAGGCCTTCGAGGACTTTGATTTGATCCGCGCTGTAACTATCTGATTTGGGCTTGGTAATCGCGTCGTCAGTGGCCATTCAGTTCCTTAGATCTTGATGGGCATCACGACACACTTGAATCCAGGAGTTTCCGCCTCCTGGATCAAGCAGGGACTCAGCGGGTTGTCCATCTGTAACGAGATCTTTTCGCCGTCCATCACGCCGAACACATCGAGCAGATACCGGGCATTGAATCCGGTGTTCAAGACTTCACCCTCATGCTGCGCAGCTATCTCTTCAGTCGCTTCTCCGTAATCCGGATTGCTGGAGAAGAGCGTCATGCGCCCGGAAGCGATCGAGAGTTTCACGGCATTGGCCTTGTCTTTCGACAGGACCGACACGCGCCTCAACGCGCTTTCGAGCTCGAGGCGGTTCACGATGATTTTCTTGTTGCTCTCTTTGGGAATCACCTGTTGGTAGTTGGGGTAGTTGCCTTCCATGAGGCGGGAGGTCAGGAGTAAACCGCTTTTCCGGAAGATCATCAGATTCTTGGTGAAGCCGATCAACGGTTCGCCGTCGCCACCTTCTTCGAGTAGCCGCTGCATCTCATGCGCGGCCTTCTTCGGAATGATCGCCTTGATTTCCTGCGGCGCTCCTTTAGTTCCTGCCTTGCCGAGGTCCTGTTCGGCCACGGCCAACCGATGGCCGTCGGTTCCCACAAGCCGGAGCGTCGTTTTCTTTTCGCTCGCAATCAGGGTGACGAGCAGACCGTTCAGGATGTATCGCGCATCGTTGTCGCCTGCCGCAAAGAGAGTCTTGCGGATGAGTTCCAACAGGCCGGCCCCGGCAAGCGGCGTGAGCCCTTCGCGCTCGATAGAAGGAAGTGCGGGATAATCCGTGCTGGGCAGACCGACAACTTTGAATTGACTCTTGCCCGCTTGGATCGTCGTCCAGTTATTTTCGCCTGAGGTCAACTCAATTTCACCGCTCGGCAATTCCTTGATAATCTCGTAGAGTTTCCGGGCCGACACTGTGATCCCGCCGGGCTTCAACACCGTCGCTTTATAGAGTCCCCGCATGCCGATCTCCAGGTCGGTGGCGACGATTTCTGCGCCTTCCTGTTTCGCTTCGATTAAGATGTTCGACAGGATCGGCATCGTGTTGCGCTTTTCCACGACGCCTTGTACCCGTTGGAGTCCAGTCAACAGCTCATCTCGCCCGATGCGAACTTTCATAATCGCCCCTCTCTCGAACCGCCGTCAGCTCCGGAGAATCTTCTCCTTCAACCCGTCCAGCGTCTGATTCAATGCGCCATCGTTCTCTCTGGCCTTCGTAATCTGCCGGCAGGCATGCATGATCGTCGTATGGTCCTTGCCGCCGAACAAGCGGCCGATTTCGGGAAAGGACGCGTCGGTCAGTTCCCGGCAGAGATACATGGCGATCTGTCTGGGATGCACGAGCGTCTTGCTACGGCGTCTTGATTTAAGATCGGCGATCTTTACGTGGAACCAAGTCCCCACAGCTTCCTGAATGTCTTCCATCGCCACAATCTTCTTCTTATCGCCGATCAGATCGCGCAGGACATTTTTTGCCATGTCCAGCGTAATAGTTTGTCCGGTCAAGGACGCATAGGCGCCGAGGCGGACTAGCGAGCCTTCGAGTTCGCGAATATTGCTTTTCATCGTCGTGGACAGGAACTGGATGACATCTTCGGGAAGCGTGACACCCTCGTCCTCCGACTTCTTGCGCAGAATGGCGATTCTGGTTTCCACGTCGGGCGGCTGCAGGTCGGCGATGAGACCCCATTCGAATCGAGACCTCAACCGTTCCTCGATGTCAGGCATATCCTTGGGGAACCGGTCGCTCGAAAGAACGATCTGTTTGTGCGCTTCATAGAGGGCATTGAACGTATGGAAGAATTCTTCCTGTGTCCGTTCTTTTCCGGCCAAGAACTGAATGTCGTCGATCATCAACATGTCGATGTGCCGGTATCGTTTCCGGAGATCCATCATCTTGTCGTAACGGATTGAATTGATGACCTCGTTCGTAAACTGCTCGGTCGTGAGATAGGCGATGCGTAGATCGGTCCGCTCCGCGACGTGGTTGGCGATCGCATTCAACAGGTGCGTCTTTCCAAGTCCTACTCCTCCATAAATGAACAGGGGGTTATAGGCCTTGGCCGGCTGTTCTGCCACCGCCATACAGGCGGCATGGGCAAACTGGTTGCCGGCGCCGACAACGAAATTCTTGAAGGTGTATTTCGGATTGAGCTGGATACCCCTTCTCGACTTGGTTGCACCGGCAGCCCGCACCGCTTGGGCAATGGTAGCGGGATCGCTTGGCATTGCAGGGGTTCGATTGAAGACCACAAATGACACGTCGGTCTCCCCCCCTCCGCGAGCCGTTGATACCGCCTCCTGAAGCAAGGGTCCATAATGCTGACTGAGCCAGTCGCCAAAGAACTTATTCGGGACCCCGATCTGGGCCGTCCGGTCCTCGATCCGCTCCAGGCGGACAGGCGTAAACCACGTATCATAAACCTGTTTTGGCACCTTACCCTGAATGTAGGCCAGCGCTTCTTGCCACACTGTGGAGATAGTCATAACCCCTGTATTCGACTCAATACACAGGCTTATTCACACCTGTGGATAACGGCCTCTTCTCACCCGGTTTTCACTGCCGTGACGAGATGTTTGTGCAACGAGGAGATTTCTCCGCTCTAAACCCTTACAGTACATCCCGAGGTTGTGAACAGTGCACTTTCTAGGAACACGGAGTCAATCCCCAAGTTCATCCACAGAGAGCGATCATGGAGAGCATTTATTTCCTCAATCACTTATCGAATATCCCCACCATCCACTCCTCCTACTCCTACTCCTTCGACGACGGCTATCTGTTTCTTCACTAGACATCCTCGGAGAAGAGTCTGGATATCAGATTACAATCGTATGATCGTTCTGAAAAATCTTTTTGACCAGGTCGTCATACGAGAGACCCTTTTGACTCTCGTTGTTTGAAAGAGAAAACACGCTTCCTCCTTTGTAGGGAAAAGAAGTCATCACACTTTGATCAAGAAAAACCACATCTCCTTGCGACTCTGAGGAAAGAAACAACGATGGATCGATATGGTCAACAGGCTTGCGTATTAAATAGAGTATCTTCATGTGAACACCAATGTGCGATCGGCGGACTGGAGAAGAGTACGAATCTCGCTAGGGGGTTTACGAGACACAGAGAATTCTCCAAGAGGCACGCCTACCCCGGAATCAGACTCAATGACGAAAGGTACCTTCAATTGAGCGAAAGAAGGTCGATATTTTTCAAGAATATCGACATCGACAACATCGTCTGTCTCATCAGTCAGGAGAAGAGGCGCCTTACCGAGAAGCACGACAGTCGTGTCGTGATCCCCAGCACAGAGCCCAAGTGCGATACGCAAAGCTTCAACGGGCCGATGAGTCTTCGTTGGATCTTCAGCTATCAGAATAGTGATCCGTTTGGACATGTCTGAACCTCGGAACAGGCCGGGTTAGGTAAATGCCAGAAAACGATCGCAGCCATCGATGATCCCTGAAAGGACGACGAGACCCGAGAGGGCTACCCGTGAGTCAACTTCCTGAGTCGAGACACCATGTTGCTGGCAACCATAGGCACAAACGGACATTTTCACTCCGCGCTCAATCAGATGACTGAAGCGAGCATCTTTCAAACTCTTCACACCTTCATCGATGAGATATAAATACACTTCCACACCTTGCCTGACGGCGGCATCTGCGAGCTTCGCGACAACGTCGACACTGGAATGAGAAGGGGCTGTGGATAACAAGAGACCAAGTTTACGGGTAGCCATTTAAGACTTAGTACAATATAAACAAAGTTCTTTTAATAATCAAATGGTTACAGAAAAACATCAGGGCGAGCGTACGGGGTTTTGTAAGGGAAGTCAACCGGAAAAAACTGGGCGTTAACAACCTTTTGTCACAGTAAGAAAATACCGTGGAAGATCGGGTAAAGAAACCGTTTCCTGAGCCTTCGTGTCCATGTTCCGAACAACAGTGGATCCGGATCTGACTTCGTCATCTCCAAGTAACACTGCAAATCGACAGTGGGCCCGATCTGCCTGACGGAGATGCGCCTTGAGTGTGTTGGCGCGATAATCGGACTGAGCAGAGATACCAGCTCGACGAAGGGCATCGAGAAGCTGAACGCCGGCCGGCCCTCCTTCTGAGCCGAATGAGGCCACATATACAGAAGGTGTAGACGCCGGTAGGCTCTGCTCCGGCAGCATCATAGCAATCCGTTCCAAGCCGGCGGCAAATCCCACGGCAGGAGTGGGAGGCCCCCCCAATAACTCGACTAATCCATCATACCGTCCCCCCGCTCCCACGGCATTTTGTGCCCCCAGGTGAGATGACGTGATTTCAAATGCGGTGAGGCAGTAGTAGTCAAGCCCGCGTACAAGCCTGGGGTTCAGTCGAGAGGGGATCCCCAACGCCGCCAGACCTGACAACACTTGATCGAAATGGCCTTTCGCCTCCGGGGACAAGTAGTCAGTCAACTGAGGCGCATCATCAGTGGCGGCTCGACATGTCGGCACCTTGCAGTCGAGCACACGAAGGGGGTTGGTCTCCATTCGTCGCCGGCAATTATCGCAGAGCTTTTCCTGGCGACCTTTCAAAAATGACACGAGCACCGGGAGATAGGCCGCTCGATCCTCACTGCTGCCTAGGCTATTAATTTCGAGGGTAAGGTCCGGCAGAGCCAAATCAGACAGGAAGCGCCAGAGGAGCGCCATGACATCCACATCGGCCCTGGCATCCTGTGTCCCGAAGTACTCCACGCCAAACTGATGAAATTGTCTCAGCCGGCCGGCCTGCGGACGTTCGTGGCGAAACATCGGCCCGATGTAGAAATACTTTTGGGGCAGGGGATGGGCGGCGCGATTGTGCTCGACGAAGGCGCGGACGGTGCCCGCTGTACCTTCCGGTCGGAGCGTAAGAGACGTGCCGTCCCGATCGGGGAACGTGTACATTTCCTTTTCGACGATGTCGGTGGTCGCGCCGATGCTACGCGCAAAGAGTGCCGTCACCTCGAAGATGGGAATTCGGATTTCGGTAAACCCATACCGATCCGCCCACCGTCGCGCGGTCTCCTCAATGAATCGCCAGCGCGGCGTATCTTCAGGGAGAATGTCCTTGACGCCTTTAATGCCTTTAATCATGTCTCGGCTATTGTGTGTTTCACGCCTTGCAATTCGCGCGGACTATAGCGACGTGCTTGCGAGCAAGTCAACGCGTGCAAAGGAACTCAACGCCGCTGACTTCTTGCGTCAGGCGGCGTGCTAGCGCTATAGTTCGCAGCCTCCGGTGCGCAACCTCATAGGAGCACAGTCATGAGCAGTGATCGACCCATCCGCCGCGTCATCGCCGTGGCGCCGATGCCGCCGGAGAAGTCCGCCTACGCCCTCGCCCGCTACAGCCGATCGCCGGACTCCATCGAAAATAGCATTAAATGGGTGCATGGCCATTCGTCGGAAAAATTCTGGGAACAGTTCTACTTTGACTATGGCCACGCGTCAATCGCCGATCTCGGTCACGTTATCATCTGTTTCGAAGAAGTCACCGAACTCGCCGCCATTCGGTTAGAGGACGAACCA
Source organism: uncultured Nitrospira sp. (assembly GCA_946479785.1). The sequence continues at coordinate 14,299 of CAMLHQ010000019.1, forward strand.
GTCTGGGATGGCCAAGCCAAATCGAGCCGGTACCAGAATTTTGCTTCCGGAGGGTGGTATGTGCCGGATGCTATCCATGGCAGCGAGACGGAAGGGACCTATCAAGGCATTCTCCGGAGCCTCGGCGAAGTCTATCGGCTCCTCCATGACCCCCTCGTGGCCTTTCTTTCCGAGCGGGAGCCGCGTCCGGAATCGATGAAGCCGGCCGACTATCAGCGGACGATCGCAGCCCGCGCGTTCGACGTGACACGATATCTGCTCCCACTCGCTTGCCGGACCAACGTCGGTCAGGTTGTGAGCATCAGAACGTTGGAAAAACAAATCACCAGACTCCTCTCGTCTCAGCTGCCGGAACTGCGTATGATCGGCGAAGACTTGCGGGATGCCTGCCAGCGGCCGCCAATGAACGTCTGGGGCGAACTTGCTGGCCAAACTGCAGGGCTCAACGAACCGATGGCGCCGACGCTCGCCCGTCATGCCAAAGCGAACGAATATCAGGGAACGGTGTATACGGACTTGGCCCGGTACGCCAAAGAAGCACTGCGCGGTACCGGTATCGATGATCCGATGACCTGGGGCACACAAGAACCGGTCGATCTGATCGACCCGCACGATCCGCTCGATGAAACCGTCGCTACACTCCTGTACCGCGTGTCGCAGGCACCTTATCGTAAGCTCCTCGCTGTCGTGCGCAACTGGTCGGAAAAAGAAAAGCAGGACGCGATCAGCGTTGCGGTCAGCAACCGAGGCCCGTACGACGAGCTGCCGAAAGAGTTTCGAAGCGGGTACGCCTTCACGTTCGATGTCCTCATGGACATCGGTGGCTGGCGCGACATGCATCGGCACCGACGCTGCCAGCAGATCCAGCAGAATTTTACGACCATCCATGGCTATGACGTGCCACCGCCGTTGGTGCGGGCCGGACTCGACGGTGAATATCGACAAGCGATGGACGCCGTACGGGCCGACATCGATCAATTGAAGAAAGTCAGTGCGGAAGCGGCCCTCTATGCGATCCCCTTCGGCTTCAAAGTGCGCTGCCTGTTCAAGATGGACTTCGCCGAAGCCGAATACATTGCGAGACTGCGCTCGGGCGTGAAAGGCCATTGGTCCTACCGGACCATTGCTTGGCTGATGAAACAAAAACTGGCCGAACGGTATCCAACTCTCGGCCTGCATGTGCAGGCCACCTCACCGGACATCGAAGACACCCTGACCAGATAGTCCCATCGGCTTCCATGAGCGAGCACCAAACCACCTGTGAAGCGGCGCTGTTGAGCGGAGATTGGGACGGTGCCTCGCGGGAGGCGCTCGTCTGGGCACGTTATCCCACTTCGGCCGACCGGCGCGACCCACGCCCGCATTTCGTGCTGAACGTCGTCCAGTTGATCAAAGGACAATTCGCCGAAGCCTGGAGCAGTCACGCGATGTCCCTCCAGGAACCGGGCGACATTGCGCAGGTCAAGAGTTGGCTTGAAGGACTCGTGGCGGGCCACGCCGAGCACGCTGCGGCATATCTGGTCATGGGACTCTTTCTGTCGCAATCAGGTCAGTCTGAGCAATCAATACAGTCGTACAAAGAAGCGTCCAAGCTCGCGCCACAGTCGGCCTACCCCCATTATTTCTTGGCGCAGATCCACGAACGGGCGGACCATATTGAAATGGCGATCAAAGAATACCGGGAAGCTGTTCGGCTCGATCCGGACTATGCGCCGGCACGAACCAATCTGGGCGTCGCCTATCAGGAGCAAGGCCGGTTGGAGATGGCGATTCCTCAATATCGAGAAGTCATTAAACTGAACCCGAAGGATGCCTTGGCCCATGCGAACCTGGCCTGCGCACTGGCTGAACAAGGAAAGGTGCAGGCCGCGTTGTTGGAATACCAAGAGGCCCTGCGCTTGAATCCTCGCGACGCCGAAGTGCGTTTCGCACTCGGCGGACTGTACGAGAACAAAAACCGTCCGGATTTAGCGATGAAAGAATATCGAGCGGCGGTCGAGGCCAATCGGGATTTTGCGCCGGCCCACTCGGCGCTGGGTTGGATGCTGTTCGACCGGGGACATCGCGAAGAGGCAATGGAATGCTTCAATCAAGCTCTGCGGGCAAACCCTGAGGATGCACGAGCCTATCTGGGTGTGGCCAAGTGCTATGCGAGCCGCGGCAAAGTGCAATTGGCGATTGAAAACTACACCAAGGCGATCAAGTACGAGCAGGATCCGCAGAGAAAAAACGACATCATGAACAAGCTCTACAAAGAAGGGGGAACGTGGGACACGTGAAGGTGGTCAGTAGGCAATTGAGGAGCAGGTTGATGTTCCCGCAGGCATTCAAAGGCGTTGCCGGCGAGGCCACAGCGAGGGAAGAGGCGAAGCTGGCGGCGATTTTCAACGCCTACTACAATTCTCTGATAGCGCCTTGGAGGACTGTAATCTGCGTCACCGGATCGCCCGAACTTTTCAATTCCGTCCGGATCTGATCCTTGAGGTATGAGGAATAGCCGACACGGTCGATGAGCAGGTCGAGGAATCGTTCAGCTGGAAGTAGGCTCTGAGCCTTGAGTTCTTCGACGGTCTCGTCGCTTACGGGGACATAGGAGCTGCCAAGGTGGAACACCACATTGTAATAGCGTCCCTGACCTATGCGCTCGAATCGTAATCCCTTCACAAAATCCTCCCTAGAGCCTTGGAAGCGGCGCCCATTCTAGACATCTTCCGGTCGCGAAGACAAGGGCGGGGGCGCCTGCTCGACCATCGCTGTTCAAGCCCCTTTCCCCTTCTTGCCGAAATATTCCTCCCGGCTGACGGCCACGTCGGCGACGAACATGACGCCGGAGTGCCGTTCGAACAGCGGTCGCAACCCGGCTAAAATGGGCTCGACTTTCTCCTCCGGTACTACCGTCATGATCATCTCAAGGCTTTCCTGCTCGCTGAACATGAAATGGGCCTCGCGCACACCGTGGTGACCTTTGCCGGAGACGTTTCCGATAATCGTGTAGCCGGTGGCTTTAACCCGGTCGAGTAAATCGGTCACGAACGCCCGGTGTTCTCCCGCTACGATCACGCGAATTTCTTTCATCGAATGCAATGTCAACGCCATGGACGAACTCCTTTCCAGCCTTTACTCTGCGCGAACGCTCAACACGGATGATGGATTCTCTATGGCGATCCAGGCTCCGCTCGGATGATACCGATACAATACCTTGTTTTCAGGGTCGAGCGCGACGAGGTGCACCCACTCGTTGTGATAATAATGCTGCAAGACTTCATGCCGCGCGATCAGCTTTTCGATCCGTTCACGCGGCGCCTCGATGATGGTCAGTAGCCGCATCGGTTCATGATATGGCACGTCGTCGTTCATGACGGTTTGCCTGGCCAGCCCAAGCCGAAGATCGCTCCACGGACCGGACATGATGCCGAGCCGTCCCACCACGTTGTGATAGATCTTGCTTCCGCTCCCGTACACTTCGTTGTCGACGGTGGAAAAATAGTGTTCCATGTTGATCCACTGCCCTACGACTTGCGGGCCGGTCAACAGGACCTCGAGCAAACGATTCGTGGGATCTTCCCGATAGTCGTAGGAATGCAGAAAGACACGCCCCCCTAAATCGATTCCCCTCGTCAGTTCACGTCGGGCGATTATGAAGGCGGCATTTCCCGACAGGCCCCATTCCGGCCTCACCTGGCTCCAATCAGTGCTGCGTGTGCGGACGTGCGCTTTTGCCTGATTGCCGGCGATCGGCTGTTGGACATCCGGCAGCCGAGCGCATCGTTCCTGGCTGGTCAGTTCCCCCGCTTCCGCGAGGTCCTCCTGTAAACGGGCCAGGTCGGCTCGATGCGTGGGCGGTACATCTTCTAAGTCGAACAGATGGACCTCGTCGGTCGTCGTGTCAATCTGGCCGGCGAGGAAATGAGTATCGGACGGGATCTCGATCCCGTTCTTGGCGAGTCGTCCCCTCACCTGCTGGTTGTTCGCCATCATGGCAAGCACACGGGCATTGGGCTTGCCTTCGTTGCCGCCGCAAGCGCCGCAATCGAGCGCGGACTCGTACGGATTGTTATCGGAGGTGCTTCCGTGGGCGCAGAACAAGACCAACCGCGCAAAAGTTTTGGTCAGCCCCATCATGCGGAGAGCCGTGTCGACTGTGAGCGTTTGCTCTTCGAGCGTGAAGCCCGTTCTCGTGATTCGCTCTTTGTGGCGGGAGGCGGCACGAGCGTTAAGTTTGTACTGCCGGCGCAAGACCTCGGTGAGACCGACCAGCGCGTCCTTGGAAAGCCCGGCCAGGGCGGCGGCGTCCGTCAGCGGCTGATCCGGGTCTTCAGATCCGGACAACGCGTGCTGGCGCAGGCTTTCGACCAGCGCGGGCGTCATCCGTGAATTCCGCAGCCCGAGCCGTTCTTGCAGAGCCTTCCGCACAATGGCCTGCTGCTCGGCGGCGACCATCTCGGCCGTGTCGGCCGGTGCTAGTTTGTCGACGGTGAGCGTCGTCGCAATGGAAGGGACGAACAAGCGGCTCAGCCACGCGGTCCAACGCCGATAGAGCGACGGCACCAACGTTTTCCCGAAGATGGGAAAACTGTAGAACCATCCCACCGATTCCACCATGACGTAAGGCGTCACGACGTTTTCTTTCAGATCGTGCAGCAGCGTGTGGCCGGCCCGGACCCATTTGGCGCGGGCCTTGTGTTTCGACACCCTATGGTCCAGATAGCTCCGGGGAATTTCCCGCACTTCGTTCTTGGCGCGCATGATGACGGGGAACTGTTCGGTGTCATGTTCCTTGCCCCAGGCCCGATAGCGAATGAACGCGGCGAAGAAGCCGGCGAAGCCGTAGGTCTCGTTCGGTCCGGTCGATTCGAGATGGCGGCGAAACGGCTCGGATCGCACGTCGATACAATAGACCGACTGCGAATAGGGGCGCGGAGAGGCCAAGGAGGCGCCGTCAGCCGTCGGACGCTGAGAGGAGGTCCTCATCTGGTTCAGCAGACGTTCCTGATAACCTGCTTCAAGCGCCTTAAGCCATACCGGTCCATGATCGGACTCGGGGAATGCCTCCATCCACTCGATGAGTTGCCTGAGGTCGTTGGAAGACGCGTCGGAGAGGACGAGGGGATTGATGCCGAACGATTCCGCCAACGCCAACAATCTCTTGGCCATATCACGCCTGGCTGCCGCTTGCTGGCGTGGGACAACTTCCGTCTTGTACTGTTCGAGCACGTTGCTCCAGCCGTTGCGTTTTTGGTGACGCAACCGATCGACTTCCTCGGCATAGAGGGCCGGCAAGCGGCCGGCGACGCGCTGCCGTCTCAGATAATATTCTTCCGGAGAATTCCGCATATAGGCAATGACGTCATCGTAGCGGCTGTCGATACCAAGTTCTTCGTAGCACGCCTTCTGGACCAGCTCACGGGCGTACCAGAGACGAATGGCGAGGAATTTCAGGAGACCGGCTGGGTAGGTCTGCTGCCAAGGGTAGTCCCGCTCTTCCTCCCGCCACTTGATGAAACCGGCCCAGCCCGGCAGTGCAGTCAATTGCAGAGAGAGGTAATCCTGTCGAAGATCCGTCGGAATGCCGAGCGCGTCGAGACTGTGAAGGAGGGCATCTTCGGGATGGTCCGGAAGCTGCGCAATCTTTCTGCGGCTGTCGGCAATCCCGCAAGGCGACCATTCGTGAGAGGCGATCGCTTTCCAAGCGCCGTACAGACCCTTATCCCTCTCCGGCATGGGCCAGGCTGCATGCTCTTCATCCAGGAAGGCCTCACACCACTTGATCATTTGATCGTTGATCTGCTGGACAATCTCCGTGCCCAGCGTGTCGTCACACCAGTGCGAAAGGGTAATCCAGCGTCCAAGAGCCGCCTGATCGCTTTCCACAATGTTGCCGATCCGCTCGCGCAAGTCTCGCGTCCTGAGGACGCCCGTCAGCTTGGCCGCGAGTTGGTCAATGAGTTTTTTGGAAGGATCGGGGAGTTCGGCCTCGAGCGGCTCGACACCCGGGTCGCAGAGCCCCTCGGTAAGACAGGCTCGCAAGACCTCGCCATGCGTGAGCCTATGTGATCCGAGGAGCACCTGTGTGTCGCGCATGAGCGGTTTCAGCACCGCATCGAGATCCTCGAGCCTGATACGGCCGGACTTGAGGTAGGCCCGATATTGATGACTGGGGAGATAGCCGTTGCCTCCCATGAACTGTTTGCCGCGACGAACGGTCTCTTCGAACGGCAGGTATTCAAGACTATGGAGCGGATTGTGGTGCACGAACGTCCGCATCGGCCAATACTGCGCGATGACTTCACCCGCGAGGTGAACGATTCCACGCAGCTCCATGCGTCTGGTTTCGATGTCGGGCGACGTGACTATCGGTTCCATACGAGCGATCCCGTGACGGAATGAGCGGCCGACCCAGTCTGGTCGGGAGCGAAGAAGGTTGCCGGTGCCAGTCCCAACGCCAGCAGGACCAGCACGACGATCGACAGCGCAGCGAGTTCGGTGCGCAGTGCGTCGGTATAACGCAACTCGGCTCGCCGTAAACCGAAGAGCAGCCGTTGCACCATCTGCATGATGTACCACGATGCCGCCAGCCAAGCGAGGAGGGTAATGACCAAACCCCCTGAAGAAGGAAAGGGCGCGCTCAACAACAATCCCATAAACCCGGCGAAGACCCCGAAGGGCGGGAGGCCCATCGCCGCCAAGGCAAGGAGCGAGAGGAGCACGGCATATTGGGGCATGCCGGACGCCAACCCGCTGACGGCTTGCGGATCGACATCGTCTCCGTAGCGGGTCCGAACGACCTGCCACGCGATCAGGAGTCCGCTCGTGGCCAGGCCGACCGTGCCGACCAAGAGCGCGGAGCGAGGTGTTGCCGATCTGGTGGCAGCGGCGAACCACCAGAGCATCGAAAAGAACGAGAGGCTCCCGTAAGCCAACAACAACCGCACGCGCGTTTGTGCTAGCGCCTTGACCGCCCCGTAGAACGCGCCCACCAACGCAAAGAGGCTGAGGGTCCAGGCCACCGCGTCCGGAATGGTCGGCAACGCAGTCGCGATCCCGTGAAGGCCGAGGAGCGGGAGTAGGAGTACGACGAACGAGGGCAAGTTGCCGGGCAAGCGCGTCACAGCCGTCAGATGGCCGTCGTGGAATGGCATGAGCGGCAGCAGCACTGCTGAAGCTACCAACGACGCGATGGAGGAAATGGGCGTAGGCGCTACGAGCGAGAGACCAGCGCAGAGGGCCCCGAGCGCGTACGTGCCGATGCCCAACCAGGACATAGGCCAGAGCACACTATGATGGCGGTAGAGCAAGCCGGCGATGACGCAGAAGAGCAGCAGCAAGGCCAAGGAGGCGACCACCGGCTGGTTGGTGAGTACGCACAGGCCCATTCCAAGCAACAACAAGGTCATGACGCACGACAGGCGATGGTCGGCGTGAGCCGGTTGTCCCAATAGCGAGATCATCGCGGTCAGCGGCAGCAAATAGAGCGGCAAGAATCCTTCTGGGAGCATCCCGACAAGACCGGACAACCCTGCAACCAACCCGAGACTGACGATGGACCAAGCGATGGAAGACAGTTTGAGCCGATCCGGGTTCGACCAAAAGAGGAGACTTCCAACGGCTCCCACCAGAGGGGCGCCGGCCAGCAGCCATGCGATGAGGGTGCTAGTACTCATCGTGACCAACCCCGTTCCAGCTTGTCGAGTTGATGGACCAGCCGCATGATGCCGTTGCCCATCAGCTGGTACATCTCGTCGGCGTAGAGTCGATTCATGAACGGCAGATACAGGCGGATCCGTAATCCTTCAACCCAGGCCGGTATCCGCACGGTCCGGCCGTGGGCCGTCAGGTACAGGTAAGACCAGCTGGCGATCGTGAGCACCGTGGCCACGATGATGATCAGGTCGAACATCCAATCCGGCAGAGCCGCCGCCTTGAAATACGACGCGACGTCGTCCGGGTTCGGATAGAGAAACTGGGTAAAGGCTTCCGCGGCACCCAAATAGACGAACACGATGAACAACAGGGTCGTGAGCATCGCGGCCGAGACTTTCCAGGAGGCGACCTGTCGCAAGCGCGTCAGAGTGAGGATGGCCTGCGATGAGGTAATCCAGATGAAGAACAGGAAAATGACCGTCCCCTGTGATTCGAGCAAGGGAATGCGTAGGACTCCGTGTGTGACCAATAGAATCAGCAAGGGAATAAAGAGGTTGGTAACGAATCCCGTGAACCAGGTCAACCGGGACAAGCCCTCTTCGTCGACCTGATGGTCGACGTGAGGGAAATGCGGTTCCTGCCTGGCCTTGTGAATGACGTTGCCACAGTTCAGGAACACCGTCGCCTTGAAGAGCCCGTGCGCGATCAGATGGAACACCGCCAAGGAAAAGGCGCCGAGGCCGCATTCCATGATCATGTAGCCCATCTGGCCGATGGTGGAAAAACCGAGCGTCTTCTTGATGTCGTTTTGCGCCAACATCATGCTGGCGCCGAGGATGGCCGTCACGGTTCCGACGACGAACGCGACGTGCAGGGTCGTCGAGCTGAGGCCGAACAAGGGAGCCAGGCGATTGATCAAGAATCCGCCGGCATTGATGATCCCCGCGTGCAGCAAGGCGTGGACCGGTGTCGGGGCGAAGAGCGATCCCGGCAGCCAGAGATGGATCGGGAACTGGGCCGACTTTCCCATCGCGCCGACAAAGAAGAGCAGCGTCACGGCCGTGGCACCGCTCATCTCCATTCCCGGCCAGAGCGACAGGGCGATCGGAGTTTCGGCGGCCTGCACAAAGAGCTCCTGGAACTCGAGCGTGCCGTAGAGTTGATACGCGAGCGCGATGCCGGCGAGAAACGCCGTGTCCGCAACGCGCAACAGCGTAAAGGTTTTGAACGCGCCGGCCAAGGTCCCGGCATGGCCGTGGTTATGCGCGAGGACATAGAGCAGATAGCTGAGGACCTGCCAGAAAAGAAAGAGCATCATCAGATTGGAGCTGGACACCATGCAGATCAGCACGAAATCCGTCAGGCAAATCATCGCCAGATAGCGCCGCGCGTGACGGTCTTGGAACATATAGCCGACCGAGTAGTTGTAGATGATGACGCTGACGCCGGTGATCAACGTCATCATGATGGCGCTCAGCCGGTCGACGTAGAACCCGATCGGGATGGCGAAGGCGGCGACCGAGGACAGGTTGTAGAACCGAATCTCAATCGGGCCGGTGGTCGCGACCTGATAGAGCGTCCCCACGGCCCCCAGGCAGGCGATGCCGACGGGGTAGGCGGCGATCTTGGCTCGCGCATGTCGCGTGCGGTCGGGGCCGACCAGCACGATGGCGGCTGCGGCGAGCAGGAATGCCGGAACGAGCAGGACGAGCGTCACGCCCACCTCGTCAGTCTCACAGCACGATCCTTGTTTTGGCGGCTCACGGCGGTGCCGGGCCCCGTCGTGCGCTTCAACTGCAGGCCAACCATTAATACGGTCTCTGAACGTTCGTCAAGCGCGTCGGTCATGACGGTCGTTCCTCTGCGCGACGCTCGAACCGATGGAGCGCACACCGGAGAACGAGGCCCAGGCGATGGAAGCACTCATCCACATACAGACGGTTGAGGAAGAGCACATACAACCGAATCCTGATGCCGTTGATCCAAGCCGGTGCCGGCAGCGATCGGCCATGCGCCTTCAGGTAGACGTAGCACCAGCCGAGGATCGTGGTGAGCGTGGCTGCCCCGATCATCATGTCGAAGAGCCGGCCCGGCAGCTCGGCTGCCTTGAAGTACGATGCCACGTCGTTTGGGTCAGGGTAGAGGAATGCGGTAAACGACTCCACTGCAAACAGGTATACGAACACGACGAACAACAGCGTGAGCAACATGGTCGCCGCCACTTTCCAGGACTCGATCTGGCGCAAGCGCGTCAAGGTCAAGATGGCCTGGGACGACGTGACCCAGATGAAAAACAAGAAGACCACGGTGCCTTGCGATTCCAGAAGCGGAATCTGCAATGCGCCGTGCGTGAGTAAGAGAATGAGCAGGGGAATCAGCAGCGTCGTGACGAACCCCGTGACCCAGGTCAAATTCGAGTAGCCTTCTTCTTCGCTCTCATGCTTGGGATGGGGGAAATGCGGCTCGAGGCGCGCCCGGCCGATGACGTTGCCGCAATTCAAGAACACCGTCGCCTTGAAAAGCCCATGCGCGATCAGATGGAAGACGGCCAGCGAGAAAGCACCCAAGCCACACTCCATGATCATGTAGCCCATCTGGCCGATCGTGGAGAAGCCGAGCATGTTCTTGATGTCGTTCTGCGCCAGCATCATCGTGGCGCCGAGGACGGCGGTGAGGGTGCCGATCACGAACGCGACATGCAGCGTCGTTGAGCTCAAGCCAAAGAGGGGGGCCAGGCGATTGATCAAGAATCCGCCGGCATTGATGATCCCCGCGTGCAACAACGCCGTGACCGGTGTCGGGGCATAGAGATAGCGCGGCATCCAGATGTGGAGGGGAAACTGCGCAGACTTGCTCATGCCTCCGACGAACAGCAGCAAGGTGACCGCCGTCGCGCCGTTCAGCTCTATGCCGGGCCACACCGAGACCGTCGAAGTGGATCGCGCGGCGGCGACAAACAGATCGGGAAACTCCAGCGTGCCGAATAGTTGGTAGGCCACGACGATCCCGGCAAGAAAGGCGACGTCTCCCACCCGTAAGATGGTAAAAGTGCGAAACGCAGCTTCCAGGGTCCCGGCGTGGACATGGTTGTGGATCAAGATATAGAGCAGGTAGCTCAGGACCTGCCAGAAGAGAAACAGCATCAGGAGATTTGCGCTCGACACCATGCAGAGAAGGACGAAGACGGCGACACCGAGCATGGCTAGATAGCGGCGTTCATGGGGCTCTTGATACATGTAGTCGATGGAGTAGGTGTAGATGATCGTGCCGATCGCGGAGATCAAGACCATCATGACCGCGCTGAGCCGGTCGATGTAGAAGCCGAGAGGAAAAGCGATAGAGGCCAACGAGGAAGGATCATATAACCGAATCGTGATAGGTCCCTGGGCCGTGACGACATAGAGCGTGGCGATGGCACCGCAAAACGCCGCGCCGATCGGCCAGGCCGCTAGTTTCGCGCGCAGGTGACGAGAACGATCGGCACCGACCAGAACAATCAGCGCGGACAACAGCGGAAGTACCGGAACGAGCAGCGCGACCGACATCAGCACCTCGCGGCCCCTTAAAATACGAAAGCCAACCGGTGGTGCTCGATCAACTATCGACGCACTCGGTTGGCTTGTACTGCGACCGGCCTCTCATTCGAACTGCCGGTCACCCTACGGCCCTGTCGTAACGAGAACCCGGCGTCCTAGTCGTCCTCGAGTAATGGTCGGGGCAAGCAGCAGCGCCGTCTGTTCAATGGCAGGACCATCAATAATACGACGAACTGACTACCGTCAAGCACCGAATGCGGCCCGACCCTCTCAATCAGCCATCTTTGCCCCGAAAGGCCTATTAGGGCGGACAACATTGATCCCAACGGCTTACCTTTCTGCTTGTTGATGTTCCCATGTAACCCTATAATCCTGTGCGCAAGGACGGAGAGAGATCATGGAAAGCGCGATACGCAACGCGATCATCAAGTTCGAACAGGAATTCATGGGCAGGGGACCGGACGACGTACGGGCTTTCATCGTCCGGGACCTGGTCGTTGTGCGGCTCAAAGGAGTTCTGACCCCGGCTGAACGGCAATTGGCAAAAACCACTGAAGGCGTCGACATGGTCAAGCGTCTACGTCAGACGTTAATCGCGCAGGGACGAGACAAGCTCTGCGAGCAGGTGAGCGAGATCACAGGGGCCAAGATACTTGGCGTGTTTACCGACATCGACGTGCAACTGGGCGAACGGATCTTCGTCTTCACGGTCAATCGGGACCTTCAGAACGGCGTCCGGTAGGAGAAGGTTGATACGCCTTTTCAGGGTCCACACTTGAAAGCGGCGTGCTGGCCCTGGCATCCTTGAGCCATGGCCGGACGCACCCTCGAAACCCTCTCCTTCGACAACAGCTACGCGCGTCTTCCCGAAGCCTTCTATGCCAGGCTGAACCCGACGCCGTTCGGTTCCACTCCCTTCCTGGTCCATGCGAATCGGGCAGCCGCAGAATTGATCGATCTCGATCCGGAGCAGTTCGCGAGACCGGAGTTCGCAGGGCTTTTCGGCGGCAGCATGCTCGCGCCCGGCATGGAGCCGTTGGCGATGATCTATTCAGGCCATCAATTTGGAGTCTATGTGCCCCAACTCGGCGACGGCCGCGCTATCCTTCTCGGTGAAGTAAAAAACGCTCGGGGTGAACGCTGGGACCTGCATCTCAAGGGGGCGGGCATGACGCCCTTTTCACGGGACGGTGACGGCCGCGCGGTCTTGCGCTCAACCATCAGAGAATATCTCTGCTCGGAGGCCATGCATGGGCTCGGTATTCCAACAGCGAGGGCGCTCTGCATTGTCGGCAGCGACGACAAGGTCTATCGCGAACAGATCGAAACCGGCGCAACCCTGGTTCGCATGGCGCCCTCCCATGTCCGCTTCGGTACCTTCGAGATCTTCTATTATCGACAGCAACATGAGCATCTCAAAGTTCTTGCCGATTATGTGATCGATCAGCATTTCCCTCACCTCCGAGAAGTTGCGGACAAATACGCACGCTTCTTCGCCCAAGTTGTCGAGCGCACGGCAACGCTGATCGCACAGTGGCAGGCGGTCGGATGGGCACACGGTGTGATGAATACGGACAACATGTCGATCCTCGGTCTCACGCTCGACTATGGTCCGTACGGATTCATGGACGACTACGATGCCGGGTTCATCTGCAACCACTCTGATCACAACGGCCGCTACGCCTTTAATCAGCAGCCCTATATCGGGCTGTGGAATCTCAGTTGTCTTGCCCAGGCCTTGTTACCGCTGGCGGAAAAGGATGCCCTGAAAGCCGGCCTCGATACCTACATGCCGACCTTTGAAAGGGAATATCTGAAACTGATGCGCGCGAAGGTGGGGTTGCAGGAAGAGCGAGCCGGAGATGAGGAACTCATTCGTGACCTCTTGAGACTTCTCCAAGAGAGCCATGCAGATTATACGATCGTCTTTCGCGAATTAGGGACGTTCTCATCGGCAGACGGCGCGGCGAACGAGAAACTGCGCGAGCACTTCTTGAATCGGGACCGGTTCGATGAATGGGCCCCGCATTATCGCAATCGCTTGCGAAGCGAACAGAGTCGAGACGATGACCGTCTTCTCCGCATGAACCGCGTAAATCCCAAGTACGTGCTTCGCAATTACCTGGCACAGGTAGCCATTGAAAAGGCTCAACAGAAAGATTATTCCGAGATCGATCGCCTCCTGACCCTCCTTCATAACCCCTACAGTGACCAGCCTGAAATGGATGGTTACGCAGCCCCGCCACCCAACTGGGGCAAGCATTTAGCTGTTAGTTGCTCGTCGTAAGCCCCTAGGCACTGCAACTCCTTGTTGCAGTCCCCCTCTCAGTCTGTTGTACAGTGGTCGGACTTTTGGGCCCAGGAGGGATTTGTGGCGAAGCCTCACGGCGATTCGAAGCTGGCGGTGGCAGGCGCACTCACGCTCGCGCTGGCTATAGCCGGCGTGCTGCTGGTGAAGGAACCGTTGCGTAGTTCGCGACCGGTCGGCAGCGGTCTTGAGATGAAGCAGACTACGGGCGAGCAAGTTATTCGTGCGCGTCTCTGGGAAGATCCGGTGGCGGCGGTGCAACGGGCCATACGGGAAAAGGGAGGAGCCAAAACAGCGTCCGGCTCATCATCTTTCGCCCAACGGCTCGGCCCACTCCGGCATGCCATACTCGAGCGGGTCAAAAGCGGGCAGCGGCTGACCGTCCTTTTGGTGACCACAAGCGGGGGGCCCTATGTTGAGAGCACCGAGTCACGCCTCCGTGATCGGTACGCCATCGGCACTGCGCTCGGCGTGGCTTGTTATGCTCCGGAAGACGAGAGCCATCTCTCCTTTGTTGATTGGGAACCACAACGCCCCGTCCAGGGCCTGCCCTACGAGTGGTATCGCCTCAGGATGACGCGCATCTGTGGAGCGACAGGTTCGCATGCCGATAGCGTGCTCGTCGTTTGGCTGCCTGATGAAGCCCTCGAGCGCGGATTCTTCGCCACATTGACGTCGCTTTCCCAAGGGCTTGTCTGCCAGGAAACCGGCGAGAGCGAATGCCTGTTCGCCGGCGGCAAGCGCACACTGGTGCGTCTGAACCCCTCGTTGCAGCAGGCCGTCACCTTCAAGATCATAGGCCCCCGCAGTTCGTCGGCTTATCGCACTCTTTTGAATGAGGCCGGAACGATCTACGGCCATCCGCATGGAGAGGGCGCAGTCTGGCCGAACGCCGACGGTTCGATCGAACTGTACTCGCCCTGGGCCAGCGCCATGAAGGGGCTGCTGGCGTACGGGCTCAAGGCGGAGTCGGGCAAAGGTGTCGCTTGCGCGACCTATGAAGATTGCGAACGGGAGTTTTATCGCCGGCTGGCCGATGCGAAGGTGCGGCTCGTCTACGACATAGGATCCGACGATCAACGGTTTGAAGCGCTGATCGCGGAATTGGAACGGCGACAGGTACGGCTCGGCTGGGATGCGGTCATTCTCATCGGCGAATGGGATTCGTTCTACGGGAGGACCTTGCCCATCGAGTTCCGTGCCGCCGCCTGCGCCAAAGTCGCGACGTTTACGGACGCCGATTTAAAACAGATCCAGGTGCCGGTTGCAATCAAAGGCTGGTGTTCGACAGTTCCTCGCGCCGTCGACCTACAGATCCAACGGCCAGCCGATTACGAATCGCTCACTCTCAACGTCTTCCGGTACAGTTATCTCGGTGGATTGGACGGAGAAGTGCCGGGCGACGACGCATCGAGGGCCGCTCGGGCCGCCAAAGCGACCGCGGGAGACCAGTCCAAGGATTCAACGCGCGACCGTCCAGAAGGCACCAGCCAGATTGATTACGTGCGCGCATTGGTCGCGCGCATTCATGACGAAGGGGAGGGTGCAAGAGCGATCGGCATTCTGGGCACCGATCCGTATGATGCCCTCCTGATTATCAAGGCGCTCCGTCCTTCGTTCCCGCATGCGATTTTCTTCACCATCGATCTCGACGCCCGTCACCTCCACGCGAGTGAATATAAATCGACGCGCAACATGGTGATTGCCTCGCCGTTCGGGTTGCAATTGGAGGGAGGCATTCAGCGCGATGTCCCGCCATTCCGCAGCAGCTATCAGACGTCGGCTTATTTTGCCGTCCTGCAAGCCGTAGAGCACGTTCTCTGTCAGCCGCATGGCCAGCAACGGCAAGTCGGGCCTTGCACGACGGAATACCATGTCTCGCTCACGCCGGAAGATCGGCTCTATGATGCCGGATCTCACACGAGACTGTTCGAAGTCGGGCGTGAGGGCGCCGTGGACTTGAGCGTGGTGGACAAGGAAGGGGTGCGCACGGTCCATCCTCTGAGGCCGGACCTCGCCAATACCGATCAACAGGGACAGTTGAAACGGGGTATCGAATTCAATAACACGGCGGTTGCCGTCCTCACGATCATCGTACTATTGGTCGGCACCATCATCGCCTGGAGCAATCAGCGTCTTTGGTTGAGCGTCTCTCGAAATCCCCGTCTCTTCAGTGTCATCGGGATTGTCCTCTTGGCCTCATTCTCGGCCTTCGTCGCGTTAGGGGGCGCGCCCGCGTTGCTCGCAGGGCATGATGAAGGAGAGCCATTCTCATGGACCGCCGGAGTTAGCGTCTGGCCGAGCGAGTTGATCCGTCTATTCGTGGTGGTGCTCTGTCTGGTCTTCCTGGCAAAAGGCGGGCGCGACCTCACCAAGAACGGCGATTTCATTACGGATGATTTCCTCTTCCAGGATGAGTCCGGCTTCCAACGGTTTTCACCGGGAACCTTCTGGATCAATCTGAAGCGGGTCGCTCATCCGGCCGCAACAATGACGGCTACAACGGTGGACCAGGCCTGGTCGTGGTATCGTGAGGCCAGCAAGCCAGTACAGTGGTTCGCACGGACTATTCTGCTGTTTATCCTCTATCTCGGAATGATGTGGTTATTGGGCTACTATGTGGTGGACGAGGAATATATCCATCCGTGCCGAGGTCGACTGAGCTGCACGGTTGATTGGGTCATGACGCTAAGCAGCACGGTTCTGGTCGTTTTTCTCAACCTCGCGGTGTTCGATGCCGTGATGTTGTGCCGCCGCTGGATCGGCTGGGTGACGGCATCGACGGGCGGCTGGTCGCAGCAGGTGCAGGAGCAATATCTTGTCGATTATGGGTTGAATGAAACCAGGAAAGCCGAGTTCGAAAAGCTGAAGTACCTCGCCGCGGTTGATTTGATCGGGCAGCGGACCGAAGTGGTGAATCGTCTGATCCGCTATCCCTTTATCGCCCTGATTATCATGATTGCGGGACGGAACGACTACTTCGATATCTGGAACTATCCGCTCCTGTTGCTGCTCTCCTGGGCGTTGAACGTATTCCTAGCGCTATTGGCTGCTTATCTGCTGTACCAGGCCGCCAGCAGGGCGAAAGCAGCCATGCTCGATGGGCTAAGCCGACACATGGTGCAGACCTTAGAAGTCGGCCAGGATCGTGATGTCCGCATGAAACAGATTCAGTTCATCATCGACGAAGTGGAAGCCAACGAACAAGGTGCGTTCGTCCCGCTCTACCAGCAACCGGTGATCGAATCTTCCATCTACGGCCTCGTGGCGCTGCTGCAATATCTGTACGCCCATCAATAAACCGCCCATGCGAGAAATCATACTGGGCGGCTTGAAGACCAGGCTGACGGGCGGCACGGATGGAAACGGCGGCGGCAGCGGTCCCACCGTCATCCTCCTGCACGGATATGGCGCACCGGGCGATGATCTTGTTGTTCTCGCCGAGGTGATGAATGTGCCGGCTGGGACGCGCTGGATGTTCCCGGAAGGACCACTGTCGATGAGCATGGGCTGGGGCGATTCACGTGCCTGGTGGTTGATCGATATGGCACGGCTCGAAGCTGACCGCGCGGCAGGACGGGTGCGCGATTTGTCCGGAGAGGTGCCACGGGGTTTGCCGCAAGCACGCGAGGCCTTGGAGACATTTCTGGCTTCGCTCCCACGTGTCCTGCCCATCGATTATCAGAAGACGGTGATCGGCGGATTCTCTCAAGGCGCCATGCTCACCTGTGATCTCGTGATGCGCACCGCATTTCCGTTCTCGGGATTGGTCCAGCTCTCGGGCTCTCTCCTGGCCAAACAGGATTGGCGGCCTTCAGTCGGGAAGCGGGCGGGGCTACCGGTCTTTCAGAGTCACGGCACACAGGATCCGATTCTGCCTTTTGTCATGGCCGAGCGGCTGCGCGACGAACTGACCCATTTAGGATTATCGGTCGAGTGGCACAGCTTCCGCGGAGGGCACGAAATTCCCGAGCCGGTCCTCAATCGACTGAACGGATTCATCACGAAGGTGCTGACCAACGCATGAACCTCCAGGCGTTTGAACTGAAGGGCGACGACGGGAAGCTCATCCGGGGCGATCGCCTCGCCGGTGAAAATCGTCAGATGCTGTTTATCACAGGCTTTCTTTCGAAGCGCTGGGGCAACAAGAGCAAATCATTGGCCCAATGGTGCAAGGAGCGAGGCTGGGGCTTCTGTTGTTACGATGTGAGAGGATTCGGCGATTCGGAAGGGACGTTCATAGACTACACGCTTTCAGATTGGATGGCGGATGCGCGGGCCGTCATCTCCATGGTAAGGGGTGAGCCAGGAAGACTCACCATTGTCGGCAACTCGCTCGGTGGGTGGATCGCCTGGTTGATGGCACAAGAATTCGAACAGGTAGAACGTCTGATCCTCATCGCACCGGCCTTCAACATGATGGGCATACGAGCGAAGTCGATTTCGCAGGAACGCCGCCATGATTGGCAGAGCAAGGGCTGGATGCCCTGGGACGACGATCCCGTTCACAAAGATTGGCCGCTGTCCTGGAAATGGGTGGAAGAAAGCGAAGCCTCTTGGAAGAAGAGCTTCGATCGAGTGAGACCAGTCAAGACGATGATCCTGCACGGATTGGGAGACCACGTCATCCTCCCAGAGGGCAGCCGACTGTTCGTTGAGCAACTTTTGGCGAAGGCGCCCGGATTTCCCATCGAACTTGACCTGATTCCCGGAGACCATCGATTGAGCAGTCCGGAACACGTCGAACATTTCCACCGGCTCGTGGTAGGGCCGTAAGAGAATCGCATGGTGACCTTGATTCACAGGGAATGTGGCGGCCCGGCGCTGGAACCGAACACCTCCGTCGGTGAAGTGTGTGCGCTTCCCGTCGACCGGTTCCCGTTTCCCTGCTTCAGCTGCCTGGAAGAAATCCTCGACGAGACGGAAGTGCGGATTTCGGAGGACTTAGGCATCTAGATTGTGCATAAGTGCGCGCCTCTGTTAAGTTGAGGCCTTTGCAAAGGTTCATGATGAAAGAAGGAGTCAGGACTCTCATGGCTACGAACGATAAACAAGTCATTTTTTCTCTCGTCAATGTCGGGAAGGTCTATCCGCCGAAGAAGCAGGTGCTGAGGGAGATCTATCTCGGGTTCTATTACGGCGCGAAGATCGGCGTCCTCGGTCTGAATGGATCGGGTAAGAGCAGCCTCCTCAAAATCATTGCGGGTGTGGATCAGAACTATACCGGTGAGATTTCACGATCAAAGGGCTATAGCGTCGGTCTGCTCGAACAGGAGCCGCAGCTCGATCCTAACAAGACGGTCAAGGAAGTCGTCGAGGAGGGCAAAAAAGAACTCGTTGCACTGCTCAAGGAATACGAAGATGTCAGCAACAAGATCGGTGAGTCTTCGCCGGATGAGATGGAAAAGTTGCTGGATAAACAGGCGCAGCTCCAAGAAAAGATTGAAGCGGCCAACGGCTGGGAATTGGAGCATCACCTCGATATCGCCATGGATGCCCTGCGCTGCCCGCCCTCCGATCAAAAAGTCAGTACGCTTTCAGGTGGCGAGAAACGCCGGGTCGCTCTCTGCCGTCTCATGATTCAAGAGCCGGACATTCTCTTGCTCGACGAGCCGACGAACCATCTCGATGCCGAGTCTGTCCAGTGGCTGGAGCAGCACCTCCAGCAGTACAAGGGCACCGTCATCGCGGTGACGCACGACCGCTATTTCCTCGACAACGTGGCAGGCTGGATCCTGGAACTCGACCGCGGCCACGGGATTCCCTTCCAAGGCAACTATTCATCCTGGCTGGAGCAGAAACAGGAACGGTTGGCACAAGAGGAGAAGGCGGAATCGAAGCGCAAGAAGACGCTCGAGCACGAATTGGAATGGATTCGCATGTCGCCGAAGGCCCGCCAGTCGAAGGGCAAGGCCCGGCTGAATCGTTACGAAGAACTGGTGAACCAAAAGCAAGACCAGCGCACGGACGATTTAGAAATTTACATCCCGCCCGGTCCTCGTCTGGGTGACGTTGTGGTGGAGGCCAAAGGGGTGACGAAGGGTTTCGGTGACAAACTGCTCTATGAGAATATCAGTTTCACCCTGCCGAAGGGCGGCATCGTCGGCGTGATCGGTCCCAACGGCGCCGGCAAGACGACGCTCTTCAGGATGATTATCGGAAAAGAGAAGCCGGATGCCGGCTCGATCAAGATCGGCGAGACGGTGAAGCTTGGTTATGTCGATCAGGACCGGAGTTTAGACGGCAACAAAACCGTGTATGAGGTGATTTCCGAGGGACATGAGACAGTAAAGCTGGGCAAGGTCGAGGTGAACGCACGCGGCTACTGCGCCCGGTTCAATTTCGCGGGGACCGATCAGCAGAAGAAGGTGAAGGATCTGTCCGGCGGGGAACGAAACCGCGTGCATCTTGCGCGCATGCTGAAAGAAGGCGCGAACCTCATTATCCTCGACGAGCCGACGAACGATCTAGACGTGAACACGCTTCGCGCGCTCGAGGAGGGTCTCGAAAACTTCGCCGGCTGCGCAGTCATCAGCAGCCACGACCGCTGGTTCCTCGACCGCATCGCCACCCACATCCTGGCGTTCGAGGGCGATAGCAAGGTCGTCTGGTTCGAAGGGAACTACAGCGACTATGAGGCGGACCGCAAAAAACGACTCGGCAAAGAGGCCGACCAGCCGCATCGAATTCGCTATCGTAAATTGACCCGCCAATAACAAGGCTCTCATGGCACCGCGTGCGATCATCACCGGAGCGGCGGGGTTGATCGGACAGTACCTCGTTAAGTCGGCTCCACGTTGGGCGCCTGGTTGGAACGTGCAGGGGCTCACACGTGCCCAGCTCGATCTGACCGACCCTTTAGCTGTCGAATCCGCATTCCATAGGCACAAGCCACAGCTTGTCATTCATAGCGCGGCATTGAGCCGAACGAGGGACTGCGAGCAAGATCCGGAACGAGCGGGACGCATCAATATCGACGCGACTGCCACGCTCGCGGAGCTGGCTCAAAACATCCCGTTCATTTTCCTGTCCAGCGGCGAGGTCTTCGACGGTACGACGGGTTGGTATCGCGAGTCTGATGAGCCGAATCCGATCAATGTGTACGGCCGCACCAAACGGGAGGCTGAGCGCGTGGTGTTACGAAACCCCGCACACACGGTTGTGCGGATCGTCCTGACGGCCGGCACTTCTGAAGGCGGCGACCGGAGTTTTGTCGAAGATATGTGCCGAAAGGCCAGGGCCGGGAAGAATGTAACGCTGTATACCGACGAATTCCGGTGTCCGCTCCCGGCCGGCGTGATTGCCCGGGCGCTGTGGGGATTGGTCGATCACGACCAGCCCGGCCTCTATCATCTCGGCGGCAGCGAGCGCCTCTCGCGCTGGGAAATCGGCGAACTGTTACTGCCTTGGTATCCTGAACTGCAAGGCCGATTGATCAAAGGTTCCACCTTCAATCATGCGGGAGCCCCAAGACCGATCGACCTCTCTCTCTCCTGTGACAAGATTCAGAAGATCCTTTCTTTCCGCATTCCGGGCTTGCGATCCTGGCTCGCCGGACGAACACGTCACGGAGTCGATCTCTGGGATTACGAGATGTCATGACCGCTGACCCGCTTTCGCTCGTCGTCATGGTGTATATCGCAATGACGGTCGTGATGGTAGGACTATGGGCGCTGGACCTCTTTGTGCGCAATGCCTCCATCGCCGACGCCGGATTTTGTGCGGGGTTGGTCGCAGCAGTGTTCTGGTATGCTCTGCAAGCCTCAGGCGAAACCGAACGGAAGCTGCTCGTCGCACTCATAGTCTGTCTCTATGCCGGTCGTTTGGGATTCTTCATTCTTTTCAATCGAGTCATCGGCAAAATGGAAGACGCGCGCTATCTACGGTTGCGCCACCAATGGAGTACGTCGGAGCGGCTCAAGATGTTCGGCTATTTCCAACTGCAAGCGATCGCGGTTGCGGCTTTCTCGCTGCCGTTTCTGGTCGTCATTCAAAATCCAAGACCACCATTCGGATTCTGGGAACTTGGCGGGCTCCTACTGTGGATCATAGCAGTGTCCGGTGAAGCGACGGCGGACTGGCAGCTCGCGCGGTTTCGCGCGAAACCCTGGAATCACGATCGTGTCTGTCGCGAGGGCCTGTGGTATTACTCGCGCCATCCGAATTATTTCTTTGAATGGCTTCATTGGTGGACTTATGTGGTGATGGCCATTGGTGTGCCCGGCTGGCCGCTGACATGTATCGGTCCCATCGCGATGGGGTGGGCACTCCTGAACGTGACGGGGATTCCGTTGGCAGAACAACAGGCGCTCAGGACTCGGGGGATAGAATATCGTGAGTATCAGAGGACTACCAACGCGTTTGTGCCGTGGTTTCCGAAACCGTGATCGTCTAGTCGCGATCGAGTCTCGCGAGGCGAGCGCGGGCTGTGTCTGCTTCTTTGCTGGAGGGGTACAGGCGAATCACCTCTTCATAGAGCTGCTTGGCATGGGGCAGGTTCATCTGACGCTCTTCGAATTCGGCGGTCTCGAGCAGATCCTTCGCCTTATCGCCACTGCAGGCAGTGACGAGGAGGAACAGGATGATGAATCCGGTCTGGATCCAGGAAGCCATCGCCGCACCTCTCTCTACGGGGTTCGAGCCCTACGCAGGACCCTCCTCGATTCCATAGCGTGGTGCGCTGATGCCTTCGCTTCGGCAGCGGGGGCAGCGACTTGGTCGCGTGAGCTTCGTCCGTTCACGGAATATGAAGTCACAGTCCGGACACACGGAAGGCTCCAGAATGAAGCGCCTGCTCCGATCCCGTGCGATCGTCCGCACGACGTGCGGTAGATGCTCTTCGACCTGCCGCTCAGGAATGCCCAGCATATGCGCGAGCTGGTGAGATGATAGTCTGGTTCCCGCCAGCAATTCAATGATGCGCTGGCGCGCGGTCCGTGGGACAGGTAACATGTCGGTCATCCTACGATGGCTCTTCCGCTAATTCCAAGTTGAACGGCTGCCATGAGTTTGGCAGGATGAAGGCACGATGCCCAACCCGAGCTGGGATGAAATGGCCGAACTGGCGCTCAAGCGCGTGGCTGCATCCGGTGCCGAGTATGGTGACATCCGCCTTGTTCGCAGCACCAGCCAGTCCATCAGCGGCGAAGACCGCCGCATCGCCTCGATCCGCGATGTGGACGATACCGGTTTCGGGGTCCGCGTGCTCTATCACGGCGGTTGGGGGTTCGCCGCCAGTTCGATTCTTTCCCTTGAAGAAGTTCCCCGCGTGGCTGAACTGGCCATCGACATCGCCAGGGGATCGGCGTCGCTCGCGAGCGAGAAAGTCCGATTGGTCGATGAACCAGTCCATCGCGATCGAGTGGTGACCGCCAGCCGCATCGATCCCTTCACCGTGCCGCTCGAGCAGAAGACGACGCTCTTGCGCGAAGTGATGGATTGCCTGCAGCGACAGTCCGAAGTCGTGCGCAGTAGCGCGACCCTCTGGGCGCGTCGTGACCGAAAACTGTTCGTCTCGACGGAAGGCACGAGGCTCGACTTTGATTTGCTGGCCGTGCAGGGCGAGTTCACCGCAACGGCCCGGCACGACGGTCGCTTTGCGTCGCGCAGTTTCGCGACGCCGCATCTGCGCACCGGGTACGAACTGATCGAAGCGGCCAACTTCCTGGCTGAGACGCCGCGGATCGCCTCCCAGGCAGTCGAAAAGGTGAAGGCTGCCCCTGTGCGGCCCGGCGCGTATGATCTGGTACTCGACCCGGAGCATCTTTCGCTGACCATGCACGAGTCCTGCGGCCATCCCAGCGAGCTCGATCGGGCGCTCGGCTACGAAGCGAACTATGCCGGAACCAGCTTCCTTACTACGGAAAAGCGCGGCATCTTCCGCTACGGCTCTCGTTGTGTAAACCTGGTCGCAGACAATACGGAGGCGGAAACCCTCGCAGCCACGGGCTACGACGACGATGGAGTTGCCTGCCAGAGGTGGGATATTGTCCGCGAGGGGCTCTTCGTCGGCTACTGCACCAATCGCGAAGTGGCTTCCAAAATCGGCGAGGCTAGGTCGAAGGGATCGAATCGAGCGGACAGCTGGGGTAGCGTCCCGATCGTACGCATTGCCAACATAGGTTTGGAGCCTGGAACCGACTCGCTCGACGATCTGCTCGCCGACGTGAAACGGGGCATCTACATTGAGGGCCATGGGTCCTACAGCATCGACCAACGGCGCTACAACTTCCAGTTCGGCGGCGATGCTTTCTGGCTCATTGAAAATGGAAAGCGCACCCAAATGCTGCGGGACGTGATTTACCATGGGATCACGCCTGAATTCTGGAACAGTTGTGATGGCGTGGCCGATCGAGGCCACCGCCGGCGTTACGGTTTTATCACGTGCGGCAAGGGGCAGCCGGGCCAGTCCGGTTGGATGACGCACGCGGCTTCGCACGCTCGATTCCGCCGCGTTGCTGTGATCAAGGGGTGAGAAGATCGTGAGCAATGCGAATCCAAAAACTTGGCCTAAGATGACGAGCCGGGACGAATTTCGGTTCCTGGTCGATCTGGTGCTGAAACGGTCTGGGGCAGATGAGACGATCGTCACCATCCAGGATCAGCATGGAGGGACCGCGCGGTTTGCGAACAACCGCATCGTCCAAAACGTCGACACCAGACGCGGGATGCTGACGGTATCGGTCGCATTCGATGGCTGCCGGGGATCGGCCAGCACGACGGACTTCACGGCTGGCTCGGTTCAGGAGGCACTCGCACGTGCCGAACGCATCGCACGTGTGTCTCCCGAAGACCCGGAGTATCTGCCGGCGCCGGACCCACAAGTGTTTCCAACGCGTCAGACTAGCAGGCCTGAGACTGCTATGGCGGGACCGTCTCGTCGGCTTGAGTATGCCAACGAAGCGATTGGACAATGCCGAATCGAAAATCTTCAGGCCGCCGGGATCGTATCCTCCTCGGTGGCCTCCGTGGGAGTGGCGGCGAGCAACGGCCTTTTCGCGCAGGAAGAGCGCAGTGAGGCACGCTTCAGTCTCACAGTTCAGGCCGAGGATGCCACCGGCTGGAGTGCGGCGGCTCACCGATCCATCGATCATTTGAAAATTCAGGACCGTACGTTGTCGGCAATCAACAAGGCAAAGCGGGGTCGCGACGTCCAGGAACTTTCTCCCGGGCACTACCGCGTTATCCTGGAGCCCGCCGCCGTGGCGGGACTATGGAGTTGGATCCTATGGACGCTGGACGCCAAGTCCTATGAGAAGGGCACCAGTCCGTTCTCCGGCCAGCTCGGTTGCCAGATCGTGGATGAACGGCTGACGCTTAAAAATCATCCGGACCATCCGGACCTGCTCGGGACAGGTTTTACCCAGGAAGGATTGTCGAGCGAAGACGCGATATGGATCGAGAAGGGAGTGTTGAAGCAGTTGGCCTACGACCGATTCACCGCTAAGAAGCAGGGAATCAAACGCATCGCGACCTTGGATGCTCCCTGCCTCTCCGCTTCGGGCCCGACGGCCTTTAAAACGCAGGAGTTGATCAAGCAGTGCGAGCGGGCCATCCTCGTCACCAATTTTTGGTACATCCGAACGGTCAACCAGACGGACCTGACGTTGACGGGCATGACGAGGGACGGGACGTTTCTCGTCGAAGACGGGCAGATTATATCGGCTGTGCGAAATTTCCGTTTTCACGAGAGCCCGTTGCGCGTCTTTAAACAGGTGGAAGCCTTCACCGAAGCCGCTGAAGCGGTCACTTCGGAAACGGGCAAGGTGTTGGTGCCGGCAATGGTGCTGCGGGATTTTTACTTCTCGAGCGTTACGAGATTTTGAGGAGACCCCTATGCATACGCTGTTGAGACGGATGGCAGCACTCGGTGTACTCGACATGGCGCCAGCAGGAAACCTCAACCGTGAATGACCGCGTGCTTCGACCGCGGATGTTCGTCTTTCTGACCGCAGCCCTGCTCATCGGGCTGATCGCGATCGAACCAACTCACGCCGAGATGCCGCTATACGACAACCTCGGTTCCCTCCACCATCCCATCAGCAGCACGTCGGAGCTTGCCCAACGGTATTTCGATCAAGGGTTACGGCTGGTCTACGCATTCAATCATGAAGAAGCGATTCGTTCGTTTGAAGAAGCGGCGAAGCAAGATCCACAAGCGGCGATGCCTTACTGGGGCATCGCTTTGGCCTTGGGACCGAATATCAATGCGGCGATGAGCAAAGAAGCCGAGCGTCGCGCTATGGAGGCGATCAAGCAGGCGCGATCTCGCCTCGCAGCGACCAATGCTGATGAGCAGGCCTACATCGAGGCGCTGACGAAACGATATGTGTCGACAAAACGGGCATCACGCGCTGCGTTGGACAAAAACTATGCGGATGCGATGCGGACGGTCTGGCGAAATAATCATGACGATGCTGATGCCGGCGTCCTCTTCGCCGAGGCCATGATGGATCTCCGACCTTGGGATTTCTGGACGGCTGAAGGAAAACCCAAATCAGGCACGGACGACATCGTCTCAACGCTCGAAGCCGTGATCGAGCAGCATCCCGACCATCCGGGCGCCTGCCATTACTATATTCATGCGGTCGAGGCCTCGCGGCAGCCGGAGCGCGCGCTCGCTTGTGCAGACCGCTTACCGGGTCTCATGCCTGGCGCCGGCCATCTCGTGCACATGCCGGCGCATATCTATGCACGCGTCGGGAAGTATCACGAATCGTCTATGCGCAATGCGGAAGCAGCGCATGCCGATGAACAATACTTGGCGGGCGCTCATTTGACCGGCGACTATGCCGACGGGTACTACAGCCACAATCTCCATTTCTTGTGGGCCTCGCTCATGATGGAAGGCCGTAGCGCCGAGGCCTTGCAGGCAGCCACCTCGCTCCAATCCACGATTACGGAGGCAGAGGCCCGCAAGAATCGCGGCAAGGAGGAGTACCTCACGACCAAACTCTTCACGTTGATCCGGTTCGGCCGATGGGAAGACCTGTTGCGCGAATCACCACCGCCGAAAGGCCTGCATCTCGTCGAAGGAATTTGGCGGTTGGGACGCGGCTTGGCCCTGGTCGCGACTGGACGATTGCCGGGAGCCGAAGGCGAGCGACAGGCGCTTGTGACTCTCACAAAACAATTCAGACGGAGCAAGAATCAGCAAGATAAGCTCGAGCGGGAGCTGCTTCAGATCGCCGAACGCCTGCTCGCCGGTCAGGCCGCCGCGCAGCGACAGCGTTACGACGAGGCCATCAAGGCGCTGAAGGAAGGCATCAAGATAGAAGACTCGTTGCAGGATGCAGAACCGCCGCGCTGGCCTCTCTCTGTCCGTCACTATCTCGGACCTGTTTTGTTAGTGATAAGTCGTCCCGCTGAAGCGGAGATCGAGTACCGAGCCGATTTGAAACGGTATCCCGAAAATGGCTGGGGCCTGTTCGGTCTGGTTCAGAGCCTGAAGGCTCAGCAGAAGGACTCCGAGGCTGCCGAGGCCTCAGAACGGTTTGAAAAAGCCTGGACCTACGCCGACGTCACACTGTCCGCATCCCATTTCTGACATCCATTGTATTTTCAAGGCCTCGCTTTGACAAACCGGGGATTGAACCGGCTACAATCCGCCAACATCACGGGCGGGAGGTATCGATCGTGCGATATGTCGTCGGGGTCATGGGGCCTGCAAAGGCGAGAAGAAAAGATGTTGAAAATGCGCGGGCGCTCGGCGAACTCATTGCCCGACGCGAATGGGTGCTCCTCACCGGTGGCCGCGCCGTGGGCGTGATGCACGCCGCCAATCAAGGCGCCAAGAAGGTGGCGCGGAGTCTAACTATCGGTGTACTGCCGTCGACACGAGACAAGATTTCCAAATACGTTGACGTGGCGATCATCACCGAGATGGGCAGCGCCAGGAACAATATCTGCGTGCTCTCGAGTCAGGTGATTGTGGCTTGCGGATTGGGCGGATCGGGGACTGTATCGGAAGTCGCCTTGGCCCTCAAAGCCGGGAAAGAAGTCGTGTTGCTCGGCGCCACGCCGGTCGAAGAACAATTCTTCAAAAAATTGGGCGGCCGTCTCATCTCCAGCGTCCAGACACCGGAAGACGCGATCAACGTCATCCTCAAGCGCTTTGAGCAGAACGGTGCGCAGAACCTGCAGGCCCCGCAACCCTGGGGACGCTTCTAACAGGAATTGAAAAGGCCTCTCCTCACTGTGGAAAAGGCTGGAAATATCGTACGACAGACCGTGTAAGATGAAAGCTCGTTACCCGACTGATCAAAGGGAGGATGGGAGCATGACGGTCTTACGATGGACGGGGATGCTTTTGTTCACAGTCTTGACCATTGTTGCAGGTGGAAATTTCCACTTGCCCAACGGGCATGCGGCCGATTCCGGCTCGACAGCCAAGGCCTATTTCGCCGGCGGCTGCTTCTGGTGCATGGAGGAAGCCTTCGAGAAGGTGGACGGCGTCATTGAAACAGTCTCCGGCTACATGGGCGGGACGGTTAAGAATCCCACTTATGAGGAGGTTTCGGCCGGTCAGACCGGCCATGCCGAGTCCGTCGAAGTGCGCTATGACCCCTCTAAGGTGACCTATACCCAGCTACTTGAAGCGTTTTGGCGCAACGTCGATCCCGTGACGCCGAATGCGCAGTTTTGCGATCATGGGAGCCAGTATCGGGCGGCCATCTTTTATCAAGGCGAGGACGAAAAGCGTTTCGCGGAGGAATCGAAGCGGGCGATTGAACAGTCCAAGCGGTTTTCAACACCGATTGTTACACAGGTAACAGCGGCTTCTGAATTCTTCCAAGCGGAAGAGTATCACCAGGATTTTTACAAGAAGAATCCCATCCGTTATAAGTACTACAAGTTCACCTGTGGCCGCACACAGCGCCTGGAATCTTTGTGGGGGAAGTCATAAGCGCCACCTCCCAATGACGTTTTAATAAACTGACTCAAAAAGGAGCCGCGTTCGTCACCTTTTGAACAATCCTTCCAAAGCATTTCTCGCACAGACAGAAGGTTTTCCCTACATCTTCAGCGACTTGTACCGTATGCCCTGTGGCATGGATGTTGACCTTCTTAGGAAGGATGACCTGCTCGTATATTCACATGATTCGAGGCGTGGTTCGCGGCTGCTGCATAGTCATGGCGGCGATGCTGATGGTGGCAATGGCTCCGACCGCAACCAAATCCGATTTCGAGAGCCGCACTCATTATTCAAGACAGGAAATCCGTCTGGCGATCGCGTTTTATGCCAAGCGGTACCGTCTCGATCTGGCTTTGTTGCGCGCCGTGATTAAAACCGAGTCCGATTTTCGTCAGCATGTTGTCTCACGGAAGGGCGCGGTAGGGCTCATGCAGTTGACGCCTGATACAGCAGCAATGTTACGCGTCGCAGACATGCACGATTCGATTCAGAATATCCGAGGCGGCGCTAAACAGCTGCGCCGTCTTCTCAACCTTTACCGAGGCGATCTTCCGCTTGCGCTGGCTGCGTACAATGCAGGAGTGCATCGCGTGAAGGGCCAAGTGCCGCGGATTCGTGAGACGCGCGCGTACGTCAGGAAAGTGCTCAGGTACTATCATAAATTTCAGGCCCACCGCTCGACCCCTCCAACGGCAAGTCCTGGGATCCCTCCGGTCAGGGGAAATCGCTCCGTGATGGCTTAGGCCGGCCATGAGGGAATCGCTACCCTTTCGACTTCATCACGATGGCTCGTAGCCGCTCGCGTTGAGCCGGCCTGATGCCGATAAACTCCAGGCCGAACGTACGGCCGTCCACCCATCGAACTGCTGCCTCGTCGATTCGCAAAGGCCACTGCTGGTCTTGAAGAAAGAGCGACAGTTTCAACGATAGGCCGACCTTGATCTCGGTCAGCGATGTAGCCCTGCAGCCGTTGGTCGAAATATCTAGAACGGTCGCCTCTCCCTCGAATTCTCCGTCTCCGAAGAAAAACAGACGACGGCTCATCGCCATCCGACGACCGCGACGCTCGATCCCGTCTACATTGACGGGGTTGCTCGGCGTCTGACTCGAGGATGCGTCATTTGTACTCACAAATGTCCTTTCATCGAGTAAGTACACCAGGAACTGGAATATGCCTATAAATTAGTCTATGAGATAGGGTGAGCCTCGGCATTCCTCAAAGGCAGTAGCCACAAAGAACTAGGAGATGTCGCCGACTCCGCAAACTGTACCATGGCCGCATCGGCATGTACAGAACATTACGTAAGTTATCCAGGACCCCCTTGACCTTGTTACAATGGCTCTGCGACAAAGAGGCAACAAGGAGATGTGAATGAGTACGAAGAGGCTGAACGAACGGATGCGACAGTTGGGGCACTCAGAAATTCGGGCCATGACCCAGGCTTGCGAGGAAGCCAAGGGTCTCAATATGGCGCAGGGCGTGTGTGACACCCCGGCCCCGGCCGTCGTCCTAAAAGCAGCCGCGCAAGCGATGGATCAGGGGAAAAACCTCTATTCCCGGTTTGACGGCTTGCCGGAGCTTCGACAAGCGCTGGCGATCAAGCTGTCACGAGACAACGACATCCAAGCCGATCCGGAGACGGAGATCACAGTCAGCGCCGGAGCCACTGGCTCGTTTCATGCTGCCTGTCTGGGGCTCCTCAATCCGGGCGATGAAGTCATCCTCTTTGAGCCCTATTACCAATACCACATCAGTGCACTCATGGCGGTCGAAGCGATTCCGGTGATCGTAAGCATGCAAGCTCCTGACTGGACATTTTCTCCGGAGGCCGTTGAGCAGGTTGTGACTCAGCGGACCAGAGCGATTATCGTGAATTCGCCTGGGAATCCTTCCGGGAAAGTTTTCAGCCGAGAAGAATTGGATGCAGTGGCTCAGATATCCATGCGGCACGACCTTTTCGTCTTCACCGACGAAATCTACGAATATTTTCTTTACGACGGCCGCCGGCATGTGAGTATGGCTTCATTGCCAGGCATGGCCGAGCGGACAATCACGATCGGCGGCTATTCGAAAACGTTCAGCATCACGGGTTGGCGCATCGGCTACAGCGTCGCGGCGCGGCAATGGGCCGAGGTCATCGGGGCGATGAACGATCTATTGTACGTCTGCGCGCCGACACCGTTGCAAGCAGGAGTGGCCGCAGGGATTCAAGCGCTGTCGGGCGCCTTTTATCGACAATTAGCGAAAGATTATCAGGCGAAACGAGATCGGTTTTGCGCGGCGCTGGTGCAGGCCGGTCTGCCGCCGTCCGTCCCTCAGGGCGCTTACTACGTCCTGGCGGACGCGAGGAGGCTGCCTGGAAAGACCGGAAAAGATCGCGCCATGCATGTGCTCAAGACCGTTGGCGTAGCCGGCGTTCCTGGCGAGGCCTTCTTCTCCGGCGTGGAAGGATCAGGCTTCATTCGATTCAGTTATGCCAAGACCGATGTCGATCTGGACGAAGCCTGCCGACGCATCGCGCGACTCTCATGAACAAGGGGCCACATCACTTGTCCAGATGGCAGGTCCGTGGTAAGAGATGCTCTATGTCTCTCACAGACTGGAAGATCAGTATATTGTCGGCCATGCTTCTATCGAGCGCCGCCTGCTCGACACCGATTCTTCAACATGAAGAAACCGTACTGCCGGCGATTCCTGCTCCTTCGGATGTACCCGAAGATCGACGTGTACTGGCCGGTGAATGGGACTATGAGGATGGTGCGGTCGTCACGCTCACACTCGACGAGCAGGGCAATGGCACCTATCCGTGGAAGGAAGGCCGGTTCGAGACGCGGTCCCTATCGGATCATACCTGGCAGGGTATGTGGTTCCAGAAAGAAAACGACCGTGAAGGTGGATTTACCGTGCATTTCTCATCCGATTTCTCGGATGGAGAGGGGCAATGGTGGTACACCAGAATTGGGGCCGACCAGGCCCCTGCGCAAAAAGGCGGAACATTCCATCTCAGCAGAAAATCCTCCCACGCCGATGCCGGCGACACACCTGCCGCTCCCTAAGACCGTTGCGGCTTCGCCGCTGGATTGATCGTCTCATACAGCGCAGAATAGTCGACCTCGCCGAGGCCCTGAGCGATCGTCTGTTCCAAGATCGTTCGAATCCCGTCCAGACCGCTCGTCGTCAATCCACAACCGGTTGCCTCTTCCGAGCAGAGCATGACATCTTTGAGCAGGTGGCGGGTGGAAAAATTCGGCTGGTGGTAATCGCGTTTGAGAAGGCGCGGTAGCTTCTTGTCGAAGGTCGGAGCGAACAGGACGCTCTCACGAAGAATCCCCATGAAGGTCTCGACGGAAACCCCGGACCGCTGGACCAATCCCAGGCTCAATGCGAACGCCGAGGTCTCCGCGGCGATCAAGTGATTGAGCGCCAGCTTCAGCGCCGCGGCTTTGCCGACCGTTCCGATGAGTCGAGGCTCACGACCGAGCGAGCGAAAGAGGGGATGTAATCCCGCGAACTGTTCCTCTGTGCCTCCGACCATCACGAACAGGGTCCCCGCTTTGGCTTCGGCCAAACTACCGAGCACCGGGGCTTCGCAGTATGTCGCCCCGCATCGTTCAATTGCTCGCTGAATGCCGAGACTTTCAGATGAATTGATGGTTCCCATCTGGATGATCGTTTTGCCTTTGAGTACTGCCGAGCAGGACGGTGACAACAGCACCGATCGAATGGCTGCTGCATCTGACAAGAGGAGGATCACGCATCCGGCCTGCTCGATTGCCAGTTCCGGAGTTCCGACCACCGCAATTCCGTGTGCCTGGAGCGGAAGGGCTTTCGTGGCGGTTCGGTTGTAGGCAATGACCCTATGCCCGACCGCCTGCAGTCGTTCAGCAATCGCTCGACCTAACAGCCCGGTTCCCAGTAGAGCGATGGTCAGGAATGGTTTCATGATCGTTGCTTCTTCTTCCGCGCGCGATCGGCATGGGTTTGCAAGATTGGACGCAAGTCTTCTCTGGCTGTCGCGGACACGGCGATGACGCCCCTAAACCGAGGAGTCGGTTGGTTGAAGGTCAACGCGCGGCCCTCCGCATCGGTCACGGTCCCACCGCTTTCCTGGATCAACAAGACGCCGGCGGCCAAATCCCATTCATTCTCCGGCTCGATGGTAAGCGTCGCTTGAATCCGTCCAGCCGCGACCAGCGCCAGCGAATGGGCGATGGAAAACATGGGCCGGCATTGGAGATGACTGTCGAGACCGGCCCAGCGGCCGTCCCGGAACTCCCAGGGGCTGACCATGATATGCGAATGAGTATCAAGGGATGTAATCGGAGCGATCGGCTTGCCGTTCAAGCAGAGACCTTCGCCGCGGAGGGCCGTGAAAAGTTCGTCGGTCGAGGGATTGAAGATCGCTGCCATGACCGGAGTGCCCTTCTCGACCAACCCGACCGAAATGCAGAATTCCGGTAGCCGATTCACGTAGGCCTTGGTGCCGTCGATCGGGTCCACCACCCACACACGTGCCTTGTCGAGGCGCGCGGGATCGTCGGGAGATTCCTCGGAGAGCCAGCCGTCGTCGGGGAAATGTGTCTGCCACATCTCATGGAGCATGCGATTGACTTCAAGATCCGCGGTCGTCACCGGTGAGCGATCCTTCTTCGTCAGGACCTCGAACCCTTGTTGGGCCAAGTCCAGTGCCCGCACGCCGGCCTGTCTGATCGTGCTCGTCAATTGGGCGAGTTCTCGTTCCATGGTGTCCTGTCTTGAGAGCGTAGGTTCAGAGTAGCAGGTCTCATGTTATCGTAAAAGCAAAACAATTGCGGGGACGATCCCATTCCCCTCTTGACCCCTCCTGCGAACCTGCGTACAAGCTGTGAGCCGAGGTCTCGACTGATGAAGCTGGTTCAGAAACGATCCAAGAAAACCGGGCTCCCGCCCGGCACTCTCGTCCATATCGGCGAGCACAAGTCCGAAAAAGTCACGATCACGGCTTTTCACTACACCGGAACAAGCTGCGACGAACGGCAATTGGAGCAACTGGATCGTCTGTCGCCACCGGCGGATGAGTCGGTGATGTGGATCAACGTCGGCGGTGTCCACAAGGTGGAGGTCGTGGAAGTGCTCGGCAAGCAGTTCTCGCTACATCCCCTGCTATTGGAAGACGTCGCCAATACGGATCAGCGTCCAAAACTCGACGACTATGAGACCTATATTTTCCTCGTCATGAAAATGCTGTCGCTGACGAATCGGCAGGAGATCGCCGTCGAGCAGGTAAGCCTCGTACTCGGGAGGAATTATGTCCTCTCGTTTCAGGAGAATGGAACGGATGTCTTCCAACCGGTGCGCGAGCGGTTGCGAGGAGGGAAGGGTCGCATGCGCCAGTCGGGTGCCGATTATCTCCTCTATGCCCTCGTCGATGCGATTGTCGATCAATATTTTGCAGTTTTAGAGTTGTTGGGCGAAAAAATCGAGGCCTTGCAGCATATGGTGGTGGCCGACCCCCAACCGGAAACGCTGAAAGCCATCCATGCGCTGAAGCGCCAGCTGCTCTTTCTTCGGAGAGCCGTCTGGCCCTTGCGTGACGTAATGAACAACTTGTCGCGCTCGGATTGTCCGTTTCTCCAACAATCGACCAAAGTGTTTTTCCGCGACGTGTACGACCACGTCGTACAAATCGTCGATACAATCGAAACATTGCGAGAAATGGTCTCGGCTAGTCTGGATATCTATCTCTCAAGCGTGAGCTACAGGCTGAACGCCGTCATGCGCGTGCTGACCGTCATCACGACCATTTTCATGCCGTTGAGTTTTATCGCGAGCATCTATGGTATGAACTTCGAATACATGCCGGAACTGAAATTGCAGTGGGCCTATCCCGTGGTGTTAGGAGTGATGGTAGTTGTGGGGGTCGGTATGCTGGTGCTGTTCAAGAACAAACGCTGGCTGTAACAGGAAGCTGAAAAAGGGCCGCCGGCTGCGTTCTCTCGACGCAGGGCTAGATTGAGGGCTCAGCTACTCCTGTACTTCGACGTGATCCACAAAGTAGGCCGTGTCGCCGAAGCAGGTCGTCGGCAAGTAACGAAATTCTTTGTAGTGGAGGATCACGCGTTTTCCCATCACTTGTGACAGCTGCGCCGCTACGCTGTTGTCCGACACGGTAAATTCCCACAAGACGGGTGCAGTGCCCGGTACCGTCGTCATCGCAAGTTCTCCCTCATGGGTCTTGCACACCCAGCCCTTCTTGGAAAATTTCTGGATGTAGCCGGCACGGCTGCCGTCGGAGTAGCTGTAGTTGAAGGCGACCAGGAGAACCCCCGCCGCCACGAAGAGGAGCACCAACAGGAATCGAGGTCTCAATAGCCACATGGGGAAGAGGATCGCAGCCCAGCTACTCATTAGCCTCCAGACTTAGGCATAAGGTCAGTGAAAAGCCACGGAGCCTCGGCCTTTCTCCGGGCTTCATACTCCGCGATCGCCGACTCATGTTGCAGGGTCAGCCCGATTGAATCCAGCCCTCGATACAGGCAATCCTTCCTGAACGGGTCGATCGTGAATCGGTAATTTATTCCGGCTGGGGTCGTCACGGTTTGTCCGCCGAGATCCACCGTCAGCCGATAGCCCGGCGTCGCCAAGACATCCTTCATCAAGGCTTGAATCTCTTCAGCTTGGAGAACGACCGGAAGGATGCCGTTCTGAAAACAGTTGTTGTAGAAAATGTCTGCGAAACTCGTTGCGATGATGCAACGGAAGCCTTGATCGAGCAAGGCCCAGGGTGCATGTTCGCGAGAGGAGCCGCAACCGAAGTTGTCACGTGTCAAAAGAATCGTGGCACCTTGGTAGCGCGCCTGGTTCAAAAAGAAAGACGGATCGGGAGAGCCGTCCTTTTGTTTCCGCCAATCAAAGAAGAGGCCTTCGCGAAGCCCCGTCCGCTTGATCGTTTTCAAAAACTGTTTCGGGATAATTTGATCCGTATCGACGTTGACGCGATCCAATGCGGCGACGAGACCGGTTATCTTAGTGAAGGCGTGCATGCAAATCCTCGTTAGCGTGACGCATTGGGCCAGTTTCTGATATCGACGAAATGTCCCTCAACGGCCGCGGCGACAGCCATGGCCGGAGATACAAGGTGCGTCCTGCCTCCCGCCCCCTGGCGCCCTTCGAAATTACGATTACTGGTTGACGCGCAACGCTCTCCCGGTTGAAGCACGTCGGCGTTCATGGCCAGACACATACTGCAACCTGGTTCGCGCCATTCGAACCCTGCTGCGGTAAAGACTCGATCGAGCCCTTCTTCTTCTGCCTGCCGTTTGATCAATCCGGAGCCGGGAACCACCATCGCGCGCACCGTCTTGGCGACGCGCTTTCCTTTTGCGAAGCTGGCCGCAAGCCGCAGATCTTCAATGCGCGAATTCGTGCAGGAACCGATGAAGACTCTGTCAATTTGGATGTCGGTGATGGGCATGTTGGCGGTGAGGCCCATATACTCGAGCGCTCGTTCGGTCGCCTGACGGATTTT
>CAMLHQ010000020.1 GCA_946479785.1 uncultured Nitrospira sp.
TTCCTTCTTACGGGGACGAATACAAGGTCATGGGACTCGCCGCCTATGGCGAACCCGAATATCTCGACGCGCTTCGGAAGATGGTGCGACTCAAAAATAAAGGTCGGTTCGAACTGAATCTCGATTATTTCCTACACCATTCTGCCGGGGTTTCCATGACCTGGGATGGCGGCGCGCCATCGATCGATCGTGTTTATTCGGATGAGCTGCTGTCTCTGCTTGGTCCAGCTCGTACAAAAGATGAGTCCGTATCGCCACGGCACATGAATGTAGCCGCATCGGTCCAGGCTATGTACGAAGAGGCGGCCTTCCATGTCCTCAACGATTTGTACGATCGTACGCAATTGCGAGCGCTCTGTCTGGCAGGCGGCTGTGCGCTCAACAGTGTCGCAAACGGAAAACTGTCGGACCGGACGCCGTTTCAACGGCTGTATGTGCCGCCGATCGCCGGTGACGCCGGCGGAGCGATCGGTGCAGCCTATGTGGTCTGGCATCAGACGATGGGACAGCGCCGATCCTTTGTGATGGATCGTGCGGACTGGGGGCCGGAGTTCTCCGATCAGGATATTCAAGCTGAGCTGGATCGACAGCGTGAGCGGCTGACGGAATCACAGTGGGAAATCCGACAGTGCGCCGGCGAGGAACAGCTCTGCCGGGAAACGGCGGAGTTGATCGCTGCTGGACACATCGTCGGCTGGTTTCAGGGACGGATGGAATTGGGAGCCCGCGCGCTTGGCCAGCGGAGCATTCTCGCTGATCCCAGGCGGCACGATATGAAAGACATTCTGAATCGCCGCATCAAGCGGCGTGAATCGTTTCGCCCCTTCGCGCCATCCGTGTTGGAGGAGGAGGCCGGGCAGTATTACGACAAGGCTCATCCCTCTCCATTCATGACCATGACCTATCGGGTGAAACCGGAGAAGCGGACAGTGATCCCCGCGCCAACCCACGTTGATGGGTCGGGGCGGGTTCAAACGGTCAACGCATCGATACAGCCGCTCTACGCAAGACTGCTGCGGGCCTTTGAGCAGAGGACCGGCGTTCCTGTCCTGCTGAACACCTCGTTCAACGAGCAAGAACCCATTGTCTGTACGCCACGCGAAGCCATTGATTGTCTACTGCGCACGCAGATGGATGCCTTGACGATTGGAAACTTTGTGATCCGGAGATCGACATGACGATCGAGACTCTGACGCCGCCCCGCATCGTCTTTATCAATCGTTTCTACTACCCGGATGTCTCGGCGACGTCGAGGTTGTTGACGCAGTTGACCGAGGATATGGCAAGCCAAGGACAGGACATTACCGTCATCACGAGCCGGTTTTCCTATGTTGGCGGCAGTGAACCCTGGCCTGAACATGACCAGCACAAGGGTGTGACGATCCGGCGGGTATGGAGCACGCATTTTGGCCGGCGCAGCGACGCCGGACGGCTAGTCGATTACCTGACGTTCTACGTCAGCGCGTTCCGGGCTTCGCTCCGCACAGAGCAGATAGCCTGGCTGATCGTCATGGCGGATCCTCCGATGCTGTCCGTCCTTGCCGCAGTCGTCAAGAAGCTTTTGAGGTGTCGTGCAGCCTGCTGGTTGCAGGATGTCTTCCCGCAGATCGCCATCCAATGCGGCCTCTTGAAGAAAGGTTTCTTGTCCGCATGGATCAGCCGCATAGCGCGCTGGTCGCTTGAATCACTCGATCGGGTCGTAGTCGTGGGCCGTTGCATGGAACACAAACTGCTGGAAGAAGGCTTCACCGGCCGCAATCTCGTGAACATTTCAAATTGGGCCGACGGCCTGCATGTGCTGCCTCTCGACCGAAGTCACAATCCCTTCGTGTCTACCCATGGATTACAGCAGCGATTCGTCCTGATGTACTCCGGAAACTTAGGTGTCGTGCACGAAGTGGACACGATTGAACAGGTGCTCCGGTGCACCAATGTCCTCACGCATTTCACAATGTGCGTGATCGGAGACGGTGCACACAGACGCCGCCTCCAACGCGTGGCTCACGACGAGCAGTGGTCGCATGTGCAGTTCCTGCCCTATCAGCCCGAAGAAACTCTTCGGTTCAGCCTGACGGCTGCTCACGTCCATCTGGTGACGCTGAAGCCCGACATGACCGGACTAAGCGTTCCCAGCAAGATCTACGGCATCCTGGCGGCAGGCCGTCCAGTCATTTTCATCGGACCGGAGGAGAGCGAAGCGGCGAGCATCGTGCGTGAGGCGCAGTGTGGCGTCGTCATTCGCCCAGGCGATCATCAAGCTGTCGTGAAGACGCTCATTGCCTATCGGGACGACGGAGCCCTCATGCAAGAGCATGGCCGGCGCGCCCGCGCCTATTTCGACGCCCATTGCTCGCGGCCACTTGGAACCAGTCGGTTTGTACAGCTGCTCGGCAGCCATGAGGACAAGAGGGCGCCCGCGCCTCGCCACTATCCGGCTCCTTCAGCCGGATCTCCTTCATCTGTCGAAAAGGTGGTCAATTGGTAACCCCGCTGCTCCTTTGTCTTATGGCCGCAGCCCTGTCGACTCTTCTTACGCAAGGAGTGCGAAGAATCGCGCCACGGCTCGGGGCGGTCGATCAGCCGGCCGATCGCAAAATGCATCAGAGTCCGGTCCCCAGGCTCGGCGGGGCGGCGGTGGTCGGTGCCATGGCCGCAACGTTCCTGGTGGCATCGCTTACCGATCTCCTGCCGCCACAGTTTTTCCCGGAGGGTAGCACGACGTGGCAAGCGCTCTGTTTGGGAGGCACGGTGATTTTTTTCTGCGGAGTGTGGGACGATCTGTCTCCGATTTCGGCGAGGAGCAAATTTCTTGCGCAACTCGTTGCCGCCGGTATCGCCGTCTGGTCGGGAGTCCAGCTCGATCGGGTGGCATTAGCGGGCGATTACGTCTTCAATCTCGGCCTCTTTTCCATTCCTATCACGATCTTGTGGATCGTCGGTATTACCAACGCGTTCAACTTGATCGACGGCCTGGATGGTCTGTCCGTCGGGCTAGGGAGCATTGCAGCTGCCACCTGTGCGGCGATCTTCTTCTATTCAGGAGCGGTGGACGACGCCACGGTTCTTGTGGTGTTGCTCGGGGCTCTTCTAGGGTTTCTTCCCTTTAACTTCAATCCGGCAAAAATCTTTCTGGGAGATTCCGGCAGTCTAGTGCTGGGGTATGTCCTTGCCGTCATGGTCGTCACAGGCTCGCAAAAGTATGCCACGGCGACCGCGGTCATCATTCCCCTTCTGAGCCTTGGCGTGCCCATTATCGACACGCTCTTGTCGATGATCCGTCGAATGCTCAGCGACCGTTCTTGCAAAACCGATCAACCACGATCGTGGAGAAGCATGATCGATGGTCTGAAGCAGGTGTTCATGGCCGACCGCGATCATATTCACCATCGGCTGATGGCACGAGGGCTTTCGCACCGTGGAGCGGTGCTGTCGCTCTATGCCGCCGCTGCGGCGTTATCGACGTTGGCCCTCGTGTCGGTCGTCGCGCAGTACCGTAACGCGGTACTTCTGCTTATCACCGTGGCGGTTGCGACGGCGATCGGCATCGCCAAGTTGGGATATTTAGACGGCGCTGTCTCACGGATAGGCTCCGCCTTCGAGCAAGTGGATCGTCCGAAATTCGATCGGTCATTCTTTTTCGGGTTTGCCGATCTGCTGCTGATCACCTTGGCCTATTGGGGCGCCTATGCGCTCTTAGACGCGGGCAATGCCGCTCCATCCGTCCTGGCATGGCATCTCAATATGTTTCCGGTCGTGGCACTCGTGCAGCTCTCCATCTTCTGGGTCAGCGGTCTTTATCGCGGACTATGGCGTGCCATCGACATCGGCGATCTAATGCGGGTCGCCATTGCTGTCGGCGCCGGTGGGGCCCTGTCGTATTCCTTCGTCATCATCAATCAGCCGCCCGACGGCACGGGTAGCCTCTTCGGCGTGCACACCTTGCTATTGGGATGGCTCATGGGCGGCTTACGGAGCGCCTATCGTCTTGTCGACTATTCACAGTTCCATGCCGTGCTTGCGGCGCGCGCGACTCTGATCTACGGAGCCGGGCTTGGAGGACGCTTGCTCCTCCGCGAGTTGCGGCAGAATGCTGCTCGTGGTTTTCAGGCCGTCGGCTTCATCGATGATGACCGGAAATTACAGGGCCAGGTGGTCAGCGGCCTTCCCGTGATTGGCACAGGACGGGATCTCAACCTCCTTCTGCAGGGTAAACATATTGAGGCGCTTCTCGTGTCGTCGCAGGCGATCACAGGTCCACGGTTGCAGCAGGCATTAGAGACTTGCCAGGAACAGGGCGTGAAAGTCTTCCGGTCAGAGTATCTCTTCGAGCCCTTGTCGCTAGGACTGGCTACGGGAATCCAGCCAAGGCGAGCTGGAATACGAGATGATCGGAGTAAAGAGATTGGTCGTCTTCGGAATGCCATTGCGTCATTGCGCAAGACCGCTATGTAAGCGATTTCAGTCGGGGGCAATTCGGAGAAAAAGCTTCTTTCGTTGCATTCCTTCTTCATCCTCTGACGAGACGTCGCCATCGATCAGCTTGTGTAGAGTTGACATTCATGGGTTGTCGTTACGACTATCGCTCTAATCATCAATTCCAGATTTTCCTGCTGCTGGCGATGTGTGTGATGTTGTGCCTCGCTGTACCGGTTCAGGCCTCGGTGAATCTCCCGCTCCACCACTGGGCATATGACGCGATCGAGCGACTTACCGTCCTCGGCGTCATCGATCAGGCCCTGTTGACTCCGAAACCCTATAGCCGGAAGGAAGCGGCGAAGCTGATTACGCGAGCAATTGACCGCATCCGGGCCGATAAAATCGGCGAAGACGGGCGAGCGGCCATCGCGGAACCGCTGTTGAACCGGCTCATGGTGGAATTCCGAGCCGAGCTTATCTCTGTCGGGACACTGAAAAAACGGGGGAGCGAACCCAATGGATTGTTTCGGTACGGAGCGCGCGTGCAATCGGAGGTCGATGGGTTTTTTGTCGGCGATGGGCAAACATTCCGATTTCGGGAAAATCGTGGCGGTGAGTACTATGCCAACGGGGTGCAAAACCAGACTGATGCGCGCGGATGGCTGGATGTGGGAGATTGGGCGACATTCATGGTTCAGCCGAAATTCATCAGTAACGTCAATGCGCTCAGTCAGGGGCCGACAGTAGGTCCGCTCACGTCGCTGAACGACCAGAACGTGTATCTGCGCGAAGCCAGCCTGAAGTTGACGTTCTCGAATATTGCCCTGGAAGCCGGGCGAGGCACGCAATGGTGGGGACCTGGTTATCATGGATCGCTGTTGCTTACCGACCATGCGTTCCCGCTCGACATGATCAAGCTCGGCAGCGATGAGGCCTTTCGTTTGCCGTGGCGGTTCGGCGAACTCGGAGAATGGAAAATCAACAGTTTCCTTGGCCGCCTGGAAGGCACTCAAACCTTCCCACATGAAAATATCTTCGGGCTGAGGCTCAGTTATCTGCCGACCGGTTGGCTAGAGCTGGGCCTGACTCGACTGACTCAATTCGGCGGGCAAGGAAGTGGGGGCTCATTTCCGAGAACGCTGATCGACTGCTACAAAAATCCGCCGAATCAAACCGGCGTGGCAAATTGTAATGAACAAGCCATGGTCGATTTCAAAGCACGGGTCCCTCACGTTCCCTATCTGGTTCCTTTTCCATCGGGATTGCAAGTCTATGGAGAACTTGGTTCGGAAGATAAATGGAGCAAGATTCCCATTCCAAGTCGCGCCGCCTTTCTGGCTGGTGTCTATATTCCACAGGTGTTTGCCAGGGACAGCACGGACCTCCGGATCGAATATGCGGATACGGATTATACCCGTCGAAAAACGAGCGACCACCTGACCGGCGTTTGGTACAACAACGGGACCTTTACCAACGGCATGCGGCAATATGGGTTTCCGCTCGGCCATAGCATGGGCACCGACGGCATCGATCTCTTCATCAGGAGCACACGTTATCTTACGGACAATCTGCAACTCGGCACCAATTTGGATTATCAAGAACGCGGAAAAGGACAACCGATCCATGAACGCAAGCAAGAGACGTCCGTTGATCTGACCTGGTGGGTGACACCGAGAACCCAAATTGCCTTGGGATACACCTACCAACGCATTAAGAATCCTGGCCAGATCAGCTCCGTGACCCCGTTTGTCGAGACTTTTTCGCCGAACGTGACTGCGACCAACCATTTGCTCTCGATGTCGCTCACGAAAGAGTTTTGAGTGTTGGCACCAACTGAACGGAACCACGACGGACTGAGAGTGGTTCACGAAATACTCAATAGCAATTGTCGAATTTGCTAAGCAGAATTACGTGGTTTTCTTGACGGTATTTGGATGATGGGATAGCGTCGAAAGTAATCGGTCCACACGAACGTCAATCTCGTGAAACGGTATAGAGCGGTAGATTCAGAGGTGTAGTCTTGATCATTTCAACGCGAATGTGTCGATTCTTTGCGTGGGTTCTGATAATTCAGACCCTTCTGCCACCCACGCTTCTGGCTCAAAACATCGGGGGAGGGAGTTCACCCTTGATCCCTTACGGAACCTTGCCTGGACAGGTACCCATGCTTCAGCCGGGACAGCCAATTATGACCAATCCCGATGCCCTGAAGCCAACAACTCTTTCTCATCTTCCCTGCCCATTGCAGGCAGGAGGCGGCGGAGGCAGCTCTTCTTCAACGATGCAGGATCCGACCGGAGGGGCCGAGAGACTCTCCGCGCTCGGAGTCGTCCCACAGATGGGGTCCAATCAGCCACTTGCTCGCACCGGGCCAGGTTCGTCCGGATTCCAACCGACTGCGGGATCGTTACAGATTGGAGGTAGTGCAACAAATCAGGGGACAAAGAGCGCAGCTTCGTCAAGCAGCTCGTCGTCGAACGAGCAAGGAGGAGCCGTTGGTCTTCCCAGCCATCCAGGACTACTGAGCCCGATGGTCACCGGCCAACTGGGCGGACAAGGTGCTGTGACTTCAGGCCTTCCAGGACAATTTCGTGTCGATCCCGGATCGCCGCTGACAATCGAAGAATCTTTTTCCAAGTTCTTTCTCTTGCAAGGTATGACAGGCCAACTCAAGCAATTCGGGTATAACTTCTTCGACGTCGGATTTTCCGGCATCCAACCGGTGATGGATGTCCCCGTCGGTCCTGATTATGTGCTAGGTCCTGACGATACATTGTCGATTCACATTTGGAATGTGCCGGAATCGAGCCTGAATCGCAGCTACATCAGTTCAGTCGAGCGAGACGGAACGATCTTCATTCCGCAGGTCGGATCAATTCCGGTCGCTGGATCGACTTTTGCCCAAGTGAACCAGATTCTTCATGCCAGGCTCAGCAGCTTGCTCAAGCGGTTCGACTTGCATATCGCGATGGCACGGCTCCGCACGATGAAGGTGTTTGTGGTGGGCGAGGTCATCCGCCCGGGGGCGTACGAGGTCAGTTCGCTTGCCACGGCTTCCCATTCTCTCTATGCAGCCTGTGGTCCAGCGAAATCTGGTTCCCTTCGCCGCATTCAGGTCGTACGAGGGAACAAGACCGTCGCTGAACTGGACTTTTATCACTTTCTCATTCGTGGAGATCGCAGCCACGATATTCACCTCCAATCAGGAGATACCATTGTGGTTCCGCCGATCGGTTCGGTGGCGGCCGTCGGAGGACCGGTCAGGCGCCCAGCCATTTTTGAACTGAAAGATCGGACAACACTCCCGGAGTTGCTTGAACTTGCCGGCGGGTTGCAGCCTTCGGCGGACCGAAGCCACGCACAAATCTTTCGGTTGGAAGCCGGAAAGAAACGGGTAATTCTGGATGTTTCCCTAGAAGCAACCTCCAATGGAGGTGAGAAGTCGAACGGTTCTCAAGCTGCCTCGCTGATCAGCGATGGTGATTTCGTGAGAATCGCCTCCATCCCGATACAAATTGAGAATGCCGTGACTCTTTCCGGTGCCGTTCGGTCGCCGGGCCCATATGAGTTCAAGCCAGGCATGCGGCTCATGGATTTAGTCACGCCTGATCAGCTCCTCGTCGATTCATTTCTGGACAAAG
The DNA here is from genome assembly GCA_946479785.1 of uncultured Nitrospira sp. Next base: position 8,058 of record CAMLHQ010000020.1, read on the forward strand.
CTGAATTGGTCAGGACCGATCCGCTGACCTATGAAACGACGATCATGCCGATTAGCTTGAAAGAGGTGTTCCAAGGAAAACAGGACAATCTGGAACTTCGCCGGCTGGATAAGGTGGTGGTGGCGACTCAGGTTCGTCTCACTCGAAGTGTCTCGCTTTCAGGAGAGATCAAACGACCCGGCCTCTATGCGATCGAGAGTGGGGAGCGGTTATCATCGGTCCTCAAGCGAGCCGGAGGGGCTACGGCGAGAGCTTTCCCTCAAGGCCTGGTGCTCATACGCGAGTCCGTCAAGCGATTGCAGGCCACTGAACTCGAGAAGTTCGTGGCAGCCCAGAAACAACGGCTGATATCAGAGGCCGCCAGCTATAGTGCCGGGGCCGCTCCTGTTCCTGGCCAATTGAGTGCGCAAGGAGGAGAAGCTGCGACGTTACAGATACAACTTCAAGCACTTGACCAGTTAGCGAATCGTCTTCCTATCGGACGTGTCGTCGTCAAGGCCGACACCATCGAAACACTGGAGGGAGGCGAGGGCGATGCGGTGTTGGAGGATGGTGATCAGATTACGATCCCTATTCGTCCAGCGATCGTAAATATCATTGGAGCGGTCAGGAATCCGACGACCGTCCTCCATCGCGAGGACCTCGACCTTGAGGATTACGTCCATCAGGCCGGCGGCTTCCTATCGACAGCGGCCGAAAAGGAAGTGTACCTGGTTAGGGCAAATGGCGGCGCTGAGGGCGGGTATACGCGGGCGCGGATCATTTCGGTGGGTGACACCATTGTCGTGCCTGAGCATATTGAACCGAAGACCAGGTCATTGCCTCTTTGGCAATCCATCGCCAGTATCATTGGTAGTACGGCGCTCGCGGCAGCGGCTATCGCGGTCATAGGACGGTAAAGCATCGACGACATTGACTTATCTCATCCGGTCGTTCCGGAAAAGAGAATTGCTGAATTAGCCTTCGCCGGTGGCCATCGGATTGTGACGTCCTCACCAGCAACCATCATGAATCAGAACCAGGCATTCGAGCGAGAACCGTCTAACTCAACTTCATCCGGCTACGCATTGACTTGGAGCAGTGAGCCCAATTGGTTCGACCTGGTCTCCGTCCTGAGGAAGCGGCTACGACTACTGATGATATTTGCAATTGTGGGGATCGGAGGGGGAATTGGCATTAGCCTCCTGCTGCCGAAGATCTACGAATCGACGGCAACCATCTTGCCACAACTTGAGAGCAGGGACGGCGGCCTGGGGTCCTTGTTGGCTGCCAGCAGCGCGATGAGTACGGCACAGACGTTGGGGGTCAACCTACCTGGGATGACTGCGACGCCCACTGATATCTTCATTTCGATTTTGAAGTCCCGCACGATGGCCGACGAAGTGGTAAGACGGTTCAACCTTCTTGACCGCTATGAAGTCAAGTTCATGCAAGATGCACGAACCAAGCTGGAGGGAATCACGCGTATTGCCGTAACAAAAGAAAAAGTGATCAGGGTAACCATCGAGGATAGAGATCCGGCGCTCGCTGCGGAAATAGCCAATTTCTACGTGGAAAATCTTGACCGACTGAATCGGACCATGGGAATCAGTAAGGCTAGCGAGAATCGCAAGTTTGTCGAGGGCCGGCTGAAGGAGACGGTCGAGGCGCTCGTTCAGGCCGAGGAGGCTCTCAAGGAGTTTCAAACAAAAAATAAGGCGGTGGCCATCGATGTGCAATCCAAAGCCATGATGGAAGCCGCTGCGACTCTCCAGGCCCAAATTACGGCGCAGGAAGTTCAAATGCAAGTGATGGGGACGTATCTGTCAAAAGAGAACCCTGAAATTTCCCGGGTGCGATCCAGTATTGATGAACTACGAAAACAGCTCGCACTGATGGAGTCGGGGAAGAGCGGCAAGCGGATGCCGGGAGAGCAACTGCATCCTGCGATCGTCGCCGTGCCGAGCTTAGCACTCGATTACGGACGGCTTATGCGAAACCTGAAGGTGCAAGAAACTCTCTATACCTTATTGACCACACAATTTGAGCAGGCCAAGCTCACGGAGGCACGAGACACGCCGACTGTACAGGTGCTCGATTATGCCATTCCTGCAGAACGGAAAAGTCGACCCCGCACGCTCATCAATGGGCTCCTCGCAGGAGGAGCGGCATTGCTGCTTGGATGCCTAATAGCTGTTAGTATTGAGTTGAGACAGAAGAAAAGGCAAGAGAAGCTTCCCTTGGCTGCAGCAGCCTAGAGCTTCCTCTAAGGGTTGGTCAGCAAACGCCCGTACTTGGCGCATCGGCAGAACCCTAAAGGCCAGTAGTTCAGTATGGCCTTAAGAGGGATCAAAGGCTTCTTTGTCTGTCCGTCCTCTTATCTTATTTCCAACCCACTCTATCTGCAAAGTAACACCTTCAACGCACATGGAAAGGAGACCCTCCCGCCTGTTCAGGCCAGGCGAGTGGGCATTAGTATGTCCCTGCCTAGTATTAGGTGGTACGACACACGCTTGGTTAAGCGAGCGTGTGTAGAAACGTTGCAAACATTTGAGAAGGAGGTCTCATCAATGAGCCGCTTTCACATCGCCATAGGATGTCTTCTCCTGCTTGGCGCTTGTACGCCCTCTGTCTTTCCTTATGGGACTCTGGAGGGCGTTGAGCCCAACTTTGATTTTTCACATTGGCAGATGCTTCCCGATCAAGGTTCTCAGCGGAAGATACAACTTGGCGGACGCATCCTTCGCGCCGATATAGAGGCGGGCACGGTTAAAATCGTTACGGCTCAACTCCCGATTGCCAAACATCCGACTGACGGACCTGAAGAGGGAAAATCACTTGGTGAATTCGTCATCCTTTATGGAGCTATGGTCGATCCCTTATTCCTTCGTAGAGGAAACCGGGTGATGGTGGTAGGCCAGACCAGCCACCCTACAACAATTGAAGTGGACAACGCGCAACGAAACTTACCAACCGTCACGGCGTTATGCATTCATTTTTGGAACGCGGGTGAGAAAGAGATCTTAATGCAAGGGTCCTCGGGCTCTGACTCTAAGACTTTGAGAGAACTGACCTACTGCGCGAGGGCGTTTTAGGCCTTCTTTGGAAGAGCGTCCACTCAATGCTCCAAATGATCGACATGGACAGTGACACGGACAATTGAGCCGCTTGGGGAGGAGTTTCGATGAGTGTGAGTTGCTAAGTAGCTGAAAGGCTTGGTTGCGGGGGAAGGATTTGAACCTTCGACCTTTGGGTTATGAGCCCAACGAGCTACCAGGCTGCTCCACCCCGCGCGCGGATAGTAACAAAGCGATTCCGAGCAAGTCAAACCAACCCTTTGCTCCCGTTGCTTTCGTATCGCATGAATGCTAAAGCCGTAACATGCGCATTGTGTTCATGGGTACACCGGATTTCGCCGTGCCTTCGTTTGAGGCCTTACTGAAATCGGACGACCAGGTTGTCGGTGTCGTGACGCAGCCGGATCGTCCGAAAGGCCGCGGTCAACTGCTCACGCCTTCACCGGTTACACTCGTCGCCCGGCGGGAGCAGATTCCTGTCTTGCAGCCGACGAAAATGAAGGATCCTGATTTCCTGGCGGCGTTGGCGGCTTGGAAGCCTGATCTCATCGCCGTCGCTGCGTTCGGCCGCATCCTGCCACCCGCGATCCTGTCGCTCCCGCCCAAGGGCTGTGTCAACGTGCACGGATCCTTACTGCCGAAGTATCGGGGAGCTGGTCCGATCCAGTGGGCCCTCATCAATGGTGAAACAGAAACCGGCATCACGACCATGCTGATGGATGAAGGGATGGATACCGGCGCGATATTGCTGCAAGAACAAATACCCATTGCACCGGAGGATACGGCCGGAAGCTTGTCTCCTCGGTTGGCAGAACTCGGCGGGCGCTTACTGATCACAACCATCGCGCAATTGAAGGCCTGCACGTTGGTTCCCCGTCCGCAAGACCATAGTCAGGCGACGCTGGCTCCGCTCTTGAAAAAAGAAGATGGAGCAATCGATTGGACCGTGCCGGCGAAGACGATCGCCAATCGGATTCGGGGGCTCACACCCTGGCCCGGCGCGTACACATTCCTCGGGGCGGACCGTTGGGTGATCTGTCGTGCTATCCCAATGAATGAGGCAACATCACTGGCTCCCGGTCAGATCGAGGCAGTCACGAAAGATGCCATTCATGTAGGGACTGGGCAAGGGGTACTCGCGATCAAGGAACTCCAACCGGCCAATAGCCGTCGGATGCTGGTGGCACAATATCTCGCAGGCCATCCTATCCAGGCCGGCCTGCGATTGAGTCAATCAGCGAGCTAATTACCGTTTGACCTTCCCGCTCCCAAACTTTTTTCTATGCCATCGACCTTTCAACCTTCAGACGGTCTGAGCCAGCCTTACTCCGCGCGGTCCATTGCCCTTTCAGTGCTCGTGGAGTCAGTGCAATCGGATGAAGGCATCGATGTGCTCCTGGATCGTGTCCTCACTCGAACTCCGCTCGATAGTCGAGACCGAGCCTTGTCTGTTGAGCTCACCTACGGCGTCTTGCGTCGTTTAGGAACGATCGATTGGCGATTGGAACCGATACTGGATAAGCCGCTGCCTCGCCTGCCTGTCGCGGTGCAGATGCTGCTCAGGCTGGGGGCCTATCAGCTTCTCTTTCTGGATCGCGTCCCTCAATCGGCAGCGGTGAACGAATCCGTGAAGATTGCCAAGGCACAGAGTCGAAGATTGAAGCGGGATTGGAGCGGGCTCGTGAACGCGGTCCTGCGTACGCTTGTCCGTGAGCCGAGCCGGCCATGGCCGTCGACCAACGTCGATGCGGCCCAAGCGCTTTCCGTGCGGCACTCCGTTCCTGAATGGTTGAGCCGGCGCTGGATTGAACGACTCGGGATAACTGATGCAGAAGCGGCTTGCGAACAGACCAGCCTGGTTCCGCCAGTGACACTCCGCGTGAATCGATTGCAGATTACACGAAACGAATTCCTGACACGACTGCAAGAGGCCGGCATAGGCGCGAGGCCGACGAGCGTCAGTCCGGTCGGCATCACGCTTGAAGACGGCGGACCAGTTCCATCCCTTCCCGGTTTTGCAGAAGGCCAGTTTTATGTGGAGGATGAAGCGGCGCAGTTGATCCCTCCCCTGCTCGACCCCCATCCGCGGGATGTCGTGCTTGATGCCTGTGCGGCACCGGGCGGGAAGACCTCCCATCTCGCTGAACTGATGCAAGACCAGGGTGCGATCTATGCGGTTGATCGGGGAGGCGCTCGTCAGGAGGTTCTGCGAAGCAATTGCTACAGACTGAAAATCCAAAGCATCGTCCCGATCGTGAGTGACATCAGGGATCAATCAGCATGGCGGAAGGCGATGAAGCCAGCCGGCAAAGGAACGGGTCAAGCCATGCAGTTTGATCGGATTCTCGTGGACGCTCCATGCAGCGGCCTGGGAGTGCTGCGCCGGCATCCGGAAGCCAAGTGGCGAAAGGACAGCGAGGCGTTCGAACGCCATCACACAGTGCAGTTCCAGATACTCGAATCGGTGGCTCCGTGCTTGCGACCCGGCGGGGTGCTAGTCTATAGTACGTGTTCAACCGAACCGGAAGAGAACGAATCCGTCATCGACCAATTCTTGCGGGCCCATGCGGGATTCCGTCGCGAGTCTGTGGCGCCTTGGCTGCCTGAAGCGGGACAGAGGTTCCTCACCGAACGAGGGGACCTCTCGACGATGGGCAACTGCCTCTCAATGGACGGATTTTATGCTGCTCGTCTGAAAAGAGTGGAAACATGACCAGGCAGATTCTCATTGCTCCCTCGATCCTCTCCGCTGACTTCGCCCGACTCGCCGATGAAGTGGCCGCTGTCGAACGAGGCGGCGCAGATCTGTTGCACGTCGACGTCATGGACGGACACTTTGTTCCGAACTTGACGGTGGGACCGCCGATCGTCGAATCGCTGAAAAAAGTCACGAAACTTCCACTCGACGTTCATCTAATGATCACGAATGCCGATGCCTTCATCGCCGACTTTGCCTCAGCCGGAGCCGACTATCTGACCGTGCACGTCGAAGCCTGCACGCATCTGCATCGGACGGTGCAAGTCATCAAGGAACATGGCGTCAAAGCCGGTGTCACGCTCAATCCCGCGACCTCCCTGCACACTATTGAAGAAATTCTTCCCGACGTGGACCTGGTGCTCATCATGTCGGTGAACCCGGGATTTGGCGGACAAACATTCATCGCATCCTGCCTCCGGAAGATCGCTACGGCGCGCCAGATGATCGATCGAGCAGGTAGTCGCGCGCTCCTTGAAGTTGACGGCGGTGTCAAGGTCGACAATGCGGCCCAAATCCTAGCTGCCGGAGCGGACGTGCTTGTCGCCGGATCTGCCATCTTCTGCGGCCGAGATTATGCGGCGACGATCGCCGCGCTGCGGGCGGCCGGGCACCCGGTGTCCGCGCATCGGTAGGCCTTCGGGTGAATATTTCTTCCCTCATTGACAGCCTGCACCCTCTCGAAATCAAGGTGATCTTGGCCTTTGAGTCGCAGACTGTCCTGACCACAGAGCAACTCGCCGCGAAAACCGCTCTTGAACCTTCGCAACTCAGCATGGCCATCGAGTGGTTGCTCGCCAAATCCTTGCTGGTGATCGAGAAAGAGACCGTCACCCCCGTGGTGTCTCTCACCTCAATCGGCGAACAGTACTATGCAAGGCAATCGCCGATCGAAGGTGTATTGGAGGCGGCCAGGAATGCGGCGGGAACCGGACAGCGGCTCACGATCCAAGATCTGCAATCGAAAGAAGGACTCGACCCATCGGATGTGAGTAAAGCGGTCGGGCGGCTGAAGAAAGAAGGTGTCTTGTTAATCGTGCAAGGCGGCTGCATCGAATCGACCGGCCGTCCAAGCCCGACGGCCGAGCGGGTGAGAGCACTGTTGCAGCAGCTCCACGAAGGTCATCGCGAATTGGAAACATTTTCCGACGTCGATCGGCAGATTATTCAGGACTATGCCGTCAAGCGAGGCAATGCCAAAGAACCATTCCGAGTGGATGATAGGATCGCCCGATCCTTTAAACTTTCGGTTCCCGGGGTCGAGGCGGGCGAACACTTGTTGAGTCAGGGAGTCGCCGAAGAAGTCTCGCAGTTAAGCCCGGAGTTACTGAAGGACGGAAGCTGGCGAACGAAACGATTCAGAAAATACACCATCAGCCTGCGGGCTCCTCGAATCGGGATGGGGAAGAAACATCCCTATCGGGAGTTTTTGGACCAGGTCAAGACGAAACTCGTGAGCATGGGATTTCAGGAGATGCGTGGGTCGCTTGTCGAAACTGAGTTTTGGAACATGGACGCACTGTTCATGCCGCAGTTTCACCCCGCACGCGATATCCATGACGTCTACTTCGTGAAGCACCCGACTCATGCGACGAAGATCGCCGAGCCTTTCCGGACGAACGTCATGAAGGCCCATCAGGATGGCGGCAAGACCGGATCGACCGGCTGGAAGTATGCCTTCAACGCTGAACGGGCCAAGCGACTCGTGCTCCGGAGTCAAGGTACGGCGGTGTCTGCGAGGACACTGGCCTCAGCGCCGGCGGTGCCGGGAAAGTATTTTTCCCTCGCCCGATGCTTCCGTTATGATCAGGTCGATGCGACGCACGCGACGGATTTTTTCCAAGTGGAAGGGATCGTGCTCGGTGAGTATATCAACTTTCGGACGTTGCTGGGGTTGCTGAATCTGTTCGCGCGAGAAGTGGCCCAGGCGAAGGAAGTGAAATTCCTGCCGGCCTATTTCCCCTTCACGGAACCATCCGTTGAGATGCACGTGCGCCATCCCCGTCTCGGATGGATGGAGCTTGGGGGAGCCGGACTTTTCAGGTCGGAGGTCACTTTACCATTGGGCGTGAACGTGCCGGTGATTGCCTGGGGCCTTGGACTAGACCGCATGGCGATGGTGGCGCTCGGGATTCATGACATTCGCGAGTTGTTCACCGATAATCTGGAATGGATTCGCTCGACCAGAGGATCGTTTTAACATGCCCACGATTTCAATCTTCAGAGACGATCTCGAATCGCTTCTCGGAGGCGCTCGCGCGAAGCGTCCGGTATCGATCGAGCAGCTGGAAGATTGGCTCATGCTTGTGAAGGGCGAGTTGAAGGATCACAACGCCGAAACGGGCGAGTTGCGCATCGAACTCCAAGACAGCAACCGGCCGGATCTCTGGTGCTGTGAAGGAATTGCGCGGCAAATTCGCATCAAACAACAGGGAAAGCCGAAGGCCTACCCCTTCTTCACCAGGAAGCCAAAAGCCATCGAACATCTCATCGTGGCACCAGGACTGGAACAGGTGCGTCCTTATGTTGCCGCCTGCACGGCCAAGGGGTACCGTGTCACTGGTGAAGGCTTGGCCCAACTTATCCAGACACAAGAGAAGCTGGCCGATATCTTCGGACACAAGCGGAAAACGGTCTCCATCGGGCTGTATCAGTTGCAGAAGATTCAATTCCCCGTGACCTATGAATTGGTGAGACCCGATGAGGTGCGATTCACTCCCCTGGGTATGGAGACCGTGATGACCTTGTCGGAAATCCTTTTGGTTCACCCTAAAGGACTGGAGCACGGTCATATCCTGGCGGGGCAGAGCCGTTTGCCGATTCTCCGCGACGCGAACAAGCAGCCCTTGTCTTTCCCGCCGATTATCAACAGCCGGGAGATCGGCGAAGTGCGGTTGGGCGACGACGAGCTCTTTGTGGAAGTGACGGGAACCGACCAGTCGATGGTCGTACTGACTTTGAATATCTTTGCCGCGAATCTGGCCGATCGCGGAGCGACCATCGAGCCAATCGAAGTGCGCTATCCCAAAAACACGCCCTTGGGAAAACGGGTCATCACGCCGCAAGATCTTGGGAAACGTAGAACGATTCCAATCAAAACGATTGAGCAGGCACTCGGTCAGGAAATCGGCACGAAGACGGTGAAGCAGGCTCTCGAAGCGTACGGCTATGACGTCTCAGCGGGAAACGGGACTGTGAAAGCGAAGTTACCGCCCTATCGCCATGATCTCATGCACGCCATGGACGTCGTAGAAGACGTAGCAATGAGTCGCGGCTATGCAGAGTTCTCTCCCCTGATGCCGGCACAATTTACCGTGGGCGGACTGTCGAGAATCGAGCAAACCTCAGATCGTGCGAGAGACTTAATGGTCGGGCTAGGGTTTCAAGAAATCATCTCCAACATTCTTGGGTCGCCGGAGCACTATCGCGATGCGATGCGTCTGGGTGACACGGCATGGGGAGAGATGGTGGAAGTTGACAACGTGATGTCGTTGAGCTTCTCCTGCCTGCGACAGTGGATGCTGCCCTCACTGCTGCGCGTCGAAGCGGCTTCGAGCCGGGCCTTTTACCCGCACCGTTTGTTCGAAGCGGGCGATGTGGCGATTCCCGATCGCACACATGAACTAGGCTCCCGGACGGAAACCGTTTTGGGCGCCATGATGGCCCATGCGACCGCGCATTTTTCTGAAATCCATTCCTGCCTGGATGTGCTCTTCTACCATTTAGGGAAGGAGTACAGCCTGGAGCCGGTCCAACATCCTTCTTTCCTCGAAGGCCGTGCGGGGAGGGTTGTCGTCTCTGGCAAACCCCTCGGCGTCATCGGTGAAGTCCACCCCGAAGTCCTCGAACAGTGGCAGATCGCCGTGCCGGTCGTGGCCTTTGACGTCAACCTGTCTCAACTCACTGAGACCTAGTGAAGTGGAGAGCGACCGTCGCTCTCCACTCTTTTTCGGGAGTCCTTGAAGACTAGGCCGTTGCCGGGCTCAGGTGCTGCTTGGCGAGGCCGATTAGTTGCTCGAATCCGGTGGCATCCTTAATGGCCATATCGGAGAGCACTTTCCGATCCAGTAGCACGTTTGCTTTTTTCAGGGCATTGATGAAGCGGCCGTAGGTGAGACCGTGCGCCCTCGTGGCCGCGCTAATGCGCGCGATCCACAGTTGCCGGAAGTCCCGCTTCCGATTCTTGCGCCCGGTATAGGCGTACTGTTGTCCCTTATCGACCGATTCCGTGGCTGAGCGGAACAACCGGCTCTTGGCACCGTATTGTCCTTTCGCCAGCTTCAGCCGTTTCTTCCGTCTCGCTCTCGTTTTTGGCCCACCTTTTGCGCGTGGCATGACTCGTACTCCTTTTAGTTGCGATGGATCATCAAGGTTATAGGTGCGGCAGCAACCGACCGAGGGCTTTCGATTTGGTCGCATCAACGACGACGGATCCGCTCAGTCTCCGTTTCCGCTCCCGATTCTTGCTCGTCAGAATATGCCGCTTGCCGGCTTTCTTCCGCATGAATTTCCCCGTGCCGGTCTTGTGAAACCGTTTGCTGGCTCCGCTATGTGACTTCATTTTCATCATGCAATCCTTTGGTTAAACGTTCCTGCGTTCTGTCCTAGCCTTTAGGAGCGACGATCATGATCAAGCTGCGCCCTTCCATTCGTGGCGCGTACTCAATGGTGCCGGTGTCCGACAATTCCGCGATCACCGAATTCATGACGACCCGTCCCATTTCCTGATTGGCCATCTCGCGTCCGCGATAGGTCAAGACCACCTTCGTCTTGTTGCCCTCTTCCAAGAACCCCTTGATTTGGCGGATCTTGATCTCCAAATCGTGTTTATCCGTCCGAGGGCGCAATTTGATTTCCTTGACCTGCGTCGATTTTTGGTGCCGTCGGCTCTGATGGTCCTTCTTGCTGAGTTCGTACTTGTATTTCCCATAATCCATGATGCGGCACACAGGCGGCACCGACGTGGGGGCAACTTCCACCAGATCATATCCGGTCTCTTGCGCCTGCTTGAACGCCTCAGGAGTGGGTAGAATGCCGAGCTGCTCGCCTTCTGGACCGATCACTCTGACTTCACGGACGCGAATTTCGCGGTTTACGCGTAGTTTGGGGACGATAGGCCACCTCTCATGACGTGGGTGAAAGTTGCTGCCCTGCCTTATTGACTTCGGCCCTGAGCAGATCCAATGCGCCGGCGACGGTCATTGTGCCGAGATTTGCGCCGCTCCGTCCCCTGACGGAGAGGGTCCCGCTCTGCACTTCCCGATCGCCGACGACGAACATGAACGGCGTCTTAGCCTTTTCCGCCTCGCGGATTTTCAACCCGATCTTCTCGTTGCGGAGGTCTGCTTCAACGCGGAATCCGGCCGCCTTCATTTCCGCGACTACGTTCGCGACAAATTCACGCTGGTTGTCCGTAATGGCCATGACCACGGCTTGCACCGGCGCCAGCCACGTCGGAAACGCGCCGCCATAATGCTCGACCAGAATCCCGAAGAATCGCTCGATCGAGCCCATCAAGGCTCTGTGGATCATGATCGGTTGGTGGGCCTTGCCGTCTTCGCCAATGTAACTCAGCTCGAACCGTTCCGGGTTGTTGAAGTCGACTTGAACGGTCGAACATTGCCAGGAACGGCCCAGTGCATCCTTGATTTTGATGTCAATTTTCGGACCATAGAACGCACCCCCGCCTGGGTCCAGGTGATAGGCAATGTTTCGACTCTTAATCGCTGCTTCCAACGCACTGGTGGCGAGGGTCCAATGTTCGTCGGCTCCGACCGACTCTTTAGGCCTGGTCGACAGAAATACTTCGAATTCGGTGAATCCGAACGTGCGTAGAATGAAGAAAGTGAAATCCAGCACGCGGCTGACCTCGGTTTCGATCTGGTCCGGCCGGCAAAACAGGTGGGCGTCGTCCTGGGTAAAACCGCGCACGCGCAGCAAGCCATGCAGGACGCCGGTCCGTTCGTAGCGATAGACTGTCCCGAGTTCGCCGTACCGAACAGGGAGGTCGCGATAGCTGCGCAGGTGGGATTTGTAAATCATAATGTGGTAGGGGCAGTTCATCGGCTTCAGCTGATATTCGCTGCCCTCCAGCTTCATGGAGGGAAACATGTTTTCGCGATAGTAGTCGACATGCCCGCTGGTCTTCCAAAGGTCCAGCCGCGCTACGTGAGGCGAATACACTAGCTCGTACCCGCCCTTGATATGTTGTTCACGCCAGAAATTTTCGATGAGCAGACGGATGGCCGCTCCTTTGGGGTGCCACAGCACGAGGCCCGGTCCGATTTCATCCTGGATGGAAATCAGATCCAGCTCCTTCCCGACCTTTCGATGATCCCGCCGCTTAATTTCTTCCAGCCGGGCCAGATGTGCGTCGAGCTCCGCCTTGGTCGGGAACGACGTGCCGTAGATCCGCTGAAGCATCGGATTGCGTTCATCCCCGCGCCAATAGGCTCCTGCCGTCGTCAACAGTTTGAGGGCCCCCACATGACCGGTCGACGGCAAGTGTGGGCCACGGCAGAGATCGATGAATTCGCCTTGTGTGTAGGCCGAAATCGGCTCTCCGTCCGGGAAACCTTCAATCAGCTCAACTTTGTAGTGCTCGCCGCGGTCCTTGAAGAACTTGATCGCGTCCTGCTTGGTGTATTCCCGCCTAGTGATCGTAAGCTTTCGTTTCGCAATCTCACGGGCGCGTTCTTCGATTTTTTCCAAATCCTCGGGTGTAAACGGCCGATCATAGGCGAAGTCGTAGTAGAAGCTGTCCTCGAGCGCCGGCCCGATTGTCAGCTGTGCGGTCGGGAAGAGTTCCTTCACGGCTTGAGCCATGATGTGAGTGCTGCTGTGGCGGTACACTTCGCGCCCTTCCGCGCTATCGAAGCGAAGCGGTTCGATGGTCGCATCGACGGTCAACGGAGCAGACAAATCTGTCGATTGTCCATTGACGGTCGCTGCGAGCAGATCGGGACCGACAGTGATCCCGCCTGCAGCAAGCGCTTGGGCGACACTCTGGCCGGAAGGCACTTCGAAGCTTTTTCCATTCTTGAGGGTGACTTTTGGCACAAACGGCTCTCTTCCTATTTTAGACGTAGGGCGACTCCTTGCAGAGATTCCTGAAATGGCCGAATCCTACAAGGGAAGGAAAATGTCTTGTATCGCCATAGGATACAAAAACACGAAAGGCACCCCAACCGCACGAGGCGGTCAGATGCCCTCAGCGAGATGGTAGGCGCGGACGGTCTTGAACCGTCGACCTCTACCGTGTCAAGGTAGCGCTCTCCCCCTGAGCTACGCGCCTATCGTCCAAACGCGCATGCTAATATAGCCCCGCCCAAGGTGTCAAGAAATGCAAAAGAGAAGGGAGCGTGCTGAAATTCTGAGCACGCCGCCTTCTCTTTTGCATGAACGCGCGGGTGTTTCGGCCCAGTTATCGGACCGCCGACTTTAATACTTTGCCTGCCGAGAATTTTGGCACTTTGGCTGCCGGGATCCGCAAGCTTTCACCGGTCCGTGGATTGCGGCCCATACGCGCCTTGCGCTTCGAAATCGTGAAGGTCCCGAAGTTGACGAGCGACACCCGCTGCCCCTTCTTGAGCGAAGAGGTGACGGCGCCCGTAAAGGCATGAAGTGCATTCCCTGCGGCCACCTTGGTGATGCCGGCAGACGTTGCCATCTTTGCAATTAATTCTTCTTTCGTCATCATTTCCTCCTGTCGTATAGGTTAAGAAACTAGCCTCCACACCTTCCTGCTACACACTCTTGAATGGGCTGCTCGATTTATGAAAAGCCCTGTTCTCCTAGACCTCCCGCACCTGTCTGGACCGCTCACGTTTTACGGGAATGTGCAGATCGTGGATCTTTTTTCTAAGAGTATTGCGATTTAACCCGAGCAATTCGGCCGCTTGAATCTGATTACCTTTCGTCTCTTGAAGGGCACGGGCGATTAACGGACGTTCGATAGCAGAAATCAGCATCGGATGCAGATTGCGCCCAGACCCATTGCGCATACCCTTCACAAAGTCTCCCATCTTCCATTCCACATAGTCTTCGAGCGATAGCGGAGCAATACCGCTGGAGGCTGCCTTGTTGCGGGCCATCGTCTGCATGAATTTGGAGGCACGTTTCAACACCGGTCTGGAGCCGGTGATGACCAGTGTTCGGGAAAGATCGACATGATGAGGGAGAGCGGTCGTGCCGTTTTGAATTCCCGGTTTTGATTCGACGATCACGGCGTCGAATGTGCGTTTCGCGGCGTCACGCGGCAATGTTGCTGCGTCCTTTGCCATCGTCACCGTCGCGTCTTTGAACGCTTGCTTGAACTGGCTTTGGATGTCTGAATCGCCGCTGAGCAATAAGATGCTGAAGACCGAAGAAGAGAGCGTCATGAAAGCATCACCTGAAGAAGAGGGCCGGATTATTGCCCAGAGCCGATTTGATGTCAATGAAGAAATTTCGGCTCAGGAAAAACTACGCATGCGAAATGATGAATTTTGTCATCAATCATTCATTCTCCAGTTCGTGATGAAGTTCACGTTGTGCTTTGTTCTTCGAAACGTCCAGAGATCACTGGGTCAGTAGGGACGGATCGACAGGGGTTACAAAGTGCCACGTCGAACCTGGTCAGTCTCCATTGGTCTGCACGGTCCAGTTTTTATCGAGAAACGAAGTGAGAAAGTGTTAGGCGTGATGAGATGAACAGCGGCTGGGCACGTCGCCTTTGTGGGGCCCTTGACAGTAAGGACGAGGTAGAGGTATAAAAGTCTAATTTAATTCCGACCGGAATACTGAGGAATGAAGGTATCTCTTCGATCTACTTACGGAATCATGGCGGCGGTCGACCTCGCCATGCAAAATGGATCCGCCCCGATTCAAGCGAAATCCATCGCGAGAAGGCAGGGAATACCAGCCAGATTTTTGGAGCAGGTACTGCACGCAATGAAGAGAGCGGGGTTGGTGTCAAGTCTAAGAGGCGCTCAAGGCGGTTACGTGCTCTCCAAGAAAGCGTCGGAGTTGTCGGTTGCAGAAATCCTTGAAGCCCTCGATGGACCCTTTCTTCCTGTCGCAGGATTGAATGGACAAAACCATCTTCGACATTCGGGAAAATCCAATGCCTTACTGGCGAAGGTTTGGGATCGCGTGTACAAAGCCGAACGTCAGGTGCTAGAGGCCATCACTGTCGAAGAATTAGCCGGACAACAACGTCAACTCGAACAGCAACGGACTCTGATGTACCACATTTGAGGTTAGCCATGAGCCAGCCGTCAACCAGCTCTGTTTCCATTCAGATCCAGCCGATTCCTCCCACAATTTTGGAAGAAATCGAGACCTTCGAGAAGGAGGCCATGCGCATGCTGTCTGGAGAGATCGTCAATGATCTCTTCAAACCCTTTCGCCTCCAGTATGGAATCTACGGACAACGCCAGCCCGGGGTCCAAATGGTCCGCATCAAGATTCCGTTCGGTGGAATCACGGCCAATCAACTACGGCGTGTCGCGGAACTGTCGGAACGCTATACAACTGGCGTCGGGCATGTGACGACGCGTCAGGACATCCAGTTGCATTTTGCGGAACTGAAGGATGTGCCCACGATCATGCGAGGCTTGGCGGAGGTCGGCCTGACGACTCGGGAGGCTTGTGCCAACACGGTCCGGAACGTGACGGGCTGCCACCTTGCCGGTGTGTGCCAGGGAGAGGTCTTTGACATCACGCCCTATGCCAAGACCGTGGCCTATCATCTGTTGCGGAACCCGCTCAACCAGAGTCTGCCCCGCAAGTTCAAGATCGCCTTCTCCGGCTGCAAACACGACTGCGCCCTGACACCGATCCACGATATCGGGCTGCTCGCCGCGAAGAAAGAAGACGGCACGATCGGTTTCCGAATGGTTGCCGGAGGTGGCCTCGGTTCAGCCCCACGCATTGCACAAGTACTTCGCGAGTTCACGCCGATGGAAGAGCTGATTCCCAGCATTGAAGCTGTGATCAAGGTGTTCGATACGTTGGGCAACAGAAAGAATCGCAACAAGGCGCGCATGAAGTTCGTCATCGAAAGGCTAGGGTTTTCCGAATTCAGACGGCGCTGGGAAGAGACGTACGTCTCGATGGGATACGCCCGACCGAACAATGAACCGCTCAAACTGTTGCAGCACCAAGACGAGCCCGTGGCATTGATCATGCCGACGTCCAAGAGCTCGAAAGCAAGCGGGATCCAGACCAATGGCCATGTGCACGGCATGCAACAGGAAACGCCGTTTGAAATGTGGAAGCGGACGAATGTGGTCCCTCAAAAGCAGACAGGCTACGCCGCGGCGGTCATCAAGCTGTTCATGGGGGATCTGACGGCGGGGCAGATGTTGCACATTGCCGATCTGGCGGATCGCTATTCCAACGGCAACATCCGCACGACGATCAATCAGAACATGATCATCCGCTGGATACCGGAGTCTCAAATCGGCGATCTCTATGCGGATCTGGCCTCGCAGGGGCTTTCAGATCCCGGCGCCGAGCTGGTGGAAGACATTATCGCCTGCCCGGGCACGGATACGTGCGGCCTCGGCATCACTTCTTCAAAAGGACTCGCGCGGGCACTCGCCGAGGTGTTTCCTGCCGGCCGCGTGCCGGAGGATCTGAAGGACGTCAGTGTGAAAATCAGCGGCTGCCACAACGCCTGCGCGCAACACCACATCGCGACGATCGGGTTGCACGGAGTTGGGAAGCGTATCGGCGAGCACACGGCCCCATTCTATGAATTGCATCTTGGCGGCAAGGTCAATGGCACGGCCAAGATTGGGCAGATGACGGTCAAGCTGCCGGCTAAAGCCGTGTCTGCTGCCATCACGCATTTAATCGATGTGTACCGCCGTGATCGCAAAACCGGCGAAGGGTTGCCGGCCTTTATCGACCGAGTCGGGAAGAATGCGCTGAAAGACGAGTTGATTCCCTACACGATCGTGCCGGCATTTGCGGACGATCCGACCTTCTACTACGACTGGGAAGGGGAGGAAGAATTCGTCCTTGAAGACCTCGGACCTGGCGAGTGCGCGGGTGGCGCGCTCGAAATGATCGAGAACGGCATTCTCGAAGCCGACCAGGAACTCTATCAAGCGAAACTCTTGGCGGATAACCATCAATATGCCGTGTCGGTGAACAAATCATACCGGGCGGTGTTGGCTGCGGCGAAGGCGCTTTTGGTGACAGAAGGATTGGAGCCGTCGAGCGACTCCGAAACGTTTATCGAATTCGACAGTCGGATTGCTCAAAATGGCGTGGTCCCGGCAATCTATCGTGAACTGAACAAGAAGGTCGGCGATCTGGGTCCGAAAGAGACGACGGCGGAATCGGCTCGGGATAAGATGGCGTTTGCGAAAGGCTTCGTCGACGCTTGCCGGACTGCCACAGACAAGATGGGAAAGGATCTCAAACTGGCCGCCGCCAAGGAAGAGAAAACTCAGCCAGCAGCGGCCCAAGTCAAACCGGCCGCTCCGGTCCCCACGGGTGCCTCGGTCTACGACCTCCGCGGTGTGGCATGCCCGCTCAATTATGTAAAGACCAAGCTCAAATTGGAGATGATGGATGCAGGCGAAAAGCTGGAAGTGTGGTTGGATGCGGGCGAGCCGATTAAAAATGTGCCGATGAGTTTGAAAAACGACGGCCATCTCGTGCATCTCCAAGAAGCCTTGGAGCCGGAAGCGGCGCATTACCGAATCCTTGTTGAAAAAGTAGAGTGACGCGGTGGCGGACGAGTCCCTTGCTCGCGCCACGCGCACGATTGGAAAGCGCGGCGTTTCGGCGCCGCGAGGGTGGGCGGGTGAGAATGAGACTGTGCTCGTTGGCCGCGCGCAGTCGGGGCTCATCACGCCGCCGCTTTTGAGTGGCTAGAAGAAAGTAAATGGCGAAACTATCAACAGAGGAAATTCAAGCTTGGGGGCAGTCGCTCGAGGCGAAGCAGCCACAGGAGGTCTTGGCCGCCGCGATCGACCGCTATGCGCCGAAGATCGTGCTGGCCTGCAGCTTCGGTGCTGAGGATGTCGTGTTGGTCGATATGATCCATCGGATCGATTCGTCCATCCCATTGTTTTATCTCGATACGGATTTTCTGTTTCCAGAAACGTATGCAGCGCGGGATCGCATCGTTCAGCAGTATGGCTTGAAGCCATCGCAGGTGCTACAAGTCAAATCATTGCTCACGCCGGAACGGCAGGCGGAGACTTATGGCCCGGCACTCTGGGGCAGCGATCCGGACCGTTGCTGCGAGCTGCGGAAAGTCGAGCCGCTCACTCGCCTGCTCAAGGGATTCGATGCCTGGATCACCGGGATCCGGCGGGAGCAGGCACCGACCAGAGCCAATGCCGGACTGATCGAGTGGGACGCCAAATTTCAGCTTGTGAAGGTGAATCCGCTCGCGAAATGGACGTGGGCTGACGTATGGACCTACATCAAGGTCTACGAAGTGCCATACAACGAATTGCACGACCGCAACTATCCCAGCATCGGCTGTACCCACTGTACGAAACCGGTGATGCCGGGTGAAGATGTCCGGTCCGGCCGGTGGCAGGGCCGCGAGAAGACCGAATGCGGACTCCATAAGGCGTCGTGACGGCCATGCAGGAATTCATCGCGAAAATCGCCAAGGGCCAGAAGGCCTCCAAAGATCTCACATGGGATGAGGCGAAACGGGCCATGAAAGCCTTGATCGAGGGCGAAGCCACAGCGGCGCAGGCCGGTGCGTTTCTCGTGGCCATGCGATTCAAGATGGAATCCGTGACCGAGCTGGCGGCGTTTACCGCCACGGCGCGCTCATACATTGCGCCCCTTTCGATTCCGCGTGAATTAGGGGTTGTCGATCTACCGTCCTACGCAGGCAAGCAAGACACATTTCATGCGTTGGCCGGGGCTGCGATCGTTGCGGTTGCCGCCGGCGCCTCGATCCTCATGCATGGCTACGACGGGATTCCGGGTCGTCTTGGCAATGCGGGAGTGTTGAAGGCCTTGGGATTGCCGATCGATCTTGAGGCAAAAGCTGTCGCCGATGTGGTGGCCAAGCAAGGCTTTGCCTATCTCGACATTGCGCTCTATCATCCTCCGCTCTATCGGTTTCTAGAAATGCGCCAGGAATTGGGTGTGCGGAATGTGTTCCATCCGATCGCCAGATTGCTCAATCCGGCTCGTGCAACTTCGCAAGTGGTCGGGCTGACACATCCCCCACACTTTGAAAAAACTGCTGAAGCCCTTCGGATGCTGGGCACCCCCAGAGCCCTCGTAGTCAGAGGCGTCGAGGGCGACCCGGAGTTGTCGATTGCCATGGTCACCAAGGTCTTGGAGTTGCGCGACGAACGGATTGCACCGCTGACCTTGGCGCCCAAGGACGCGGGGCTGGCGATGGGTACGTCGCGTGAGATGGCGGGCTTCCCTCCCGAACAACGAGAAAAGGAAGCCGATCTCCTCAGGAGGATTCTGCACAACCAGATTCAAGGCGGCCAGCGCGACTGGGTTCTCCTCAATGCGGCTCTCCTGCTCTATGCGGCGGGCAAAGGTCATTCATTGGCTGATTGTATGCCCCTGGCCCGTCGTGCGATCGAGAATGGCGCTGCAGCCAGAAAACTGGAAGCCCTCAGCCAGACGCCGGTGGCTGCCGGACGAAATTTTTGACCAAGGATCTATCTGTGAAACACCTCCGCCAACTCGAAGATCAAAGCGTCTACATTCTCCGGGAAGCCTACAAGCATTTCGACAACCTTGCCATGCTCTGGTCGATGGGAAAAGATTCGACTGTGCTCCTGTGGCTGGCGCGGAAGGCCTTTTTCGGCCATGTCCCCTTTCCGTTGCTTCACGTGGATACGAGTTATAAGATCCCGGCCATGATCGAATATCGAGACCGCTTGGCCAGGGAATGGCATCTGAATTTGGTCGTGGGGCAGAATAAAGAAGCGCTTGCTGCCGGCATGAATCATACGCTGGGACGCGTTGTCTGCTGCACGGCGCTCAAGACCAATGGGCTCAAGCAGTTACTCGAACAGAAAGGGTATACCGGAGTCATTTTGGGCGTGCGCGCGGACGAGGAGGGCACCAGAGCCAAAGAGCGCTACTTCTCGCCTCGCGACAAGCATGGCGATTGGGACTTTCGCGACCAGCCGCCTGAGCTTTGGGATCAATTCAAGACGACGTTTCCTCCGGGCACCCACATTCGCATCCATCCTTTGCTTGATTGGACCGAAATCAATATCTGGGAATACATCAAACTTGAGAACATTCCATTCATCGATCTCTACCTTGATAAAGGAGACGGTACCCGCTATCGCAGCCTCGGCTGCGCGCCCTGCACGACGCCAATCAAATCGAACGCGAAGAGTGTGGACGACATTATCGAGGAATTGCGGCACACGACGGTGGCAGAGCGATCGGGACGGGCCCAAGACGAAGGCCGTGGAATGGAGCTCCTCAGAAAAGACGGGTATATGTGACCATGAATTCCACGGCTGTTCCTTCAAAACCGTCCGAGAGTCTCAACATTGTCATCGTGGGACACGTCGATCACGGCAAGTCCACTTTGCTCGGGCGTCTCTACGCTGACACCGGCTCGCTACCGGATGGCAAGTTGGAAAAGGTCCAGGCCATTTGTCGGCAGCAGGGCAAAGAGTTCGAATACGCCTTCTTGTTCGATGCGTTCTTGGAGGAACAGGAACAGGGCATCACCATCGATACGGCCCGGACATTTTTCATTTGGAAGGGCCGGCAGTACATCATCATCGATGCGCCGGGGCATAAGGAATTTCTGAAGAACATGATTTCCGGTGCGGCGCGGGCCGAAGCGGCGCTGTTGCTGATTGATGCGCTGGAAGGCGTGAAAGAACAATCAAAAAAACACGGCTATCTCCTATCGCTCTTGGGTGTGCGCCAGTTCGCCGTCGCGGTCAACAAGATGGATCTCGTCGGCTATCGCCAGGATGTGTTCGAGGGAATCGAGAAGGAGTATCGGGAGTTTTTGGGACAATTCGGAGCGGTGCCGGAACAGATCATTCCGGTCAGCGCCAAACTCGGCGACAATATTGCGAACCGAAGTCAGGCCATGGCCTGGTACAAGGGCCCTACCGTATTGGATATGCTCAGCCTCTTTAAGAAGGAGACGGTGCGGTCGGAGCAACCACTGCGGTTCCCGGTGCAGGATGTCTATAAGTTCGATGCCCGACGTATTCTCGCTGGACGCATCGCAGCGGGGCGATTGAAGATCGGCGACCACCTCGTGTTTTCTCCGTCGAACAAGCGTGCAAACGTTAGGTCGATCGAGGCGTTCAACATCGAACCGGTTCCGACTGCAGCGGAAGCAGGGCATTCCGTCGGTATCACGCTCGATGAACAAATTTTTGTTGAACGAGGCGAAATTGCCACTCATCAAGACCAGTTGCCTCTCGTCTCGACGGGATTCAAGGCCAATCTGTTTTGGCTGGGGAAACGTCCGTTGGAAAAGAACCGCAAGTATCTGTTGCGCGTCGCGACCAAAGAGGTGGACTGCGAGGTGGCGGCGATCCATCGAATCATCGATACGATGGACTTGAGTCAGCAGCAGGGCAGCACGGCGGTCAACCGCAATCAAGTGGCGGAGCTGACCTTACGGACCAAGGCTCCCGTGGCATTCGATCTCTCTTCCTCATTCGAAGCTACCGGCCGCTTCGTCCTGGTTGACGACTACGACATCGCCGGTGGCGGCATCGTGACTGAAATGGTCCGCGATGACCAAGAATTTCTCCGCGAAGAGGCGCGTCGTCGTGATTTTGCCTGGGTCAAGGGGGAAGTCGGCATCGAGGAGCGGGCTCAACAATACGGTCATCGCGCGGCCATCGTGCTCATTACCGGTGGGCGGCACACGGGCAAGTCGTTCCTGGCAAAGACGCTTGAAGCCAGGCTCGTTGCCGACGGCCGCCATGCGTACTTGCTGGATGGAGAAAACTTGAGGAGAGGTTTAGACGCAGACCTCTCGGAGGGCGAGCGCAGTCAAACCACAGAAATGGCCCGGCGCTACGGCGAAGTAGCCCGGCTCCTCGCCGATACCGGCTTGATTGTCGTGTCGACGACCAATCCGTTTGGCATGGGCTACATCGAGGCTGCGCAAGCGATTCGAACACTCGTGCATCCTACGCCGGTGATCTCGGTTCATATGAGCAAGACGCCAGAAGAAGTCCTCCCCAATGCAGACATTGTCCTATCCGGTCCGGCCGATTTCGATGCGGCCACCAAGCGTATCTTGGATGAGCTGAAACGACGCGGTGTGCTGGCTCAAGCCATCGGGGCGAAGCCAACCTTCCAGTACTCCATTTGAAGGATGCTGAAAACGGTCTCCAACTTCGTTCTCGGTCAGGCGTCCGCGTTTAGCAGAGGATTGGCCAGTCAAAAAATTGGTAGCTGTGCAGCGGGGAAATGACAAAGCATTGCGTCGGAGCCGTGTTTGACTGCATTAAAACCGCTGTGTTACCGTACCACTCTTACTGTTCTGTCCACGATTGAGGACCTCATTAAAGAGTCAAAATGTCTCCTGACAAGGACCTGAAATCCATCCTCGGCAGACTGAAGTATTCCGACGACGCCAAGGTCGTCCAGCAAATTACCGAGCAAATGAAGCAGGTGCAGGCCCGCATGGCCGGTATCAAGCACAAGCTCGTCGTGATGAGCGGCAAGGGCGGAGTCGGTAAGAGCATGACCACCGTGAATTTGGCCCTCGCATTGGCCCGTCAGAATGCGCGAGTCGGCCTGTTGGATGTCGATCTCAACGGTCCCTGTGTTCCGCGAATGTTAGGGCTGCACGGGCAATCGTTGACGATGACGCCGGAAGGGGCGATTCCTCCAATCGGCCCGCTCGGTGTCAAAGTCGCCTCGATGGATTTTTTCCTGGGCGCTGCCTCGCCAGTACGCTGGAAGGGTCCGATGGACGTCAGTCCTGTGTGGTTGGGCTTGATGGAAATGAACGTGATCCGAGAATTTCTGGCCGATGTGGTATGGGGCGAGCTGGACTACTTGTTGGCTGACTTGCCGCCCGGTGCCGCGGCCGACAAGCCACCGGTGATCGCAGGGTTCATCCCCGATCTGGCCGGTGCAATTGTCGTGACGACGCCTTCTGAAGTGGCCTCCGATGTCGTACAGAAATCCGTGACCTATGCCCGCGATATGGGCATCAAGGTGCTCGGCATTGTCGAGAACATGAGCGAGTACCGTTGCCCTTCCTGCGGCGAACTGAACGAGCTGTTCGAAGGGAACACTGAGGCCATGTGCGAGGCACTCGATCTTCCGCTATTGGGCCGGATTCCTTTTGATCGTAAACTCGCCCGGACCTTCGACAAGGGCGAACCCCTGCTGGACGAGACCTATCCGACCATCCAGCGGTATCAAGACATCGCCGGACGGATCAGGACTCTCTTGGACTATAAGAAGGTCTTGGCGGAAAAATTGTGACGTTGATCTGAGAGGAGCTGCCATGAAATTTGTGTGTCTCAACTGTGAAACCTATATGAACTTCGAGAAGGTCGAAAAGCCCGGCGAGGGGTCGCTCGGGGTCTTTTTCGGCTGCCCATCCTGCGGCGCCAAGTTTTCAATGGTCACCAACCCTGGTGAAACGCAGATGGTCAGCTCGCTCGGTGTCAAGTTAGGCGGCCGGACCGTGGCGGCTGAGCCATTCGAGATGACCCGGGGGACGCTCAAGGATGAAGCACAAGCAGGCTCCGGTCAGATGGCGGCCTATCTCAATGAAAAGATCCAGGGCGGCCAATCGGTGGCGGCTTCGCCGGCGAAGGCTGGTGAGAAATCCAGTGGCGGCTGTCCGTTCTCCGCGATGGTGTCGGAGATGGGGCTTACCTCCAGCGGAAAGCCAACGCATGAGAGTCGGGATTTCACCTGGACCCCCGATGCGAAGGAGAAGCTTGATCGGCTACCAGCCTTCGTCAAGCCGATGGTGCAGAGCAGTGTCGAAGCGTTCGCTCGCAAGCAGGGCTACCAGACGATCACCCTTCAAGTCATGGACGATTCCAAGAGTGATTCACCCAACGGCATGGCCTGGACGCCTGAAGCGCAGCAGCGCCTCGATAACATTCCGGATTTCATCCGTCCGATGGCCCGTAAGGAGATCGAGCGGCTGGCGAAAGAACGCGGAGCCACCACGATCACAGCTCAAGTCATGGATGATGCCAAAGACAAGTTCATGAAATTCATGTAGTGCGCCTCGTCATGACGACTCAACGTCAAGGCCCATTCGGTTCACCGAATGGGCCTTTCCATTGAGAGTCAAAGAGTTTTCTCTATGAGCACAAGGCGGTTCCTCAGCATTCTCTTGTTCGGGGCGTCCCTCCTCATGTTGTTTCACATGACCCCGACATTTGCCCAACATTCAACAGGATCGCATGCTGAATCGGCTGACGTTTCAGAGTCGGAGCATGGTCACCAGCACGGTGGGTCAGGATCGGATCCTTGGGAAGGCTCTGTCGCAGGGATTGCCTATTCGGAACGAAACCATCACGTCGCCGGTTTGATGGTGATGTTAATGGGGTTAGCTGAGTTGAGCCACGCGATGCGTCTGTCTTCGCTGGGGTGGGCCAGACTGTTACTGCCTTCAGCGATGTTGTTCTCCGGTTTGTTCGTCATGATTTGGAGCGATCATGAAGCCTGGCCGATTGGCTCGCTCAGCTTCACTGATACTTTCTTCGGGCACGACCCTGAGATCATGCAACATAAGATCTACGGGATTTTGGCCCTTAGTGTCGGGAGTGTCGAGCTGTTCCGCCGGCTTGGGCATGCGGGTCACAGAGCCTGGGCCTCTCCGCTTCCGTTGATGGCCATCGTGGGTGGTCTCATGCTGTTCGGCCACACGCATGGCGTCCATCCCTCGGCCCAGAAGATTGCGATGCACCACGCCATCATGGGAACCATGGCTGTCACGGCCGGCTCTTCCAAGCTCTTCTGCAGTTGGGTCTACTCTCATGCCGGGCAGGTGCCGCGGAAATGGGAGTGGCTATGGGCTGGATTAATCCTCTTGATCGGCGCAGAACTCGTTATTTATTCGGAATAGTGTTCCTTCGCGCCCGCTCGTAATTGACACCTTTCCAAGCCCTGTGTTACCTGTACTTCTTTAAAGCAAGAACGATCGCGGATACGGATAAGCCGGTCTTTTGCGCCGGCTGGATGGAGCGGACCATGGGCGGCCATAGTCACTGGGCGACAATCAAACGACATAAAGGGGCCCAAGACGCCAAACGCGGAAAGATCTTCACTCGCATCATTCGAGAGGTTGCAATCGCCGCCCGGGCGGGTGGCGACCCGGATGCCAATCCACGCTTACGGCTGGCGATCGCCAAGGCCAAAGAAGCGAACATGCCTGGTGATACCTTGAAAAAGGCGATTCAACGGGGGACGGGCGAATTACCCGGCGTAAGTTATGAGGAGTTTTCCCTCGAAGGATATGGACCGGGCGGGACAGCCCTTCTGATCGAAATCACCAGCGACAACCGGAATCGGACGGTCGCGGAGATCCGCAGTGTCCTCACGAAAAACCACGGCAATATGGCGGAAGCCGGCGCGGTGTCCTGGCAATTCCATAAGAAGGGCTTGATTACGATTGAAAAAGGGAAGATCGATGAAGATGCCCTCCTGTCATTGGCACTCGACGCGGGAGCGGAGGATGTGAAGGTCGGCGAGAAGAGTTTTGAAGTCATCACCAATCCACAAGATTTCGACGCCGTCAAGAAAGCACTCGCGGATGCCAAGATCGACACATCCTTGGCGGAGATCACCTATATCCCGCAGAACACGATAAAGTTGGAAGAAAAGGGCGCGGAGCAGATGCTCAAACTCATGGAAGTCCTGGATGAGCATGACGACGTCCAGAAGGTGCATGCCAACTTCGACATTCCCGACGACGTGATGGAAAAAGTCGCTGCCGCAGCAGCGGGATAACGTCCATTCCGTCTGCGTACCTGGAGTTTCCACCGCCGACGCATGATCGCCCTTCTGACAGGCCGATTGGCCTTCAAGGCGCCTACCCATCTGGCCCTCGATGTACAAGGGGTCGGATACGAAGTTTTTATTCCTCTCAGCACCTTCTACAACCTGCCGAATCTCAACGACAGTCTCTCGCTCAGCATCCATACCCATGTCCGAGAAGACGCCATTCAATTATTCGGTTTCAGCACCCAGCATGAAAAAGAAGCCTTCGTACTGCTGATGACGGTCTCCGGCATCGGACCGAAATCAGCTCTGGGCATCCTGTCTGCATTGCCTGTCTCGGATTTGGTGTCAGCCATTCAATCGGCCGATGTCGAAAAGCTCGAAACCGTTCCTGGAATTGGGAAGAAATCCGCCGGGCGACTCGTGTTGGAACTTAAAGATAAGCTGACGAAACTCCATCCAGGATCCATGCCCGCCGCCGATAGCCTCACAACAGGGCAGGACAAAATCTTCGAGGACGCCCTTTCCGCGTTAACGAATTTAGGGTATCGTGCACCAGATGCCAAAGAGGCGCTGAAGCAGGTTCGGAAATCACAGTCCGGGCTTCTGAGCCTCCAAGAACTCATCCGCGAGACATTGAAAGCTCTGGCAAGGGGGTAAATGTATGGCGGTTTCGGTCCGCTGTTCTGCTTTATGGATCCTGACGTTTGGTGCATGGATGGCTGTTCACCCCATGCTCGGATTGGCCGACGAGGCGCCGGTCGAGCCGAAGAGCATGCGCAAGACCTGCGGAAAATGTCCTGAAGGGTATGCCACGACCGGTGTTACAGAGGCTCCGGGCATTTGCAAAGACGGAGATCCGACACTCGTGCAGTGCCTCCCGCTCGGCGCCAACATGTTGCCTGTGTGCGGCTCTTGCCCCGAGGGCTACCGGGAAGTCGGCAGCTCCTCGGTGCCGGCTCGTTGCGGTAACCAAGAAGGGGGACGACTTTCACAATGCCAGTTGGAGAGAATGGAACTGAACCTGCCTGATCCGGCCAAGGGCGCCAAGATCTGTCCACCCGATTGCGGCAGTACACCCACTCCAGGGCAAGGTGCCTTACCACCTCCACCGAAGTACATTCCGCCTCCTGAAAAGCAGTAGAGCCAGACAAGGAAGCAGCGAGCATGAGCGATCGAGTCGTGAACGCCCAATTGACAGATGAAGAACGCAGCATCGAGCAGGCCCTGCGTCCTCAAACGCTCGACGAATATATTGGGCAGGAGCGCATGAAAGAGTCGCTGCGGGTCTGTATTGAAGCAGCCAAGCAACGCCGCGAAACGCTCGACCACACGATCTTCTACGGCCCGCCTGGGCTGGGCAAGACTACCATCGCCCATATCATTGCCCGCGAAATGGGAGGGACCCTGCGTGCGACATCCGGCCTCGTCTTGGCCCACGCCGGGGATCTTGCTGCGATTCTCACCAATTTGCAGGAGCAGGATGTCCTCTTCATCGACGAGATCCATCGCTTGCCTGCCTCGGTTGAGGAGGCACTGTATCCAGCGATGGAAGACTTCCAACTCGATCTCGTCGTCGGGCAAGGACCAGCGGCGAGGACGGTGAAACTCGACCTGCCACGGTTCACGCTGGTCGGCGCGACGACGAAGGCAGGGGCTTTGACTTCACCGCTGCGGGATCGTTTCGGCCTGGTCCATCGGCTGGAGTTTTATTCACCGGCTGAACTCCAAGTGATCGTTATGCGCTCTGCCGGCCTGCTCGGCGTCGTCATCGACCAAGCCGGTGCCGAGGAAATTGCCCGTCGTGCCCGCGGCACTCCACGCATTGTGAACCGCCTCATCAAACGGGTCCGCGACTATGCTCAAGTGAAGGCCGAGGGCCGGATCACCAAATCAGTGGCGCAAGATGCGCTCGTCTGGCTGGGAGTTGATACGGCCGGATTCGATGAGATGGATCGGAAGATTCTTCTGACTATTATCGACAAGTTCGGAGGCGGGCCTGTCGGGGTGGAATCTCTCGCGGCTGCCGTGCAGGAAGACAAGAGCACACTCGAAGACGTCCACGAGCCCTACCTCATCCAAGCCGGCTATCTCGAAAGAACGGGCCGCGGCCGACAAATCACCAAAGAGGCGCTCGAGCATTTCAAGCGGCCGACGACGCTGCTATATTAGGCCGTGTTGACTCTTACCGACGCTGTCGTTCAAACGAGAGTCTTGGTCACGCAAGTTCCTGAAACTCCTAGGTTCTCCTTGCATTTCCTCTAGCGCTTCTAGTATCATTTCTCCTTCGCTCACACCTGTCCTGCCTCTGGACGCTCGTCCAACTCATGGGGCACTGGTGGAGGGGGTCCGTGCATGCCTGGTGACCTTTCCGACTACCGGAAAGAGATCGATCGTATCGATGATGAGATCTTGCGTCTCCTCAACGAGCGGTCGAAAAACGTTGTGGAGATCGGCAAACTGAAAAAACAGCAGGATGCCGGTGCGAACCTCCATACCCCGGCGCGTGAGGCAGCGATTATTGAGCGGCTTGTCGGACAGAACACCGGTCCCTTTCCTTCAGATGCTATCCGTCCGGTCTATCGAGAAATCATGTCCGCGTCCCTCTCCCTTGAAGGCCCTCAGAAGGTGGCCTACCTCGGACCAAGGGCGACATTCACGCACATGGCCTGTACCCAGAAGTTCGGATCGTCTGCGCAGTACGTGCCGGTCAACAGCATTAAAGAAGTATTCAGCGAGGTCGAACGGGGCCGCGCGAATTTCGGGGTCGTTCCGATCGAGAATACTACCGAGGGCGTGGTCAACCATACGCTCGATATGTTCATTGACTCCAACCTGTTGATCTATGGAGAAGTCCTCCAAGAAGTCTCGCATCATCTGCTGTCGAAATCCGGTGCGGTGGAAGATGTAAAAAAGATCTGTTCCCATCCCCATGCCATTGCCCAATGCCGCAACTGGCTGGAAACCAACATGCCCCATGTGCCGGTCTCGGAAGTGGCCAGCACGGCTCGCGCGGCAGAAATGTGCCTCGACGATTCCTCCATCGCGGCGATCGCGTCCGAATTAGCCGCCCAACTCTATGGATTAAAGGTCATCAAGTCGCGAATCGAAGATAATCTGAATAACTTCACGCGGTTCTTAGTTCTGTCGCAGAAGCCTCCGCAACGCACGGGGAAAGACAAGACGTCGTTGATGTTGTCGATTAAAGACAAAGTCGGCGCGCTGTACGACCTGCTCAGGCCCTTCGCCTCGCACGGCCTGAGTATGACCAAAATCGAATCACGTCCCTCCAGACGTAAAGCGTGGGAGTACATCTTCTTTGTAGACGTCGAAGGCCATATCGAGGAAGAGCGAGTCAAAAGAGCAGTCGAGGAAATCACCGGCCGCTGTCTCTTCATGAAAGTGCTTGGCTCCTATCCAGCTCACAGTTGATCCTATGACACTCCATGTTCATCCTGACATCGCCGCCCTGAGCCCGTACTTGCCAGGCAAGCCGATTGAAGAGTTACAGCGCGAGCTGGGCCTCACGCGGGTGATCAAATTGGCTTCGAACGAAAACGCGTTAGGGCCGTCGCCGAAAGCGTTGGCCGTCATCAACGATAGCACGGCTACCTTGCATCGCTATCCCGACGGCGGCGCCTTCCGTTTACGCGAAGCGCTGGCTGATCGATGGAAAGTGACATCGGACCATATCATCCTCGGCAACGGCTCGGATGAGATCCTCGGCCTGTTGGCCAGGACCTTTCTCTCGCCAGGCGATGAAGCTGTCATGGCGGATCATACGTTCGTCATCTACAAGATGGAGGTCATGGCCGCGCATGGCAAGGCCGTGACCGTTCCATTAAAACAGTGGCGGCATGATTTGACCGCCATGGCCGATGCGGTGACGGGGCGGACGCGCCTGCTGTTTCTGTGCAATCCCAACAATCCCACGGGCACCATAGTATCGGCTGACGAGGTGGCGCGACTCCTTGCGCGCGTACCGGAGCAGGTGGTCGTCGTGTTCGACGAAGCCTATTTCGAATATGTCCGCAGTTCGGCGTTCCCGGATTCGATGACCTATGTGAAGCAAGGGCGGAATGCCATTGTGTTGAGGACCTTCTCGAAAATATACGGCTTGGCAGGACTGCGCATCGGGTATGGGGTGACGACGCCGGAGATTACCAACCTTCTGAATCGTGTCAGACCGCCGTTCAACGCCAACAGCATCGCGCAGCGCGCCGCGCTCGCGGCATTGGGCGACGATGAGCATGTGGCCAAGAGCCGGGCAGTCAATCAGGCCGGTATGGAACAGGTCGTGAATGGGTTGGCCGCACTTGGCTTGACGCCGATCCCGAGCGAAACCAACTTCGTCTATTTCGATGTCGGCCGTGATGGCCGCCAGGTGTTCGATGCACTATTGCATCAAGGCGTGATCGTCCGTCATATCGACGGGCGCATGCTACGGGTGACGATCGGACAGGCGGAAGACAATCAGATATTCCTGGCCGCGCTCGCGCGGGTGTTACAGGCGGGCTGAACAAAGGGTGAGGACATCATGATCATCGTGTTGAGGCCGGATGCATCGGAACGGGAAGTCGATCATATCGTCGATCGGCTTCGAGAACTGGGTTTGAAATCGCAGCTTTCGACGGGGCAGGAACGGACAATCATCGGGGTGATCGGAGACGACCGCATTCTTCAGAACCAACCGCTCACGGCGTTGCCCGGCGTGGAGAGTGTTCTGCCCATTCTGGCGCCCTGGAAACTGGTCAGCAGGGAATTCAAGAAAGAAGGCACGATCATCGATGTCGGCGGGGTCAAAATCGGCGGCAACAAGCTGGCGATCATGGCCGGCCCTTGCGCGGTGGAACGGCTCGAACTGACCGTCGGCATCGCGCACGAGGTGAAGGCGGCGGGAGCCAGCATTCTTCGTGGCGGCGCCTACAAGCCGCGTACCTCGCCCTATTCGTTTCAGGGGTTGGGCCGGGAAGGGTTGGACTATCTGGCAGAGGCGAGAAAACAGACCGGATTACCTGTGGTGAGCGAGATTCTCGACACGCGCGACATCGAGCTGTTCCTCGAAAAGGCTGACATTATCCAGATCGGTGCCCGCAACATGCAGAATTTTGAACTGCTGAAGGAAGTCGGCGCCTACGACAAGCCGGTTTTGTTGAAGCGCGGACTGTCGGCCACGATCAAAGAATTCCTCTTGTCGGCTGAATACATCATGTCGCGCGGCAATCGCAACGTGATGCTCTGTGAACGCGGGATCCGGACGTTCGAGACGCAATACCGCAATACGCTTGATCTCGCGGCGATTCCAACCCTGAAAGAACTTTCACACTTGCCGGTCATCGTGGATCCCAGCCATGCAACCGGAAAATGGAATCTGGTTGCGCCGATGTCGAAGGCCGCGGTCGCCGCCGGCGCCGACGGCATCCTGATCGAAGTCCATTCGAATCCGGAATGCGCATTGTGCGACGGGGAAGAATCGATCAAGCCGACCAAATTCAAAGAATTGATGCAGGATATGCGGAAGATTGCCGTGGCGGTGGGGAGAGAAGTGTGATGACCGCGCGCAAAACTCAGTTCTCACCACTCGCTGGTCGAGCCCATTACTAAGTTATGGCGCTGCATTTTAATCAGGCGGCCATTATTGGGGTTGGGCTGATCGGCGGGTCGCTCGGCATGATCCTTCGTCGGAAGGGGCTGGCCTCACGCGTCGTCGGGGTGGGGCGGCGTATCGAAAATCTCAAGACGGCGGTCGAGCTTGGCGCGATTGATCGCTATGTCGTGGATCCGAAAGATGGGGTGAAGGACGCCGATCTCGTCGTATTGGCCACGCCGGTGGATACCTATGATCGTCACTTGAAAGAGTGGGCGTCCTGTTTGAAACCCGGCACTATTGTGACCGATGTTGGCAGCATCAAGGGCGGGCTGGTCGAGCAGTCGGAGCGGGCGATGCCGGCCGACGTGCATTTTGTGGGAGGGCATCCGATTGCGGGGAAGGAAAAAACCGGCGTGGCGGCGGGGTCGGAGCAACTGTTCGCTGGCGCACGCTGCATTCTGACGCCAACGAACCGGACGAACCAGCAGGCGCTCGAACAGGTACGCATCATGTGGCAAGAGACGGGCTCGATCGTCCTGACGATGGACCCGCATCTGCACGACAAGATCCTCGGGGCCGTCAGTCACTTGCCGCATGTGGCGGCATTTGCCTTAATGAACGCGTTGATCGATATTCGTGCTCAGGTCCCCGCGCTTGATTTGGCAGGCCATTCGGGCGGCGGCTTACGGGACACGACCAGAATCGCCGCCAGCTCACCGGAAATGTGGCGCGATATCTTTCTATGGAACCGGGGCAATCTCGTGGCTTTTATTGAAGCGTATGAGCGATCGTTGGGAGAGTTGAAACGATTGATTCGTACCGGCGATGCAGCGGGGATCGAGAAGGCATTGGAACGGGCCAAGCAGGAGCGGGAGAAATTTCCCGCCAAGCCGGGCACTTCCGAATAGGAACGTATGGCCTCGTTGACTATTACACCAGGCAAGCCGCTACGAGGAACGATCATTGTTCCTGGCGACAAATCGATCACGCATCGCGCCCTCATTCTGACGGCGTTGGCTGAAGGGGTCGGGAGAATCAAGCACTATTGCCGTGGAGAAGACTGTCTCAACACGGTACGCGCGATGTGGGCGTTGGGCGTGACGATTGATGAAACGAATGACGAACTGCGCGTGCACGGAAAAGGTCTGTGGGGACTGGCCGAACCGGCCGGCATCATCGATTGCGGAAATTCCGGCACGGGCATTCGCCTGTTGACGGGCCTCTTGGCCGGCCAGGACTTCTTCACCGTGCTGACCGGCGATGCGTCGGTTCGCCGTCGTCCGATGGGACGGATCGTGAAGCCTTTACGCGAAATGGGCGCGACGATTGCCGGACGGAAGGGCGGTGAACTCGCCCCTTTGGCAGTCACCGGCACGACGCTCCGCGGAATCACCTATGCTTCGCCAGTGGCCAGTGCGCAGATCAAATCCTCATTGCTGCTCGCCGCGCTGTTCGCCAAAGGAACGACCCGCCTGTCCGAACCAAGACTCTCGCGGGATCATACCGAGCGGCTGTTTCAGTTTTATGGGCTCCCGCTCAAGCGAGAAGGTCTCACGTTGACGATGGAAGGGAGACCCACCGTCGGCTGGACAGCCGCGCCGGAACTGACGGTGCCGGGAGATCTGTCGGCTGCGGCATTTTTTATCGTGGGCGCGACGATCGTGCCGGGCTCGGATGTGACGATCACCGGCGTCGGCGTCAATCCAACGAGAACCGGCTTGCTCGAGGTGATGGACCGTATGGGTGCCGACATTCAGTTGCTTAACCGGCGCGATGAGGGGGGCGAGCCGATCGCGGATATTCGTGTGAAATCCGCTCCGCTTCGTGGCGTGACGATCGGGCCGGACCTGATTCCTCAAACCATCGATGAATTTCCGATTCTCTGCGTGGCTGCCGCCGTGGCCGAAGGCCAAACCACTATTACCGGCGCCGAAGAGTTGCGGGTGAAGGAAAGTGACCGGATAGCGACTATGGCGACGGAACTGCGCGCCATGGGGGCGCGGATGACCGAGAAACCAGACGGCTTGGTGATCGAGGGCCTCGGTCGTCCCGAGGAGTATGGTCGATTGACTGCCACAAACGGACAGAGTCATGGAGACCATCGCGTGGCGATGTCGATTGCCATCGGGGGGCTGACGGCTGTGAAGCAGACGATCGTACGCGATACCGATTGTATTGAGACATCGTTCCCGGATTTCCATGGCAAGCTCCTCGATTTATTGACCGCTCCTTGTTGACGTTTATAAATCGCCGGTGAATCGGCTAACAGAGAAAGGCAGTCGAATCTGATGATCGTGGCGATTGATGGACCAGCTGGAGTTGGGAAAAGCACAGTGGCCAAGCTGTTGGCTTCGCAGTTGGGCTATCTCTATTTGGATACCGGGGCGCTGTATCGGTCGGTGGCTTGGGCAGTGTTGGAGAACGGTCTCAATCCCGACGACTCACATGCGGTCGCTGGGCTCCTGACGAAGCTGTCGCTCCAAATGAAAGTGAAGGACAATGCCGTGTACGTGTCAGTCAATGGCAAAGACGTGACAGAAGAACTGCGGACTCCGGCAGTATCGGCCGCGGCCTCTGTCGTATCGGCCATTCCGGCTGTACGGGCCTGGCTCCTGCCGGTCCAGCGGCAGATCGGCCAGAAGGGTTCCGTGGTGGCGGAAGGGCGTGATATCGGCACGAAGGTGTTCCCATCCGCGCCCGTGAAGTTTTTTCTCGAGGCCGATCCGACCGTTCGCGCCCAGCGTCGTCATCGGGAACTCGTCGCGGCGGGTCATCTGGGAGCAATTGAACAGACGCGCGCTGAATTGACAGGGCGGGACGATCGAGACCGGTCGCGTGCGGCGGCGCCTCTGGTGGCGGCCGAAGATGCGCACCATATCGATACCTCAAGTTTGTCGGCGGAAGATGTCGTCAATCAGATGCTGGCTGTGGTGACGGCCAAGCTGTGAGTTCGGTTGTGTACGGGATCTTATGGGTGCTCGTGCGAGCAACAGCCAGGCTCTGTTTTGGATTTCGTGTTGTCGGCACTGTGCCGAAACGCGGCGGTTTGCTCGTGGCGGCGAACCATGCGAGTTATTTCGACATCCCGCTGCTCGGCTGCGGCATGTCCAGGCGGGCCTGGTATCTCGGTCGAAGCGATTTGTTTGTGCCAGGGTTGAAAGGCATCTTGCAGTGGTTGGGCTGGATTCCGCTCAAGCTGGGCCGATTGGATCGCAAGGCCTTCGATATGGCAGTGGCGTTGATCAAAGCGGGAAAAGTGGTGGTGATTTTTCCCGAGGGAGGCAGGAGTCTTGATGGCCATTTGCGTGAAGCGAAGCCGGGGGTGGGGATGATCGTCGCACAGACCGGCTGCTCCGTCGTGCCGGCATATCTGAAGGGAACCTTTGAGGTATTGCCCGTCGGAGCCAAACGGCCGCGGTTTCATCCGGTCTCCGTGTCCTTTGGAGAGCCGATTTCATTTGCACCACCGACCGGAAACGGAGAGACGAAACAGTTTTATCGGGAAGTCAGTCGAATGGTGATGGAGCGGATCGCCGCACTGGGCGGGGTTGCCTCGCCTGACCATCACGCACCTGTCGGCGCTCGCAACGCTGAGTGAGCGCCGGTGTCATTCATTATCAGCACCCGACGATTGTCGGAAGAGTAGGATAGTCCACATGAATATGGTTTCGAAATCGAACGAGCAACAGTTGGACCGCGAAGCGTTGGCCGCCCTATACGAGGAGACCTTTAAGAACCTCGAAGAAGGCACGATCACGGAGGGCCGGGTGGTGGCTTTGACCAAGGACAAGGTCGTGGTCGACATCGGGTATAAGTCGGAGGGGATGATCCCCAGCGATCAGTTCTCCAACGAAGATTTGCAAAACATTAAGATCGGCGATCGGATTCAGGTGTATATCGAGGAGTGCGAAGACGCCGATGGCAATCTGGTTCTTTCCAAGGAAAAAGCTGACAAGATGAAGATTTGGGAAGAACTCGAAAAGCTTTATAAGGAAGAGAAGAGCATCGACGGCAAGGTCGTCTCGCGGATCAAGGGCGGCATGATGGTGGACATTGGTGTGAAAGCGTTCTTGCCCGGCTCGCAGATCGACCTGCATCCGGTACGGGACCTCGATGGTCTAGTGGGCCGCACGTTCCCAATGAAAATCATCAAGATCAATCATCGCCGTGGCAACGTCGTCGTCTCTCGCCGCGTGCTGCTGGAAGAAACCAGAGACAAGAAGCGCCAGACCACACTGTCCACGCTTAAGGAAGGCCAGCTGATTCAAGGGATGGTCAAGAACATCACCGACTACGGGGCCTTCATCGACCTCGGGGGGATCGACGGCTTACTGCACATTACGGACATGTCCTGGGGACGTGTGGGACATCCATCGGAGATGTTCAATGTCGGGGACCGCGTCGAAGTAAGCGTGCTCAAGTACGATCGCGAGACCGGCCGTATTTCACTCGGCCTCAAACAAAAGTCCGCCGATCCTTGGACGAACGTCGCGGGCAAGTATCCGATCGGCACCCGCGTCAAGGGCCGCGTCGTCAGCCTCACCGACTACGGGGCTTTTGTGGAACTCGAACCGGGCGTGGAAGGTTTGGTCCATGTTTCGGAAATGTCCTGGACTCACGAAGTCCGCCACCCGTCTCGTGTGGTGACGATCGGGGATCAGGTCGAAGCGGCAGTGCTGAACGTCGACCCGGCCAGCCGGAAGATCTCGCTCGGTATGAAACAGACGGCGCCGAATCCTTGGGACATGGTGGAAAGCAAGTATCCGATCGGCACCCGCATCGAAGGCAAGGTAAAGAGCCTGACCGATTTCGGAGCGTTCATCGGTCTGGACGAGGGCATTGACGGCTTGATCCACATTTCCGACATGTCCTGGACGAAACACATCAAGCATCCGTCGGAACTTTTCAAGAAGGGCCAGAAGGTCGAAGCCGTGGTGCTCCGGATCGACAAGGAAAAGGAACGACTGTCACTCGGCTATAAGCAGCTCAACCGGGATCCTTGGGACGATGAGATTCCCAGTCGCTATCGGGTCGGGGATTCTACCACCGGCAAGGTCACCAAGATGGCGGATTTCGGCATCTTTGTGGAATTGGAAGGCGGCGTCGAAGGCTTGATCCACATCAGTGAAGCCGGTCTGGATCAGAGCGGAAAACTCGAAGACAAGTTCAAGCCGCAAGATGAAGTGACGGCGAAGATCATCAAGGTTGATCGGGAGGAGCGCAAGATTGCCTTGAGCTTGCGCGATCATCAGCTGGACTCCGAGCGGCGCCATATGGATGAATACCACGCCACGCAGGGTGCGCCGGATCAGAGCCTTGGCCGTGCGGCCAAGCAGAGCCGCAAGCGAGGCTCTGCGGACGACGAGAAGTAGTCAGGCGTTAACCTGGCGCCAGGAACGACGGGGTCCGGCGCCGTTTGATGAGCACAACACATGACGGACGATTCTTCAGGCAAGCCAGCGAAGCGGTCCCTGTTCCGTAAGATTCTTCTCGTGCTGGGAATCGGGATCGGCCTGCTGCTTCTCGTGAACATTCTGTTTCCAGACATCGACCTGTCGATGGAAGATCGGGTGGCATTAATTCGCGTCGAGGGAGTCATCCTCGATGCGCATTCGACGGTGGCGGAGTTGAAGCGGTTCGGTGAAAATCCCTCGATCAAGGCCATCGTCTTGCGGATCGACAGCCCTGGCGGCGGCGTCGTTCCATCGCAAGAAATTTATGATGCGGTGCAGCGGGTACGGAATAAGAACAACAAGGCGGTAATCGCCTCGATGGGGACCGTCGCCGCCTCCGGCGGTTACTACATTGCCGCCGCGACGGACCGCATCATCGCGAATCCAGGCACGCTGACGGGCAGCATTGGCGTCATCATGGAGACGGCCAACGTCGAAGGGTTGCTCAAAAAGATCGGCGTCGAGGGGATCGTTATTAAGAGCGGGAAGTTCAAGGATGTCGGTTCGCCGCTCAGGAAAATGACCGAGGAAGAGCAGGCGCTGCTTCAATCGGTGATGGACGACGTCCATAAGCAATTCATCGAAGCCGTGGCGGAAGGGCGTGCGCTCGAAGTCTCGACGGTTCAGGCGCTCGCCGACGGCCGCATCTTCACGGGACGGCAGGCCAAAGAAGCCAAGCTGGTGGATGAGTTGGGGAATTTAGACGATGCCATTCAGCTCGCGGCCGAACTGGCCGGGATCGAAGGTGAGCCGAAAGTGGTGGAGCCGCGCAGGCGTTTTTCGCTGAGGGATCTCATCGAGTCCCGGCTGTCGGTACTGTTTCCGAAATTGGATTTCTACTCCGGGGTCAGTCTCAAATACCTCATGGCGTTTTAACTCGGTCGGAACGGCGGGCTGGTGCTCGCTGTAGCGAAAGGGGAATCGGACATGACGAAGGCGCAGATCATTGAGCGTGTCTCTGAACAGGTCACGACGTTGACGAAACGGCAAGCGGAGATCGTCGTCAATACGATTTTCGATTGTGTCAGAGACTCGTTGAAGAATGGCGACAAGACGGAAATTCGGGGGTTCGGAAGTTTCCGTCTCCGATCGCGGCGCATGAAGGAAGGGCGCAATCCAAAAACGGGGGCCACCGTGGCGGTGCCGGCCAAGAAGGTCCCATTCTTCAAGGCAGGCAAAGAGCTCAAGGAATTGCTCAACCAGTAACCGGATTGATTGAAGGATTATCATGAGTGCATCAGATTCAGACGATGCCGTCGTCACCGAAGTGCGTTGGACCGAAGGCGCCTTGAAGCGCATGGAACGCGCCCCGATTTTTTTGCGTGGGATGGTCAGACGACTTGCTGAAAAGAAGGCCCGCGAGTTGGGCTATGCGGAGATTACGGAGGGTACGCTCGAGCAGTTCAAGAGCCAGATGATGGGCGGGATGGGTGGTGCGTCCGGCATGGCCGAAGCCGCTGAAGCGATGGCTCAGGGCCGGCTTCCCTGGACTGCAGCGGCAAAGGAGCGGCTGAACACAGTGCCGGAATTCATGCGCGGGATGATTATGCAGATCGCCGAGGAAGTGGCCAAGAAAGGCGGCCACATGGAAGTGAACATCGATCTATTCGAGAAGGTTGAGGCGATGGGGGAGGTGCACGAGGCGGCAGCCGCTCCACTTCCCTGGACCGAAGGAGCGCTTGCTCGGCTCCAAGAAAAACTCACACAGTCGCCGCCGATTGCCGTCGAATTTGTGACCGACATGATCAAACGTGACACGGAAGACCTGGCGCGTGAACAGGGAATCACCCAGATCGATGAGCAGGTGCTGGTCCAACTATGGGAAGCGCCACAAGAAAGGGTCGCTTGGACGGACGAAGCGTGGAAACGGCTGCAGACCTCGCCTGATTTCGTGCGCAGCGGGATCCGCAAGGCGGCCGAGCGAAGGGCTCGCAAGCTCGGATTAAAGGAAATCGACTCCGAACATCTGACGGGATTTCGGAATCAAGCCATGATGAAAGCGGTCAAACGCATCCGCTCGTTCGGATACAACGAGCTGACGTTCGATGCCTTCGATACGGCCCTTGAAAAAACGAAGCGGCTGCAGGGAAACGAACAGGCCGAAAAGCGGTTACAAGAAATTCGCGGCCACTTTGCGGATCCAGAGACGAAGAAACCGGAAGGCGGCACGCTTGGAGCCGAGCTCATGGATCGGTTCCGGCGCTATTTGAAGGGGGAGGGGACGCTGTAGCCTCGTCATTCGCTGCCTGTTTAAGCACGTGGCCCATACCGCGTTTGTCGGTATGGGCCAAACTGCATGAGAGGGCTGCAGCGTGGGCTGGTTAGTGTGCCGCGACCTGCTGAGGCCAGAACTTGTGGCGAATCTGGGGGAGCGGCTCATTGTCGAAGTTCGGAATGTCGTAGAGGCAACGGTCGATCAATGCTACTTCTTCTTCGGACAATTCCAGCGTCACCCTTTTCTTCCAGAACTGGTCTAAGGTGAAGTAATCGCCGGACTGAGGCTTTTCCGCCAGCAACGCTTTCATCTTTTCGAACCCGGCGGTATCGACACCGGGGATGCGGCCCTTGTTCCGATCATGGCACCAATGCAGCACCTCGGCGATGCCGTACATCGAAATGTCTATCTTCACCGTCTTATCCATGGACTCCTCCTTGCGAAAGGGATCTAGTCTAACTCAGATCATATCCGATTTTCAAAGGGCCTTTGACCGGGGATGCTGATGCTGAAAGCGACGAGACTGAGATATGACTCTCCGCATGTTCATTGCCAGGACAAAGCGGCCGTCGGTAGACTATCGAACTTTTATAAAGGCTATGATGCTAAGGTCGTGATGCTCTCGTGTCCGTGCTGCTTAGCGAGGTTGTTGCTGTGAGAGAGCTTGGAGTCATGAAGACATTCGCCAGTCTGCGTTTGCTCAGGATCTGGCGCCAGATTGTCCTATGCGGTGTGGTGGTGCTCTTCCTTGCGACAGCCTGTTCCAAGCAGGATCCCTAC
>CAMLHQ010000021.1 GCA_946479785.1 uncultured Nitrospira sp.
ATTCAATCGGAGCGAGCGGTTCAAGCGAAGCTTGGTATGAACCTCCCGTATCTTCGCTTCCTGCGGCCTTGCTGAACGGCCTTTTGAGCAGTCTGCCACTGCGTTCTAGTTCATCGTCTCGCCGAGCACTGCTTTCGTCGTCTTGAAATGAAGCTTCGCGACCCCCCTCAACCGTTCTTGCCCGTGCTTTTTCACCACCATCTTTCCTGCCAGTTCGACAGCAGGCGAAGCTCCTTTCGGCAAAGTGGTGCCGACCTCATCTGAAAGTCGCTTCAGGCGGATCAGAAACTCGGCTCGTGCCAGAATTGATGCGGCGGCGACAGCGAGGTCAGATTCGGCTTTCGTGCGCTGTTCGAGAACGATCTTGCGTCCCTTTTGCTGCAAGGCATTCAGAATCAACCGCTCGTCGCCGAACTGATCCGAGATCGCCCGTTCGCAGGATACCCGCTCGAGCAGGTTCTCCAGCGCTTTGGCATGGCCCCAGGCGAGTAGCCGGTTGAGATTTTTGATCTTGGCGTAGAGTTCGTTGTACTTCTGCGGGCCGATAGCAATGACGCTATGCGGACAGATCGTTTTGATGTCGGGAGCCAGTTCGAGAATGCGGCCGTCGGAGATCTTCTTGCTGTCGCGCACGTTCATGAGCGCCAGTTCTTCTTGCGTCGTCGCATCCACAAACACGGCGGCGATCACGAGCGGGCCGAAATAGTCTCCCTTGCCTGACTCATCGATTCCGATGCGCTCGATGGAAGAGAAAGGCATCGTCTGAAGTTGAAGTTATGGGAGGGACCCTAGTGGAAATTGTCGTCGCGGCGCGGTAATGTAGCAGAGCATTTCAGGTCGGTCAATTGAGGCTGATTGGTAATATATGTTCACACGAGGGAGAAAAGCGATGCACGCGGTCCGAGGGAGCGCTCATGCGGCGGTGAGATTGGGAGCCGTTATCGGGCTGCTCGCATTGATCAGCGGCTGCGAGACGAATCCATACACGGGACGATCACAATTGCTCATGACGTCGGTGTCGCAAGAAATGCAGATGGGGGCGCAGGCCTATAGTCAGGTGAAAAGCGATCCCAAAGTGAAGCTATCGCAGGACCCCCGGGAGATCGAGCCGGTCAAGCGTGTGGCATCGCACATCATCGAAGCGGCCAAGCGGTCAAAGTATGCTGAGGAGGCGAAGCAGTTTCAGTGGGAAGTGACAGTCATCAAAGATGATAAGACGATGAATGCGTTCGCACTTCCGGGCGGCAAGATCGCCGTCTATACCGGCATTTTCCCTGTCGCAAAAACCGAAGCGGGGCTTGCTGCAGTATTAGGACATGAGGTGACCCATGCATTGGCTCGACATGGCGCTGAACGAATGAGCCAAGGTCAACTCACGAATGCGGCGCTTCAGGTGGTTGGTGCGGCGGCAGGTGTTAGCGGGGTGAATCCACTCTTATCTCAGGGCGCGATGGCGGCATTGGGAGCGGGGGCGCAAGTAGGGGTGTTGCTTCCTTTTAGTCGAAAACATGAATCGGAAGCCGACTACATTGGGATTTTACTGGCTGCCGACGCGGGTTATGATCCACGCGAGTCAGTTCATTTGTGGGAACGTATGGAACAGTTGTCGGGTGGAGGCGGGCCGTCAGAGTTCTTATCGACCCATCCAGGCCATGAGACGAGAATCGAGCAGCTCCAAAAATGGATGCCCGAGGCAATGGGAATCTATCAATCAAAACAGCCCGTACCAGCTGCTGAGTTGCCGCCTGTTGGCCGCTAGATTGTCCTTGCAGTTTCTGATCTGAAAAGCTTCCCGAACAGTTTCCCTTAATAAAATGAGTACTTGCAACTGAGCGAAGGTGAACGTTCTACGTGGTTGCAGGGATATCTTCGGTAGGGATTCCATCGTACAGGACCTGTGCGAGAATATCAGTCACTGGATGATGGAGGCTGGCCAATGGTCAAACGGTACGGACCTCGCGTTGAGTTGACCTGCAAGGTCATCCTTTCTGGCGATCAGTCGTTCTGTGAAGGCCGCGTCTTGGATGTGTCACTGCCGGGCTGCCTTATCGAATGCGTCCATGCCTTGCGCGTCGGCGATTACGTACAGCTCCGTCTGTTTCTGCCGGATCAAGCCCGTCCCATGAACGTTCCACTTGCCGCTGTTCGTTGGGTCGATCGCGCCAGAGTCGGCGTCGAGTTCATCCGTTCCTCGCAGGACGATCAGGCCAGACTGACTACGCTGGTACGGCAGCAGATCTGTTCCCCTCCGGGTCGCTGATCTCACCGATCCTTGCATCCTACCCGATCATTTTCTATACTGAGCATGCGCGAGGGAGAAGACCGGGTGACCGCTCGTTGCGGTGACGTGGCGAGAGGAAAGTCCGGACTTCGGGGGCAGAGCGCTGGGTAACGCCCAGGCGGAGCGATCCGACACCGGCACCACAGAGAACAGACCGCCGATGGCCAAGGCGATGGGATCCCAATCAAGTCGCTGCGGATCAGGTAAGGGTGAAACGGTGGGGTAAGAGCCCACCGCGGGGATGGTGACATCGCCGGCACGGTAAGCGTCGCTCGATGCAAGGCCAAATAGGAAGACAGCTGTCGTTTCTCGATTCGGGAAACGGCGACCGGCTGGCCCGGCCGAGGTCTTCGGGTAGGTCGCTTGAGGTTCGAGGCAACTCGGATCCCAGAGAAATGATCACCACCGTTTGGGAGCATATCCCAGGCGGAACAGAATCCGGCTTACAGGTCTTCTCCACCGCGCGTCTTTTTAATCACAAACTGGCTGTCGTTGCCTGGCAGGAACACTTCTCTTCAGCACTAGCACGCCTCTTGGGATCTGCTTGACCTGACAAGGGGAGGATGCTAGGATCTCGCATCTTTCCCATTGATTTTTCAGAAAAATTCTGAATGATCAGTGGTAATGGTGTCTTCACCGATGGCCAGGGTGTATGGGTGTATCCTGTCGTGAATTGCCGAAGAATGGGAGTGGAGGTTCGGTATGAAACTCACAGGCGCTGAAATTTTTATCGAATGCCTTAAGCGCGAAGGGGTCAAAACCCTGTTTGCGCTGCCGGGGGGCGTCGTCCTCAAGATTTTTGACACGCTCTATCAACAGAAGGACATTGAAGTGGTCCTAACGCGTCATGAACAGGGAGCCGGCCATATGGCAGAAGGCTATGCGAAGGCCACGGGTAAAGCAGGCGTCTGCCTGGTGACATCCGGCCCAGGCATGACAAACGTGATTACGGCACTGGCCGATGCCTACATGGATTCTGTCCCGCTCGTCTGTTTCAGCGGCCAAGTCCCGACGAGCTTGATCGGCAATGATGCATTCCAAGAGGCGGACAACGTCGGGCTCAGCCGTCCCTGCACGAAGTATAACTTTCTCGTTAAAGATGTAAATGAGCTGGCGTCGACGATTAAGGAAGCTTTTTACATCGCGACGACCGGCCGCCCGGGCCCCGTCTTAGTGGACATTCCCAAAGACGTGTCGATGGAGAAAGCAGAATTCAATTATCCGAATTCCGTGTCGATCCGCGGCTACAATCCGACATACGAAGGAAACAAGTGGCAGATCAAACAGGCCGCCGAAGCCATCATGAAGGCCAAAAAACCGATCCTCTACGTCGGGGGCGGAGTGGTTTTCTCCGGCGCGTCGCAGGAACTGATTGAATTGGCGGAACTCACCCAAATTCCCGTCGACATGACCTTGATGGGACTCGGCGCATTTCCCGGCGAGCATCCTCTCTCGATGGGCATGATGGGAATGCACGGGACCTATCAAGCCAACATGGCCGTCCATTATGCCGATTTGGTGGTAGCGATCGGGGCGCGGTTCGACGATCGCGTCACAGGGAAGGTCTCCGAATTTTGCCCCTATGCGAAGATCATCCACATCGATATCGATCCGACCTCGATCCGGAAAAACATCCACGTCGATATTCCAATAGTCGGCGATTGTAAGGCGGTGCTGCGCGAATTGAATCAGATCCTCAAGGCGACCGTCAACGGCGAACAGAAGGAACTGCGCAAGGCCTGGTGGCACCAAATCCGGGAATGGGAACAGGCCCATCCGTTGACCTACCAACAGGAAAAAGATGGTCCGATCAAGCCGCAGCATGTCATCAAGCGGTTGTATGAGTTCACGAAGGATCGGGATCCGATCGTGTCGACGGACGTCGGCCAGCACCAGATGTGGGCGGCGCAGTATTTCAAGATGGCGAAGCCCAACCGCTGGTTGACCTCCGGCGGTCTGGGGACCATGGGGTTCGGTTTTC
The DNA here is from genome assembly GCA_946479785.1 of uncultured Nitrospira sp. Next base: position 4,263 of record CAMLHQ010000021.1, read on the forward strand.
CCGCGGCGATGGGCGCGCAGGCTGCCTTCCCAGGCCGGCTCGTGCTCTGCATCGCAGGCGACGGCAGCGTGCAGATGAATATGCAGGAGATGGCGACGGCGGTGGTCCACAAACTGCCAGTGAAGATCGTCGTGTTGAACAATCGGTTCCACGGGATGGTCCGGCAGTGGCAGGACCTCTTCTACGAAGGGCGCTATTCCTCCAGCTACTTGGACACGACGCCGGATTTTGTGAAGTTGGCGGAAGCCTACGGTGCTGTGGGGTTGCGGGCCAGTAAAGTAGGCGAACTCGACAGCGTGCTGAAAGAAGCGATTGCGACCAAAGGTCCGGTCATCGTCGATGTGCCGACGCATCCTTATGAAAATGTCTATCCAATGATTCCGGCCGGCGGCTGCAATCACGAGATGATTTTGGAGGATCCGCCGGAGTTGAAGCAGAAGCAGAGTGGCGGGGACAAGGCGACCCCGCAAGATAAAGACACGATTTTGACGGCGTAGCATATGGAACACATCATTTTAGTGACTGTCGAGAACAAGTTCGGTGTGCTGTCTCGGATAGCCGGTCTATTCAGTGGGCGTGGTTTTAACATCGAGAGCCTGTCCGTCGCCCCCACACTTGATCCATCCATGTCGCAAATGACCATTGTGACGTCGGGTGATGAGCGGATCGTTGAGCAGATCGTAAAGCAGTTAAACAAATTGATCGACGTCATCAAGGTCGTAGACTTGAACGAGAGCGATTTTGTCTCGCGCGAGACGGCGCTGATTAAGGTGCACACCAGGCAGGAGGACCGGGCGGAGGCCTTGCGGATTGCCGATATTTTTAGGGCTAACGTGATCGATTCGACGCCGTCGACCTATACGATCGAAGTCACGGGCGATCCGAAAAAAATCGAAGCGATCATTAATCTATTACAACCGCTCGGCATCAAGGAGCTGACGAGGACCGGTCGGGTGGCCGTCGCGCGCGAGCCGCTCCGTTCTGCGTCGGCACAGCCGAAGAAGGTCGCCCGCGAATAACAACAGGTCCGTTTATCTACCGTCACCTATCAACCTTTTTGCAATTCGGAGCCATCGATGAAGATTTATTACGACAAGGATGCTGATCTTCAGCACATCAAGAACAAGAAGGTCGCCGTGATCGGTTACGGCAGCCAGGGCCATGCCCATGCGTTGAACATGAAAGAAAGCGGTGTGTCGGTGGTGGTCGGCTTGCGCGAGGGCAGTTCCTGGCGCAAAGCCGAGCAGAGTGGCCTTAAAGTCATGCCGGTGGCCGATGCAGTGAAGGCGTCGGACGTGGTGATGATCCTGGCTCCTGACGAGGCCCAGGCCGCAATCTATCGCCAAGAAATCGCGCCGAACTTGAAACCCGGGTCTTACCTCGCCTTCGGCCATGGCTTCAATATCCATTTCGGCCAGATCGTGCCTCCGGCGACGATCAACGTGTTCATGGTCGCTCCCAAAGGTCCCGGCCATTTGGTACGATCTGAATATACAAAGGGCAGCGGAGTGCCCTGCCTTTTGGCGGTGCATCAAGATCCGAGCGGCACAACGAAGCAGGTCGGTCTGGCCTATGCCAGCGCCATCGGCGGTGGTCGTGCCGGCGTTATCGAAACGAATTTTCGCGAAGAGACTGAAACCGACCTGTTCGGCGAACAGGCGGTGCTCTGCGGCGGGCTCACGTCATTGATTCAAGCCGGTTACGAGACGCTCGTCGAAGCGGGTTATTCGCCGGAGATGGCCTACTTCGAATGCCTGCATGAAGTGAAGTTGATCGTAGATCTGATCTACCAAGGCGGTATTGCGAACATGCGGTACTCCATCAGCACCACGGCGAAGTATGGAGATGTCACGCGAGGTCCGCGTGTTGTGACCGAACAGACCAAGCAGGAAATGAAAAAAATCCTGGGAGAGATCCAACAGGGCCAATTTGCCAAAGAATGGGTACTGGAAAATCAAGCCAACCGTCCTGTCTACAATGCGTTGCTGGCCAAAGGCGAGGCGCATCCTATTGAGGCCGTGGGCGCCAAGCTTCGCGCGATGATGCCATGGCTCAAGAAGGATCAGCTGGTCGACAAGTCCAAAAATTAGGAGGTTGAGAAATCCGTGGCGGATCGTGCCGTCGGGGTTCCCTTTGCCAAAGAAGGCTTTCCCTTCGTTGGCGCTGCCGCTGGTATTACACTGATTGCAGGCTGGCTAGGATGGACTCCCGTCGCGGCCGTAGCCGCAGTCCTGACTCTCTTCGTGTCCTGGTTCTTCCGGAATCCTGCGCGGGTCATCCCCCAGGGAGCCCGCCTCATCGTCGCGCCAGGGGATGGAAAAGTTCTCGCAGTCGAGGAAGAGTTCGAGCCTCGGTACCTCAAGGATCGTTCGGTTCGAATTTCCATTTTCTTGAATGTGTTCGACGTTCATATCAATCGATTGCCCTGCGAGGGCACGATCGAGGATGTCCAATATCAACCGGGTCTGTTTCTGGTGGCAAGTAAGCCCAACGCAACATTGAAGAACGAACAGAATGCCGTGATGATCAAGACGGCCGAAGGGGCCAAAGTGCTCTGCGTGCAGGTCGCGGGGTTGATTGCCAGACGAATTGTCTGCTGGGTGAATCCGAGGGATCGGGCGGTGCGTGGAGAGCGGTATGGGCTCATCCGATTTGGGTCTCGAATGGACACGTTTCTTCCCGTCGGGACGGCGATCAAGGTCTCGGCTGGGGATCGGGTAAAGGGCGGTGAAACTATTTTGGGAGAATTACCATGAAAAGCACGGGACTTCGACAATCCTTTGCGAAGGGCAGCAAGCAGCACAAGGCCGCGATGCACCTGATTCCCAATCTGTTTACGACGGGGAATCTCTTCTGCGGCGTATTCGCAATCTTGTCCGTCTTCAACGCCAACTATATGGCGGCTGCAATTGCCATCTTAGTGGCCATGATCTTCGACGTGTTGGACGGGAAGTCCGCCAGGTTGACGAACAGCACCAGCCATTTCGGACTCGAATATGATTCCTTGTCCGATGTTGTGTCATTCGGCGTTGCGCCAGGCCTGCTGCTCTATTCCTGGGCGCTGAGCGGTCAGGGCACGTTCGGCATCGCGGTCATGTTCGCGTATGTGGCGATGGGGGCGGTTCGACTCGCACGTTTCAATGCGACCGCCATGTTGTCCGACGGTAAGTACTTCACCGGTTTGGCGATTCCCGCTGCTGCAGGGGTGGTCGCCTCCATGGTCATTTTCGACCACTACATTGTCCGGGTGGGAGCGGAAGTTAAGCCGATCGCAGTGCTCATCATCACCTTGGTTCTCTCATTCTTGATGGTCAGTACGATCAAGTATCGGAGCTTCAAGGATCTGAAGTTCCGCGGCGGGCAACACATCACGTATTTGGTCTGGGGGATTCTCGCCCTCGTCCTAGTGGCGGCGTGGCCTCAAGTTATGCTATTTGTGATGTTCGTCGGTTACGCGCTCTTGGGTCCGGTCGAACGTGTGATCTGGTTGCTGGCCAAATTGGCAGGCAAACAACCCCAGTCGAAGAGAGAACAGCCGGCGGTTGATCAGAAGTATTAATGGCGACGACGAGGAGTAGTAGACAGCCTCATGGTTTTGAGAGAGCTGGCGGTTGGTGCAAGCCAGCCCATGTCTGTTGAACTCGCCTCCGAGCCAGAATCCGTGAAGTCCGAGTAATGGATTCCGTCTTGCCCTCGTGACGGGCCGAATGAAGGGTGGGGAATGGCCCAGTGGTCGTTCAACACCGAACCAGGGTGGTACCACGAAGCGCGTCAAGCCTTCGTCCCTGACTCCAAGAGGGGGATGAGGGCTTTTGTGTTTTCAGGCAGGTGAAAATGGTTTTCTGCGTCGTTCTTGCAGCGCTCAACGGCTCGACGTACCAGAAAATGTACGCCTCGCCGTTTCGCTCGCTGCGGCCTTGCGGAAAGTCCATTTTGAGCAGCCTTGACATGTGGACCATTAATGAGGTGACGCGATGACACGCATGATTAGAATTTTCGATACGACGTTGCGCGATGGGGAGCAGTCGCCGGGCGCCAGCATGAATGTGGAGGAAAAAGTCATGGTGGCGAAGCAACTGGCGCGGCTCGGAGTCGACATCATCGAAGCGGGCTTTGCGTTCAGCTCTCCGGGCGATTTCGAGGCGGTTCGGCGGATTGCACAAGAGGTCGAGGGACCGACGATCTGCAGCTTGGCACGCGCCCGTCCGGAGGACATCGACCGCGCCTGGGAAGCGTTGAAAGGCGCGCCGAGAGTCCGCATTCACACGTTCCTTTCGACCTCGGACATCCATTTGAAGCACCAATTTCGCATGACGCGCGAGGAGGCCAAGAAGCGGGCAATTGAGATGGTCCAGCGGGCGAGGGGCTATGTTGACGACGTGGAATTCTCGCCGATGGATGCCAGCCGGTCGGATCCAGCCTATCTGTATGAAGTGGTTGAGGCGGTGATTGGCGCCGGGGCCGGCACGGTGAACATTCCCGATACGGTGGGGTATGCGATTCCGCAGGAGTTCGGCAAGCTGATTAAGGGAATTCGTGAGCACGTGCCGAATAGTGCCAAGGCGGTGATCTCCGTGCATTGTCATAACGATTTAGGCTTGGCAGTGGCCAATAGTCTGGCGGCCGTCATGGAAGGCGCCGGCCAGGTCGAGTGTACGATCAACGGGATTGGCGAGCGGGCCGGCAATACGTCCTTGGAAGAGATTGTCATGGGATTGCGGACGCGTAAGGACCTCTATCAAGCCGATACGAGGATCCACACCGAAGAAATTTCGAAGACGAGCCGGTTGGTCAGCAAGATCACCGGCATGGTCGTGCAGCCGAACAAGGCAATCGTAGGAGCCAACGCGTTTGCCCATACCTCCGGTATTCATCAGGACGGTTTGCTGAAGGACAAGACCACTTACGAGATCATGCGGCCCGAGTCGATCGGGTTGGTCGAAAGCAAGATGGTGATGGGTAAGCTCTCCGGACGGCATGCGTTCCGTCAACGGCTCGAGGAACTCGGATACAAGCTGACGGATGAGGAAGTGAACCATGCCTTTGAGCGATTTAAAAAGCTCGCCGATCATAAGAAGGAGATCTATGAGGAGGATCTCGAAGTGATCGTGTCGGAAGAATTGGCCAAGATGGGCGATCGCATCACGCTGAAGTCCTTCAACGTGAAGAGCGGGACGGATCAGGTTCCGACTGCCACGGTCGAGCTGGAAATCGATGGAAAATCCATGAGTCAGACGGGCACCGGAGATGGGCCGGTGGATGCCGTCTATCGGACCATCGCCGCGATCACGCAGACCAAAAGCAAGTTGCTCATGTACGTCGTGAAAGCGATTACTGGTGGGACCGATGCGCAGGGGGAAGTCTCTGTCCGTGTCCAGGAGGATGGGCGAACCGTGTCGGGCCATGGCGCCGATATGGATATCATCACGGCATCGGCGCGCGCCTATCTGAATGCATTGAACAAACTGGCATATCTGGCGGCGAAACAGGCGCAGGGAGAGCAGAAGGTGAACTTGATTTGAGGAACCCTCCACGGTACAGTGCCCTCTTCTTTTAGGCTGCACCGTTGTAGAAAAAGGGGCCTTCCTGTGTTCAAGGTCAGATCGTCCGATCGGCCGGAGTTTCTAGCCGGCGACCATACGCGACTTCGCGAAGTCTTCCATCCAGCCAAGCATCCGCTGAAACTGGGTTACAGCCTGGCACACGGGACCTTAGGTCCCGGCCAGCGCTCGAAGTGGCACGTCCTCGATTCCTCCGAGGTGTATTATTTCATTGCCGGGAATGGGCGATTCATGGTCGATGATCAGGTGACGAGCGTGGAGGCCGGAACGACTTTGTATGTGCCCCCTGGAGGAAAGCAGTCGTTGGAGAATACCGGAAGTCAGGACATCGAGTTTCTGTGTGTCGTGGATCCGGCTTGGAGAATAGAGGACGAGCGACTATTGGAATGACGGTCTGCTCCGCGTCGGGTTCCCGTTTGCTGGAGGGGAAGAGGAGGGGGAGTGAAGACAAAAATTGCGGTATTGGCTGGCGATGGTGTCGGGCGCGAAATTGTTCCCGAAGCGGTCAAGGTGCTGAAGGTTGTGGGCGAGAAGTTCGGGCACAGTTTCGAGTTTGCGGCCGGCGACATCGGCGGACAAGCCATCGATAAAGTCGGGGTGCCGCTCCCGCAAGTTACATTGACCTTGGCCAAGCAAAGCGATGCCGTGCTTTTAGGAGCAGTCGGAGGACCCAAGTGGGAAGGGCTCGACTATAGCCTCAGGCCCGAACGGGCGTTGCTCGGAATTCGTGAAGCCCTCGGCCTCTATGCGAATTTGCGGCCCGCCAAGTTGTACCCAAACTTGGTGGATGCCTCGACGTTGAAAAGAGAGATTGTGGAAGGCATCGATATCCTGGTCGTGCGCGAACTGACGGGCGGCATCTATTTTGGAAAGCCAAAGGGCATCGAGAAGTTACCGAACGGGGGCGAGCGAGGGTTCAATACCGAAGTGTATACGACCGAGGAAATTCGCCGAATCGCCAAAGTCGCCTTCGAAGCCGCGCGCAAGCGACGGAAGAAAGTCACTTCGGTCGACAAGGCCAATGTGTTGGAGTCTTCCGAACTGTGGCGACGTGTCGTGATCGAGGTCCAGAAAAACTATCCCGATGTGGGACTGAGCCATATGTACGTCGACAATGCGGCGATGCAATTGGTCCGGAATCCCCGGCAGTTCGACGTCATGCTCTGCAACAACATGTTCGGCGATATTCTCAGTGATGAAGCGGCAATGTTGACCGGCTCGATCGGAATGTTGCCGTCGGCCAGTGTGGGAGCTCAAGTCGGCTTGTTCGAGCCGATCCATGGAAGCGCACCGGACATCGCCGGGAAGAACATTGCCAACCCGATTGCCACAATCGCCTCCGCCGCGATGATGCTGTCTTACGCGTTCAAGCTGGATAAGGAGGCGGAACTGATCGAGCAGGCGATCGTGAAGACGTTGGATCTCGGTTACCGTACGAAGGACATTCAGAGCCCCGGCACCCGTGTCGTAGGAACGACGGATATGGGCGATGCCATCGTGCGAAATCTCAATTAAATCAATCTGCAGACAGATGAACATCGAAACACCTGTTGGGACTATCAGAACCGTAGCCGGCAACGGTGAACCCGGTCTGTCCGGCGATGGAGAGGCCGCAGTGAACGCGTGCCTGAATGAACCGAAAGGCCTGACCTTCGACGGAGAGGGAAATCTCCTTATCGCCGATTCGGAAAATCATGTCGTGCGAAAAGTGGATCGAGTGAACGGCACGATTATGGCGGTGGCGGGCTGTTCCGGACCGCTGAACCTGCGACTTGAGACGGTAAAGTCGGATGTCGGGGCCACCTCCTGCGAGGATCCATTCAGCGGGGGAGATTCTTCGGGAGAGGGAGCCTTTGCACAGCAGGCAGATCTGAGCGGGACCGTGCGCTACATCGTGAATGGAGCCGGCGTCACCAAGCGGTTCGGCGGCGACGGGGGGCCGGCGCTGCGCGCGCTGTTGAATTTTCCAACGGCCGTGGCCGTGGATGGCGAAGGACATCTATACATTGCCGACACAATGAATCATCGAATCCGCCGCGTGGAATCAGGAACGGGGCGGATGTCGACGATTGCCGGTATTGGGCAGCCTCGCTTCGGCGGAGACGGTGGGCCGGCTACAGCCGCTTGGCTCAACGAACCCGCTGCATTGGCCGTACGTGAAGCTCGGTTGTATATTGCCGACCAAAGCAACAATCGCGTGCGAGCCATCGATTTAATCTCGGGAATCATCAGCACTTTCGCCGGCACCGGATCGGCGGCATATAATGGAGATGGGATACAAGCCACGGAAGCATCGCTCGCTGGCCCCAGCGGGTTGGCGATCGGGAGGGACGGCACTGTATACATCGCCGACACCTTTAATGGGCGTGTTCGAGCAGTTGACCCAACGTCAGGAATTATCAGAACCGTGGTCGGGGATGGTGGCGAGTACCGGTACCAAGGCGCCATGGAAGCACCCTCGACCAGCCTGTCGAGGCCGTCTGGCATTGCGGTCGATCCGGAAGATAATCTCTTTATCACTGATTCAGACAATCATTTGGTGAGACGATGGGACTCGGCTACCGGCCGGCTTGATCGGCTGGCTGGAGTCGGCGTGGCCAATTACGGCGGAGACGGAGGAATGTCGTTGGATGCCAGCCTCAGTTATCCTTTTGGCATCGCCATCGGCAGGAAGGGGCATCTTCTGATCGCCGATACGTTCAACCATCGTATCCGAGAAATCGTGCTGCCATAGACGACTGCTATGCTGAAGAAAAAATCTTCATATGTCATGGCCATCCTGGGCGCAACGGGCGCCGTGGGAAAAGAGACGCTCGAGATCCTGGAAGAGCGTAAGTTTCCATTGTCCTCGCTGCGGTTGTTCGCCTCGAAGCGTTCGGCTGGCGAAGTCATGACCTGCCAGGAGAAGGAATGGAAGGTCGAAGAGCTGACACCGGAATCTTCCTTCGCCGGCGTGGACTTTGCCCTGATCTCCGCCACCGACGCCATCAGCCGCGATTATGGCCAACGGCTTGGAGCGGCCGGTGTCGTGGTGATCGACGACAGCGGGGTGTTTCGTATGGACTCGGACGTGCCGTTAGTCGTTCCGGAAGTGAACGCCCACGCGCTTCGCACGATGCCGCGCGGCATTGTGTCGATCCCCAACTGCACGACGACCCCATTGGTAATGGCCCTCAAGCCTTTGCAAGACGCGGCCGGAGTGAAACGCGTCGTGGTCACGACCTTTCAATCGGTCTCGGGGACCGGGGCGGCCGCGATGGATGAACTTATGACCCAAACGAAAGATCTGATGGCATTTCGCGATGTGAAGAGTGAAGTCTATCCCTACCAGATCGCGTTCAATTTGTTGCCCCATATCGGCACCTTTAACGATGGGGGAGACTGTTCCGAAGAAGTGAAGATCGCCAAAGAGACAAGGAAGATTCTTGAATCGCCCTTGCTCCGCGTCACCGCAACGACGGTCCGTGTGCCGGTATTGCGCTGCCATTCCGAGGCGATCAACGTCGAATTGGAACGTCCGCTGAAGCCGAACGAAGCCCGCGCGGCTTTGGCCGCTATGCCGGGCGTGATCGTGTACGATGATCCGAGCAAGAAACTCTACCCCATGCCGTTGGATGCGACGGGAAAAGATGAAGTGTACATTGGACGGATTAGAGAAGATGAGTCGATTATAAACGGTCTGAACCTGTGGGTCGTATCCGATAATCTCCGTAAAGGGGCCGCGCTCAACGCTGTGCAGATCGCGGAATGTCTGGTGAAAGGCTGATGACCGAGTGGGGAATCCTGGGGAAGCTCTTCATTGGAATTGGCTCGATTATCGCGGTGTTGGGAGTTCTGCTCCTCATGGCAGATCGCATGTCGGGCATCAGCAATATGCTCGGTTGGTTCGGTAAGCTGCCGGGCGACATCTCTATTAAACGCGACAATTTCAGCCTATACTTTCCCCTCGCGACCAGCATACTCCTCAGTGTCATCCTCAGTCTGGTATTCTATCTACTAGTATGGATCTTTCGCCGTTGAACCCAGTCCTCTGTCGATTCGGCCTCTACATGGCGGTCTGGCTATCTCTCGTCATTGTGCCGGCTTCGGTGGAGGCAGCCCAGTCGATCCGCGTCCTGCTTTCTGCGGATGTGCATAAACTGGACGTGCAAGTCGACGGTTCCGTGTGGCTGACGGACTCGAGCCGTCAGGGGCGCGCCATTCGATCGAACGCACGCATTATCCCTTATGGCAAAGGCTTCTTGGTAAACGGCGTCCGGGCGGCTCACGAGCGACTGACAATGCAGGCCGGTGAACAGGGGCTCATCTTGATGCTGGCCAAACCGAACGGACAGGTACAGGGAGGCTCCAGGCCGGCAAACGATCAACGGGTGGCCGTGCCGGTGAGCGGGCTGGTGCATGTGTTGCGAAAAGGCAAAGGTTTCCTGGTCATCAATCAGGTGGACTTGGAAGAGTACGTCAAAGGGGTGGTGCCGGCGGAAGTCAATTCAGCCTGGCATCCGGAGATGCTCAAAGCACAAGCGGTCGCGGCGCGCACCTACGCACTGTATCAGCAAATGTTGAGTGCGGCGCGAGAGTACGATGTGGCGGCAACGGTACAGGATCAAGTGTACAAGGGCAAGAACGGGATCGACGCGGCGGTGTTGCGCGCGGTCGATGAGACTCGCGGGTTGGTATTGACGTACCAGAATGCGCCGATCTATGCGGCTTTCTCGTCCACGGCGGCGGGACTCACGGAAGACGCGGTGAACGTCTGGTCGAAAGAGTATCCCTATCTCAAGGGCGTGGAATGTCCGTTTGACCTGGAGTCGCCCTACTATCAATGGAAGGCGTCGTTTCGGCTGGACAAGTTGGAGCAGAATCTGCGCCAGCAGGGATTTGCGGTGGGAAGCATCGCCTCAATGGAGCCGCTGGCCTTCAGTCGCGGCGGTCGTGTGGCGAAACTGCGGGTGGTGCATTCCGACGGAGAGCTGATCTTGCGCGGGGAGGATTTGCGCAAAGCGGTCGGGTATTCCATCATTCCCAGTACGCAATTCACGATCGATTCGGTCGGCCAAGAGATCGTGCTGTCCGGCTATGGAGCCGGCCATGCCGTAGGCATGTGCCAATGGGGCGCAAAGGAGCTGGCCGAATTGGGCTATCCCTTCTCGACGATTCTGTCGTACTATTATCCCGGCACTGACCTTCAAGACATGTCGCTTACCAGGCAGCCTGTGCCTCCAACCTCCTGACAAGGATGCTGAAAAAGACCGCCAGCTTCGTTCTCGCCTCGCTCAAACCCTCAAGGTACAGGACAACGTACGCTTCGGGCTCTCGCTCGCGGCGGCCTTGCCTGCGGAAGGGTGCGTCTTGGCGTACCGGGGCTGGGCGAGTGGGAAGAGCGGCCTTTTTGAGCATCCTTCAAAGTCTTTGTTGTGTTTTCTCGCCACTACAGATCTCAGATGTCGTTCCGGTTTTAGAGAGTTCTTTGCCAACTTAGTCATGCAGTTGACAGAGTTCAACTTTCCCTTCGATGCTTCGCTCATTGCCACCGAACCCGTGCTTCCCCGTGAGCAGGCCAGGCTTCTGGTCCTCACACCGTCGGATCGATCGCTGGCTCATTATCGGATCGCCGATCTTCCGGATCTGTTAGCGCCTGGCGATCTGCTCATTGTGAACGAGACAAAAGTTCGGGCAGCTCGCGTGATGGGGCGGAAACGGCCGTCGGGGAAGTTCGTCGAGATCCTTTTTGTCAAACCGGTGGCCGAGCGCAATTGGGAAGTGTTGATGAAGGGGACGTGGCGTGTCGGGACGATGATTGATGTCGATGGCGAATCCAACCTCACCGTCCTTTCACGGGAAGCCGGTCGAACGGTGGTGCGCATCGAAGGAACAGTGCCGATTCCAGATTTTTTTCAACGGTATGGCCGCATGCCCTTGCCTCCGTACATCAAGCGGCTTCCGACCGACCAAGATCGGGACTGGTATCAAACGGCGTTCGCGAAAAACGAAGGCGCAATCGCCGCGCCAACCGCGGGGCTGCATTTTTCCCCGGCTTTGCTGACTCGATTAACGGACCGAAAAATCGAGCTGGCGAAGGTTACCTTGCACGTCGGCGTCGGGACATTCAAACCGGTGACAGCGGATCGCATCGAAGACCATCAGATGGGGGCCGAATGGGTAGATATCGGAGCCGAGACCGTGCGCACAATCGAACGCACGAAGCAGGCCGGAGGGAAGATCGTGGCGGTCGGGACAACCGTGGTGCGTGCGCTGGAATCGGCTGCTCGTGAGCCAGGAGAGCTGCGACCCTATCAAGGCGAAACCAGCCTCTTTATTACACCAGGGTTCGATTTTCGCGTCGTGGATGCGCTCGTGACGAATTTCCACCTGCCGCAAACGACATTGTTGATGCTTGTGTCGGCCTTCGCGGGTGTCGAATTTCTAAGAGAGGCCTATAAAGAAGCGGTGCGTGAGCGGTATCGGTTCTATAGCTATGGAGATGCGATGCTGATCACGAGTCGCAAACGGTGACATGTGACTACCACAGCATGGGTCGACAGTGATTGGTCATGAGACGTGACTGGTATTCCTATTTGGGGATGAACGACCTGCTATCAGAGCAGTTCCCGGCGAATGGTGATCGGGAGAGTGGCCTTGAGAGATTGGGTATAGGCCATCAGCGCACGCTGTTGTTTTTGGAACAGCACATCTTGAATAGCTCGATCTTTTGCGGCAGCGGCTTTCGCCGGATCGGAGTCCGGCTGTCTGAGCGTCAGGGCCTGGGCTTCGGCGAGTTCGGCCGGCGTCAACGTGATGGCGTCGCTCACCATGATGCGCGCTCTGGCGCTGAGGAGTTCTTTCGCCTGCACCGACTCGAACATCGACGGCGTTAAGTGGTTAGCGGCCAACAACCGTTGATAGTGTTCCGGATCGAAGGTGCCGTTCTTCTGGAATTCGGGAATCTGCATGATCGAGTCTCGTAAATCCTCGTCTGCGATTGTGAGGCCCAAGTTCTTGGCCGCGATGAGCCATACGCGGTTGTCCACCAGTTGTTCGACGACATATTGCTTGATCGTTTCGTCCTTGAAGTCTCCAGGCACTTTGTCTTTGTAGAAGCGGTAGGTGTTTTCGTACGCACGCTTGAATTCATCCTGTGAAATCGAGAGATCGCCGACAGTTGCGACCACTGTGCCGGAGTGTTCGCCGAATCCCCACCAGCCCATCCCGACGATAAAGCTGATGGCGATGAAGCCCATCGTGATCGCAAGAAACCAGGGATATTTTTCGTTGGCGAACCGCAACACTTTGATCATAGATTGATGTCCTCGTGCATTGGTGAAACGGCGCGGATTGTACCCAGAGCTGCGGGCCAAAGGCAAGATCGGAACAAGCATAGCGGCCACTCGTCGAAGACTCCTTCATCCCAATAGTCGAAGAATGGTGATTCGTTTGTGCTAGGTCCTCGAATTTGTTATACTTTGCCACTAATTACAAGGAGATCCCTTGGCGGAGCATGTTGGGGTTCACCCATTGGGTACCGGGATCTACCCCAAGGCGCAAGTTCTGAACCGTTTTATTGCCAAGTTGATCGACCTGTTCCTCGCGGCGGCGGCGGCCGAAGTCATTGCTCCTGTTGGATTTCTCGCGGGAGTGGCCTATCTGTTTGTGGCGGATGGATTTGCAGGCGGTCGAAGTATTGGGAAGCGGTTGATCGGTCTTCAGACTGTTCTCCCAGGCACACGCGAGCCGGCAGGGTTTCGGGAGTCCATCATCCGAAACATTCCCTTTGCGGTGGCCCAGTTGCTGTTTGCCGTTCCCTACGTCGGCTGGCTGGCCTCGGCGGCGATCGTAACGTTTGAAGCGATTTTGATCATCGGAAACGAGCAGGGCCGCCGTCTCGGCGATGAGCTGGCCGGAACGCAAGTGCTGGATGCTGGTCGGTTAGCGTTGCCTGACTAACAAGGGCCGATCCTCGTTGTGAATAGAGTCTGAGCGGAAGGGAGAGTCAACGTGGGTTTTACGAGTGATATCTTCGGCTGGTTCTCGAACGATCTGGCCATCGATCTCGGCACAGCCACGACATTGGTCTACGTCCATGGGAAAGGGATCGTGTTGAACGAACCCTCGGTGGTGGCCGTCGAGAAGAAGACGGAAAAGGTCCTTGCGGTCGGCGCGGACGCCAAGAAGATGTTGGGTCGTACGCCGGGAAACATCGTGGCCGTGCGGCCAATGAAGGAAGGCGTGATCGCGGACTTCGAAATGGCGGAACAGATGCTGAAGCGCTTCATTCAGAAAGCGCACAATCGTAGCGCCTTTGTGAGGCCCCGCATCATCATCGGCGTTCCCTCCCGGATTACCCAGGTCGAACAGCGCGCGGTGCGCGACTCCGCGGAATTGGCCGGCGCCCGGGAAGTCTATCTGATCGAGGAACCGGTGGCGGCGGCAATCGGGGCGGGATTGCCGATCACCGAACCCTCCGGCAACATGGTCGTCGATGTCGGCGGCGGCACGACGGATATCGCGGTCATTTCGCTCGGCGGAATCGTCTACAGCGAGTCGGTCAAAGTGGCCGGCGATCGTATGGATGACTCGATCATGAACTACATCAAGAAGAAATATAATCTCCTCATCGGGGAGCATATGGCGGAACGGATCAAGTTCGAGATTGGCTCCGCCTATCCCTTCGAGGAACGCAAAACCATGATGATTAAAGGGCGCGACTTGATTTCCGGAATCCCCCGCACGTTGGTGGTGGATGATGCGGAGATCAGGGAAGCGCTGCAGGAACCAATCGGAACGATCGTGAACGCGATCAAGGTGGCGCTGGAGAACACCCCGCCTGAATTGGCGGGCGACATCATCGACCGTGGCATCGTCCTCACCGGCGGCGGCTCTTTGCTCAAGGGCATGGACACCCGTTTCCGGGAAGAGACCAATCTGCCGATCATCACCGTGGATGATCCTTTGACCTCCGTCGTTTTGGGAGTCGGGAAAATCCTCGATGAGTTGGATCTGCTCGCCAAGGTCGCGGTCATGTCCCAGGCCAATACATTCCGGTAACGGTTCCATCCCGATACATGTGGATGGTCAACGTGCGTTCTCCTTACGGTGCTAGGCGTCTGGCGCTGGGACTGTTTGCCTTCCTCCTGGCAGCCCTCTTCTTGTTTCCCGGACAAAGTCAGGGACTCTTGGAGTATCTGGACGGCCCGGTCGGCCAACTCGTCCGCCTGCCGCTGGAAGCCGTGTCTTCGCTCGACCAAGGCATCTCCAACATGTGGCAACAGTATGTGGCGCTGCAAAGCGTAGAGGATGAGAACCATCGTCTGCGCCAGGAGATCGAGTGGCTGCGCGGTCAGAATAATCAGTTGCGTGAGGCGGCTTCGGCAACGCAGCGGCTGACCACTTTGCTCCAATTCAAGGAGCAGGCCCTGCCGACAATGATCGCGGCCCAAGTGATCGGACGCGACGCCAGCAACCGCTACAAGTCCGT
This sequence comes from uncultured Nitrospira sp., assembly GCA_946479785.1. The sequence goes on from CAMLHQ010000021.1 coordinate 19,296, forward strand.
GATTGTGAACAAAGGAGACAGCGACGGGATTCAAAAGGACATGGGGGTGATCACACCCTCTGGTGTTGTCGGTCGTGTGGTGAAGACGACTGGTGCCACGTCGGTCGTCCTGCTGGTCACCGATCCCAACAACGCCATTGCCGGTTTGATCCAGCGCACGAGAGACGAAGGTATCGTCGAGGGAACGCTCCAGGGGCGGGCGAAACTGAAGTACATTCCTATGCTGTCTGCGGTGAAGGAAGGCGACTACGTCGTGACCTCCGGCTTGGTCGGCGGATTTCCCCGTGGGCTCGCCATCGGGACGATTACGGGAATCGCCAGGGAAGAGGGGGCGCTTTTTCAAACCGCTGAACTCGCACCCGAAGTCGACGTGAATCACGTGGAAGAAGTGTTGATCATTCAAGCGCCTCACGGTCAGTCCGTTGATGCTGCGGCGAAGCCGGACGGCACTGGAAGATCTCAGCCATGAAATTTCTGCTCTACGGTGGATTGGTATTGCTGCTTGTGCCCGTGCAGACCACGCTCCTGCCTCACGTTGCGGTATGGGGGATCAAGCCGGATCTCGGGCTCGTGGTTGCCGCTGTGGTCGGACTCGTGGGAGGCGAACTGGAAGGACTGCTCGTCGGCTTGGCGATCGGATGGGTGTTGAACTTGTATTCCGCGGGCGATCTCTGGTTGAGTCTTGTCACGACGGCCGGCGCTGGACTATTTGCTGGCCTATTAGGGCGGCAAGTGGCACAAGTCACTCCGACCATCCTCGCGATCGGCCTGTTATTCTTGTCGATGGCCGGCGGCTTGGTCGCCGTGTTGAGTATGAAGAATGCGACACTGTCCGATACATGGTGGATGGTGCAGTCGGTCGTGGTACCGCAAGCCTGCTTCGACGCCGTACTGGGAGCTGGGCTACTCTGGGTCTTAGGGCAGCGCTTCATGCTGCAACGGTTAGGGACGTTCGACCCCTATTCGTAGCGATTGCGAACACGAAAGTTATGGCAACAGCGGGTCTTCACGATTCTGAATTAGGCGAGCTTCAGCGACGCTTGGTCGTGCTGCGTGTGGGGCTCTTGCTGGTGGTGGCATTATTGGGGTTACGGCTCTGGCATCTCCAAATTCGAGAGGGGCCATACTATCGCGATCTCTCGGAGAACAACCGCACGCGTTCGGTCATTTTGGAGCCGGCCCGGGGGCTGATTTATGATCGCAATGGGGTTCTGCTCGCGAACAACGTACCCAGCTTCAGTTTGTATGTCGCGCTTGAAGACGTCAAAGATCGCGAGGCCTTGATCGGTCAACTCAGCGAATTGATCGGGCTGGACCAGGAACTTGTGCGAAAGAAACTGGCCGCACGTGGTGCGAAACAGCTGCCCCGCAAGATTAAGGACCGGCTGACGTTGAAGGAAGCCACATTGATTGAATCGCATCGCTTGGATTTGCCCGGCGTCATGATTCAGGTCGAGTCACAGCGAAATTACCTGGGCGGGATGGCGGCGTCGCATGTGCTGGGCTACGTAGGCGAAGTATCGGCCGAGCAGTTGGAGAAGCCAGAATTTGCCGAATTGCATCAAGGCAGCATCGTCGGCCAGTACGGCGTCGAAAAATTTTTCGACCAGATCGTGCGGGGAATGGCCGGTCAGAAAAGCGTCGAAGTCGATGCCTTGGGCCATGAGAAACGGACGGTGGTGGTAGATCAACCGCATGCAGGCGATGATCTGTATCTCACGATCGACGCGCGACTGCAGAAAGTCGCGGAAGATCTCCTGGGGCAAGAAACCGGAGCCATCGTTGCATTGGATCCGACGAAGGGCGATATTCTGGCGATGGCCAGCCGACCCGCCTTCGACCCCAATGTGTTGTCGCGCGAGTTGACGGCCAAACAATGGGTCGAAATCGTCCAGGACGAAGGCCGGCCATTGAACAACAGGGCCTCACAAGGACAATATCCGCCTGGCTCGACGTTCAAAGTCATGATGGCAGCGGCTGCGATCGAGTCGAAGACGATGACGCCCTCCTCAACGGTATTTTGCAACGGGGGCTATCAGTTCGGCCGACGGGTCTACCATGACTGGAAAGCCAGCGGTCACGGTTCCGTCGATCTGCGGAAGGCGCTCATCCATTCGTGCGACGTCTACTTCTATACAGTCGGACAGCGCATGGGTATCGATACCATGGCGTCCTATGCCCATCAGTTTGGGCTGGGAGAAGAAACAGGTGTCGAATTGCCGTCCGAACGGATCGGCACTGTGCCTTCTACAGAGTGGAAACAAAAGGTCAAGCACGAACCCTGGCTGCCGGGCGAAACCATTTCGGCGGCGATCGGACAGGGCTATGTGACCGTGACGCCGTTGCAGATGGCGAGTCTGATCGGAACAGTCGCCAACGACGGGGTGACCTACCGTCCACGGTTGGTGCAAGCGATCATGGACCGTACGACCGGACAACGACAGGATGTTCCTGCTGTTCCAAAAGCTAAATTGGACTTGAAGCCGGATACGTTAAAGCTGATCCGGGAAGCCTTGGCCGGAGTCGTGACGGAAGGGACCGGAGGAAGAGCCAAATCCTCGATCGTCACGATCGCGGGAAAAACGGGAACGGCACAGACGGCGGCGCTGCGGACCGGCCCGGAGAAGGACATTCCGAAAAAGTTCCGAGACCATGCCTGGTTCATCGCATTCGCGCCGGTAGAGAATCCCACGATTGCTGTAGCGGTCTTGGCAGAGCACATGGGGCACGGCGGCTCGGCAGCGGCGCCTCTGGCGAAAGAACTCATCGAAACGTATGTGAGACTGGCGGCGAAATCTCCGGGAGGCGCCGACGTGACGGCGTCACTGCCAGCACCTGAGGCGAGAAAGGGTGCGCTATGATCGATCGCATGATGGATCGGCGGGGGTTCGACAATTTTGACCTGCGATTCCTCGGCCTGATCTTGGCCATCCTTGGAATCGGCGTGCTCTCGATCTACAGTGTGACGCACGATCAGGGTGGACCGGGGATTCCGTTTTTTGCGAAGCAGCTGCTCTGGATTCTGCTCGGGGCCGTCGCCTTTTTGATCATGTTGGTGTGGGACTATCACCGCATCGCGCGATTGGCGTATCCTGCCTATGCGATAATCCTGATCTTGCTGGCGGTCGTGCTGTTCGAAGGCAAGACGAGCCGGGGCGCTCAGCGCTGGATTCCGATCGGGCCGTTTGCGTTTCAGCCGTCTGAATTCGCGAAACTGGTCTTGATATTGGTGATGGCGCACTACTACTCGAAAGCGCCTCGAGTCGGCTGGCTGCAACGAGTCGTCATTCCGGGAGTCCTGATGCTCCCCGGATTGTTGTTGATCTTGAAGCAGCCGGATCTCGGCAGCGGCTTGAGCTTTATGGCCGTCTATGCCGCGATGCTGTTGATGGTCGGCATGCGATCGCAAGCCTTGGGCGTGATTCTGTTGTTTTCGCTCATGCTGTTCCCGTTCGCCTGGGAAGTCATGTGGGGCTCGTTGCATGATTATCAGCGCCAACGCATCATGGCCTTCGTCGATCCGAACTATGATCCCGGCGGCAAGGGTTATCACGCGCTGCAATCGCGTATCGCCATCGGCGCAGGCGAATTGACGGGTAAAGGACTCTATGGCGGGACCCAGAGCCAATTGAAATTTCTGCCGGAAGGGCACACGGATTTTGTATTCTCGGTCTTTGCGGAGGAGTGGGGGTTCGTCGGAGTGCTGGTCTTGCTGCTGTTGTTTGTCGCACTGATCTGGCTTTCGCTCGAAATCGCGACACGCGCGAAGGACGAGCTCGGCGCGCTCTTGGCGGTAGGGATCATCTCCATGCTGTGTTTTTGCGTGGTGGTGAACATCGGCATGACGGCCGGCATGTTTCCAATTGTCGGCATCCCTCTTCCGCTGATGAGTTACGGCGGCAGCGCGACCATCATGACGATGGCCTCGCTCGGTCTGTTGCTGAATGTGAAACGGCGGCGATTGAGTTTGTTTTATTGAATGGATGGCGGTGCGGCGTCGAATCAATCGGCGCGTGCACTATGTGATATTTATTGTGCGGACCGTCGAGTCGACGAGGAATTGAGTGATATTGGAACCTGGGATGGCCCGCGTTCCACCCTCACGTCGGTTCGGCCGCTCCGCTGAACGGAAGGAGTTAGTATGGGTGCAGAAATTGCGATAACAGTCGCACGGGAGGAAACCCGTGTGGCGGTGCTGGATAACGGAGTCGTCACGGATCTCTTCGGAGACCGAGCAAAACACAAAGATTTCGTTGGCAACATTTATAAAGGAAAGGTGGCAAAAGTTTTGCCCGGTATGCAGGCGGCTTTTGTGGACATCGGTCTCGAAAAGGCTGCCTTCATGCATGTGTCGGACTTGTCAATGGATGCCGAACCGGGCGACACGCTGTTGGATTCGGACGATGAGGACAAGGACAGCGACGACATGCGTCCCCGACGAGAAAGCTCCAAGCCCATCGAGCAACTACTCAGTGAAGGGCAGGAGCTAATGGTTCAGATCTCGAAAGGGCCGATCGGCACCAAAGGACCGCGGGTGACGACCTATGTGTCGCTGCCCGGCCGCTATTTGGTCTTCATGCCGAACGTAGAGCATATCGGTGTCTCGCGACGCATTGCGCGTGATGAAGAACGGGGCCGCCTCAAGGACATCATGAAGCGGGTGCGCCATCCCGGCTGCGGCTATATCGTGCGGACGGTGAGCGAAGGGGTGAAAGAAGACGAGCTGCGATCCGACGTCGATTTCTTGCACGTCCTCTGGCAGGACATCCGGACCAAGCGCGATCAGCAGCCGGCGCCGGCGCTGTTGCATACCGATCTCAGCCTCAGTTTCCGCGTGGTCCGCGACCTGTTCGGCAAGAAAGTGGAGCGGCTCTGGATCGATTCACGGCAGGAGTACGAGGCCGTACGCGACTTCGTGCAGCGCTTCTCTCCGGAGCAGACGTCACGCATTCACTTTTACGACAAGGACGAGAGCCTCTTCGATCACCTGGGGATCGAACAGGAGATGGCGCGGGCCCTCAGCCGAAAGGTTTGGCTGAAGTCCGGCGGGTATTTGGTTATCGACCATACGGAAGCCATGACGGTCATCGATGTGAATACGGGCCGCTTCGTCGGGAAGCGCGATCAAGAAGAGACGATCTTGCGCAACAACTTGGAAGCGGCGAAAGAAGTCGCCTATCAGGTGAAGCTGCGCGGAATCGGTGGAATCATCATCGTCGACTTCATCGACATGGAACGGGAAAAAAATCGGGACAAGGTGTACCATGCCTTGGTCGACGCGATGGCGTCCGACAAGGCGCGCACGAGGGTGTCTCGCATCTCGGATCTCGGATTGATCGAAATCTCCCGTGAGCGCGTGCGCGAAGATCTGCTGCGCTCGCTCTCGGAACCATGCCGTTATTGCGAAGGCCGCGGCTATACCAAGTCGCCGACCACGGTGGCCTATGAAATCTTCCGCGAGATTCGGAAGATCGGCAGCAGCAACGAGCAGCAACGGATCGTCGTAGGCGCTCATCCCTCCGTTGCGGGGTTGCTCCAAGACGAGGAACGTCAGGGTCTCGAGGCCTTGGAGCGAGAATGTACGGCGAAAGTGATCGTGATGCCGGACGAACAGTTGCACCTCGAACAGTATGATCTGGCGGTGATGTAGCCGCGTGATCATGCAAACAAAAAGGGCCGTCTCGCTGGAAGCATGGCTGACCCTTCGAGCGATCGAAGGAGTTGGCGATCACACCATTCTCGCACTCGTGCGCGAATGGCAGAGTCCGGATGCGGTGCTCCGCGCTTCGACCGACGAGCTGATTCAGCGGGGCTGCAGCAGGCGACTTGCCGATGTCATCAGGCGCGGCCCGGACCGAGAAGCGTGTCAGCGCATCGAGCGGGAACTCATTGCCATCGAACGCAAACAGATCGATGTGCGGACTATTCTGGATTCGTCCTATCCAACTCGCCTACGGATGATTCCGGACCCACCCCCGGTGCTCTACGTCTCAGGGACGTTAAATCAATCAGACGAACTGGCTGTGGCGGTCGTCGGTGCGAGACGCGCCACGGCGTCGGGGCGGCTGGTCACGGAAAGTTTGGCGAACGGGTTGGCTGAAGCCGGGCTGACCATCGTCAGCGGTCTGGCACGTGGAGTGGATGCGGCGGCGCATCGAGGGGCCCTCGCAGCGGGGGGACGCACGATTGCCGTACTGGGGTGTGGGATCGGCCAAACCTATCCGCCCGAGCATGAGCGGCTTCGTCATGAGATTGAAGAACGCGGAGCGATCCTTTCGGAGTTGCCGTTCGAAGCGCCGCCGCATAGCGGACATTTTCCGCGCAGAAACCGAATCATCAGCGGATTGTCACTCGGCGTCGTTGTCACGGAGGCCGCCATCGACAGCGGATCGTTGATCACGGCGCGATTGGCGGCGGAGCAGGGACGGGAGGTGTTCGCGGTTCCAGGGTTCGTAAAATCCGAGACGAGCCGGGGCACAAATGCGTTGATCAAAGAGGGCGCGGCGTTGATCGAATGCGCGCAAGACGTGATCGACGCGATCGCGCCGCAGCTTGAACCGGCGTTGCGGGCGCGATTGTCCTGTCCGTCGCGAGAGAAACAAACCGGTGATCGTTTTGGAAATCAGGAACAGCTGGTGTATGATGCGCTCTCGTACGATCCCCTGACTGTGGATCATCTCGTCGAGCAGACCGGGTTGCCGGTGTCGTCGGTGATGGTATCGCTCTTGTCGCTCGAGCTTCGGCAGCGAGTGCGACAGCTGCCAGGACAACGGTATCTCAAGCTGTGAATGTCACCTCTTTCGGCCGGCTGGTTGCACTGGTCTGCTATATTTGGTACGGATGATAGAGTAGGCCTGTAGGAAATTTGGAGAAGACATGGCAAAGTCGCTGATTATTGTTGAGTCCCCCACGAAAGCGAAGACAATCACAAAATACCTGGGTCGCGGCTACACCGTCATGGCTTCGGTCGGGCACATCAAGGATCTGCCGACCAGCAAGCTCGGTGTGGATCTCGAACACAATTTTAAACCACAGTATGTGACCATCAAGGGCAAGTCAAAGGTTCTGGCCGACATCAAGAAGAAGGCCGAAGAAGCAGACAAGGTGTTTCTCGCACCGGACCCCGACCGCGAAGGCGAAGCGATTGCCTGGCATCTTGCCGAAGAACTGCGGGGCAAATCTAAAAAGAAAAGCGAAGGAAAAGTATTCCGCGTTCTCTTCAATGAGATCACCGAGCGGGCGATCAAACAGGCGTTGCAGTCGCCAGGGCAGATCGACATGAAGTTGGTCAATGCCCAGCAGGCGCGGCGGGTCTTGGATCGGATCGTCGGATACCAAGGCAGCCAGCTGTTGTGGAGCAAAGTCCGCCGCGGCCTTTCCATGGGACGAGTACAGTCCGTAGCGGTGCTGCTGATGTGCGAACGGGAAGCGGAGCGGGAAGCATTCCGCACGGAGGAATATTGGTCGATCACTGTGCTCCTTGCGGGGACCAATCCACCGCCATTTGAAGCCAAGCTCCATAGTATTAATGGTGAAGAGGCTTCGATCGGAAATGCCGAGCAAGCAGGGAAGATCGTGTCGGCGATCCAGGACAAAGCCCTCACGGTCACATCGATCGAGCGGAAGGAAAAGAAGCGGAACCCGGTTGCCCCATTTATTACCAGTCGGTTGCAGCAGGAGGCGGCTCGTAAGCTGCACTTTACGCCCAAGAAAACCATGACTCTTGCGCAGCAGCTCTACGAGGGGGTCGAAATCGGGGCAGAAGGTGCCACCGGTCTCATCACCTATATGAGAACGGACTCGCCGAGAATTTCTCAAGAAGCCACCGCCGAAGCCAGGCAGGTGATCCAGGAGCGGTTCGGCGCCGAGTACCTCCCGGAGACGCCAAATGTGTATAAGACATCCAAGGCGGCGCAAGAAGCCCACGAAGCGATCCGGCCAACCTCTGCGGCCAGGGACCCGGAATCCATCAGGCCGTATCTGGAGCAGGACCAATACAATTTGTACAAGTTGATTTGGAACCGCTTCATTGCCTCGCAGATGGTGCCGGCTATTCTTGACGTCACGCGCGTCGAATCGACGCCGCTTGAGACGAACGCCAGGTACCTGTTCCGCTCCAGCGGGACGGTGGTCAAATTCCCCGGTCACACGATCGTCTATATGGAAGGTGTCGACAAAGAATTGTTTGCGCAAAAGCCCAAGCAGGAGGAAGAGGTCGATGATAGTGCTGAGCGGCAGCTTCCCGAGTTGAGCGAAGGAGAGCGACTCCGGCTCGTTGAACAGCCTGAGCAGACTATTCCAGGCGTGACCTCGAAGCAGCACTTCACCCAGCCGCCTCCGCGCTACAATGAAGCGCTGTTGATTAAAGAACTGGAAGAAAAAGGCATCGGGCGTCCCTCGACCTATGCGGCGATCATCTCGACTATTCAAGACCGCAAGTATGTGGAAAAAGTCGAAGGGCGATTCCTGCCCACCGAGACGGGCCGCACGGTCAACGATTTCTTATTGAAGGGGTTCCCGGACGTCGTCAACGTAGATTTCACGTCGCAGCTGGAAGCGGAACTCGACGAAGTCGAAGAAGGGAACAAGCCCTGGGTGGAGGCTGTGCGTGACTTTTACGATCCCTTCGCCCTTGACCTGGAGAAAGCCAAGTCCATTCCGGGGCCCAAGGATACGGTGGAGCCGCCGACCGACATTCCCTGTGAGAAATGCGGCAGGATGATGGAGATCAAGTGGGGGAGAAACGGAAAGTTCCTGGCCTGCCCGGGCTATAAAGATGATCCGCCCTGCAAAAACACACAGAATTTCGAGAAACTACCGGACGGCACCATTAAAATCATTCCGAAACAGGAACTCACCACGGATCAGGTCTGCGAGAAATGTGGCAGTCCGATGATCGTGAAGAGCGGGCGCTTCGGCAAGTTCATCGCCTGCTCCGCCTATCCGGAGTGCAAGACGACCAAACCTCTGGCACTTGGCGTGAAATGTCCACAGCCGGGTTGCGGCGGTGATCTCGTCCAAAAGCGGACGCGCAAGGGCCGTTCATTCTTTGCCTGCAGCAAGTACCCTGCCTGCGAGTATGCCTTATGGGATCGTCCTATCCCCAAGACCTGCCCCACCTGCAGCGCGCCATTTCTCATCGAAAAAGTCAGCAAGCAAACGGGCCGCAGTGTGCAGTGCCGCAACGAAGACTGCGGGTATCGCGAGGCGGGCTGATTCCTTCCTCCTTGTTCCTTCACTATCTCCAGTGTCGGTCACCGAAAATGAACAATATGTTGTCTGTCCGGTCCGCGCGGGTCAGGTTGACGAATCTCTGTTCGGGCATTGATAATGATACATATACAATCAATCCGCCCATGGCATGAGGGCCTACCCAACGCGGAGCAAAGGGAAATGGAATGAAAGCGAAAGAAGGGGTTGTCAACCTACTTAATAAGGTCCTTACGGCGGACCTCACTGCCATCAACCAATACTTTGTTCATGCCAAGATGTGCGAGAACTGGGGCTACGAACGGCTCTATCACAAGGTCCGCGAACGCAGCATCGATGAGATGAAAGATGCAGACGACATTATCGGCCATATTCTCTATCTCGAAGGCGTCCCGAACGTGCAACGCATGAACACGGTGCATGTCGGTGAGACCGTTTCCGAGCAACTCAAGCTGGACCTCAAGGCCGAACAGGAAATGTTGGCCTTGCTGAACGAAGGCGTCGTGCACTGTACGAAAGTGATGGATTTCACGACTCGCCACATGTTCGAAGACATGGCAAAAGATGTCGACGAGCATATCGATTGGGTTGAGACGCAGATGGAAACGATCAAGCAGATCGGCTTAGAAAACTACCTCGCCGAGCAGATCAAGAAAGATTCGTAAGCAACGGTTGCAGACAAGTCCGCCGCTGTTGTTTCAGCATAATCCTCGCAAATTGCTCCACGACAGTCGGATCGAATTGCGTACCTGATGCGACCAAGACAATGCGCAGCGCAATCAGGTCGCGTTGTGATTGTTCCTGCACATTCGGCACGGCGATGGCATCGAATGCGTCCGCAACGGCGAGGATTCTTGCGCCTAGGGGAATGAACGGCCCTCGGATGCCGTAAGGATATCCGGTGCCGTCCCAACGCTCGTGGTGATGGGCGATGAATACCGAAGCCGCTTGCAAAAAGGTGAAGGGCTCCAAAAGCGAGGCGCCTAGCCTGGCATGATTCTGTACGGCGCGGTACGCGTCAGCGTCGAGGTAGCCACTGTCTGTGGCAACGCCGCGGGGCATCAGAAGGAGTCCGACATCGTGCAGATAGGTCGCGAGCTTGAGTTGGTGCAGCTCCTCGTTCACCATCATGAGTTCTTGCCCGAGCAGCATCGCGATCTCTGCTGTCCGGAGACCATGGCCGGCGCGAACGGGGAGGGCGCGATCCAACTCTCTTGCCACTTGCTTCACAAGAATGCTTTCAATGTCATGGCGTGACTGTCCCGGAACTCGCAGTTGATCGATTTTCCGCAGCTGCTTCTGGATCTTTACAATAGATTGCTCTACGTCTGTCGTCCGCTCGAATGGCATCGTGTCCTCGTTAAAATGACAGAGCTCAAGATCACGTCGTTGATCTTGAGCTCTGGGTTAAAAACCTCTGGCCGCTACGAAAGGTATGAATCCCGGATTCGGAGACTAGGTTTCTTCTCCTCGCTTTCCAGCCATCAACGGTTGTTGCAGAATCCACATCTCGTAGAGGGGAATAACCATCATCACGAAGAAGCTCAGCATCATGAGCGTGTCGCCGGTGAGCATGGTCAGCACAAAGATGGGCGATACGTAACTGATGAGCCATGGCGAGATCAGATCGAGGATCACACCGCCAAATCCAGACCAGGTCATGGCGGCTTTCAAGGCATGGCTGGCATTTGTGAGAAACATGACATGAACTAATATCATGAAGACGACCGGCATCGTGAAGAGATGAAAGTGCGTCACTTCGGCCAATTCACGGAACGACATCGGCTCCCCAAACGTGGCGTCCGAGCCTCGATAATGATCAGCAATTCCTGATGGCGACAATCCCGTCATGCTGTGAGCCCAAAAGAATGAAAACAAAAACCCAGCCAACATCAAAAGCAAAAATAACGTGTACAACAACCGGATGTGACGATCGGAGTCACGAAGTTTGAATCGCTGATTAAAATTGCGCATGCTGGGACGCTCGGTCCGCTCGTCTCAATTGTTTCCGAAAATCGAGTTAAAGAAGCCTTTCTCGGGTTTGCGAGCGGCGACAGTGTCGCTGCCGACGCCGGCTGGCTTCAAATAAAATTCATCCACGAGCACGAGGACTCGCTTGACGCCCGCGCTGATGGAGCGCACGGACATAGTAGCGCCGCTGATATTGATGATGTCTTTATTGATCCGAACAGGGTCCGATACCGTCTTGCCCTCGTATTGCGAGTTGAACCGTTTGGTGCGTACTTCGCTGCCTCGTGCCTCTCGGAATACGAGGAGCTCCACGTTGGATACTCGTCCTCGAGTATCGACACCGACCATATACGTCATGGGCTTGTGCTTGCCGATGGTATTTTGAACCATGACGTAACCGTCGATGTGGCTGCCGGTTTCGCCGATATGCACCTCGAATCCCTCCTCCGGAAACTTCCAGCCGATCCGTTCTTCAACGTGAGTTTTCGTTTCCGGAGTCAGTCGGATGAAATCCTTTCTGATGCGCTCAGACGCGGGAAACATGAGTTTCAATGCCTCTTCCTCCGTAAGAAAGACTTCGGCATGAGTCATTTCTTGTTCCGTGAGAAAGCGTTTGAGCTCCCCGTCCCAGATCCGTTCGCCTCTGGCAAGAGACGGAATCAGAAGCAGAGTAAGACTCATTGCCAGGAGCCAAGGTCGAGACGTCATGTGGACACGCAGCCTTTCTCTTTCAGCTTGTTGTTGAGTCGCGTGACGACGGTTGCCTCGGCCTCTTCCGAGGGATCAACGGGCCACCATTTTGTGGCTTGTTGGGTCACACCGCCCCGAGCATGCCATCGTTGGCGCGTTTCCAGGACGCTCACCGAAGACACGTCGTTCAAGCGTTTCACGAACACGGTCAGGCGGGCTCGCTCGCGATTGCCGAATCCTTCGCGGTTAAATATGCCGAAGCCCCTCTCTGTCGCTTCCATTTCGATCCAGGCCGTTTCGATGGTGCCGTTCTCCTTGCTCTGCAAAGTGATGGAATACCCTTTCATTGTTTCGAGAGCGGTATCCCAAGTCGTGTCGTAAGAGCAGACGAAATACAAATCCCGGCTTCCGCTCAGAGAAGCACAACCGCTGCATGTAAGCACAACGAGGAATGCGAGAGCCGCTATTTGCACAGATCAGATGCTCCTTAGGAATCTGGAAGCCGTCTCATCGGAGACGGCTCCCAGACACCGATTTAGAAATACGTCGCAGCTGAAATCACCAGCGCGCTGTCATGTATGCGTTCGTTCGTGTTGGGATTGAACGCTCTCGGCTGATACTGATAGCTGATCTTGAAGACCGCATCTTCAATCGGCCGATAGTTCAAGCCGAAGGAGATTTGCTCCATGTTGCCCCATCCGCCGGTGCCATTGCTGTCGTCTTGGTTAGTGTTGACCTTGTCGTACCGGATGACCGCTGTGAAGGTCGATCCTTCCCCGAAGCGTTTGGGAGAAAGCTTCGTGAGGAATTCCGGCATGAAGTGATAATTGCCTTGGATGTAAAATCCGTTCATGCGTTGTGGCGGAATGCCGATGCCGCTGTTACCGCCGATACCGGTCAAGAGCGATCCGGGGGCAAATCCAAGCGTGTTCGTTTGAATCGCTCGAGAATTGCCCCTTGCGTAGGCCCAGGCGGCTTCACCGATGACTTCGAAGGGACCTCGTTGGAGAGTCCAGTCAACGGCCGTAATGCTGAGAGGGTTGTAATTCCCATTGGGGGCGCCATTGGCGTAATACTGTGATCCTGCTACTTCGACACCGAGCATGGGGCTGAAGGCCAAACGTCCGACGACCGCCTTTCCGTTGTTGATGTCTAAGCCATCGGTTGAGCTACAAGTCCGCTGTCTGGAAGCTTTTGTCCCGTCTGCCTCATTGATCCTGGGAGTTCCATTGGGATCGTACGAGCAGGGTCCCGTCGTAACATACAGTTCATAGTCCAGCTTACTGGTTCTTCCAGGATAAAAAGTCCCGTAAAATCCTGCTCCGGTTTCAGACAGTGTCGTAGGAATAATGAATTGGCTGACTAGTGGACGATCGGTTAAGTCGTTCAAGGGTGAGTCGTGTAGCAGGTTGAACTTGCCGACCGGAAGCAACAAAATACCGGCTCGGAGATTGAATGCTTCATTGACCAAATAGTCTATATGGGCAAACTCCAGACTGAATTCATGCTCTGGAGTTTCCTCTCTAATGCCGTGCTCAATTTCAATTTCCGATGCAAACTTCACGTGCTCGGTGATGTCTGCATAGATAAAAGGGACGAACCGCTGCTGATCGAACCCATTCGTGCCGCCTCCATAACCGTTGTCGATACTGGCTTTGCTCTGAGAACGGTACTGAATATCCATATAACCACCGACAATGGCTTTGGGAGCGGCGACGAACGGTTTTGCATAGACTAACCGGCCTGATCCGGTAGACCCGAAGCCCAATGAAACCCGTTCTTCTCCCTTTCGCTCAACCTTGATATCGGTCATCGGGCCTGTGGGCGTGGGATACTGACCTGTCTGGCCTGCTTTTTGTTCCATGGTTCGTTCAGCGGAACCTTCACGTTGTTCGTGTTCCTGCATCTTCTTGTTGACCGCTTCATCGACGAGCTTTTTAATCTCCTCTGGGGTCATTTCGACGGCCAAGGCCGGCATCACCGGCAAGCTGGCGATCACGAGAGCCCCGAGGATTGACCGGATCCTCATTGCGAACCTCCATACGAAAAAGTAGTAATGGTCAGACTCGGGACTCGACGGTCTCTGGTCATGTTGATACATTCAGAACGACTGCCTACACGAGATATGCGAGGAGCCTCCTTTCATGAGATGTGACCGGATGGCGCTGCTGTCCACCCTTTGATGGCGGAAAAGGGTATAAAGACAATGCGCTTGCAACGCTTGCACTTGAGTTCAAGCCCTTGAGGGCATACTTTGGCCATGAGCTGACCGCACTGGCAACGCGTTTCATTGCGCTGCGCCTTGCCTGAATGCGAAGAACTTGTCCCAATCATGTCGCGGGCAATGCCTCTAAATGAAATTGAGAACGATTATTAATATCCTGGTCGATCCGCCAATGTCAAGTTATAATTTGTACCCCGGGAAGGTATGCATGACGGCAGGGTTCTCCTATAATTCTCTTCATGACAGTTAGAGAGTACGTCCAAGCCGGTGGGTTATGGATCGCAGCAATTTCATTTAATTGCGTGGGGTGCACAACACAACTTCCGTCGCTCGTTACAGAACCGGAGGTCACTTCGCCATTGGTGCTGGGAAGGGTTCTTGTGGTTGTGGACGGCGAAACCAGTAGGGCATATGAGCCGGAAATGCGCTCGCTCGAGTTCGAATCGCGGCGGACACATGAGCGGTTCAACGTGGAGGTCAAGTCTGAAGATCGGCATTTCGTGATCGCGCTGCCACCAGGGGAGTATCGGCTCAATCGGGTGCAGATCAGCGAGGGGCCCTTCATGTCCATGGCACAGGTGAGCGCTACCTTTGCTGTTCATGCAGATGGCGTGACCTATGTGGGAACGTGGCGATTTGGCGTCGATTCACCTCGCTATGGGCGCATGGTCACCCTGTCGATCGTGATGGAGAGGGACGATCGCTCTGAAGCTCATGCATTTCTCGCGAAACAGTATCCCGGCTGGAAGGATGTTTCCGTGACGTGCGCCCCTCCTGTCCCTTCGACGATGGAAGCCCGATTGTATGAGGTCATGCCGTATCCTCGTTATCCCACCTATTTTCGGCGGCACAATTGGTAGGAGTTTCTGCATGAGCATTCATCATTCCGGTCTTCTTGCCTCAAGTCTTGTCTTGTTCCTGGCTGTGATCGAGGGATGCGCTATGCTGCCTTCTTCCGGAGTACCTATCGTGCTGAAACGAACCCAGATGCACATGGGGACTCTGGTCTCTATCACGGCGGTAGGGCAGACCAACCAAGACGCGAACGAAGCCATTAACGCTGGCTTTCAAGAGGTGAAGCGACTCGAACAGCTGCTCAGCACGTGGATTCCTGAAAGCGAACTCTCTCGCGTCAATGCTGCAGCCGGTCGAAAACCAGTGTTAGTGAGTCCTGAAACGATGACCGTGGTCCAGCGATCACTCCAAGTTGCGGAGATGACCGAGGGGGCATTTAACATCGCCATCGGTCCCGCTGTCGACGCCTGGAGCGTCTCTGCTGAGCCGCGAATTCCGACAGCTGCGGAGCTCGATGCACTGAAACCGCTCATGGATCTTCATGCAGTTAATGTCAATGTGCGGGAACGGACAATCTATCTTGAAAAGTCCGGCATGCGCATCGATGTAGGAGGGATTGGCAAAGGGTACGCGGCAGATCAAGCGGTGATGGCGATGAAAAAGGTCGGAGGACTGGCCGGAGTGGTGGCGCTTTCTGGAGATATTAAAACCTTCGGCTGGTTGCCCGACGGGAAAAAATTTTCCGTGGGCATTCAGCACCCCCGGAAAGAAGGCATAATCTTGGCGGAGATCGATCTGCAAGACGAAGCCATTTCGACAGCCGGCGATTACGAGCGATTCTTTGAGAAGGACGGGATTCGGTATCACCACATCTTGGACCCGAATACCCTTCAGCCGGCACGCGGTTGCCAAAGCGTCAGTGTGATTGCCAAAGAAGGTGTGTGGGCTGACGGACTCGATACCGGCATTTTTGTATTAGGACCTGACCGAGGGATGGAACTGGTTGAAGAGTTGGACGATGTCGAAGCCATCATCGTCGATCAGGCTGGGCAGGTCCATGTCTCTTCCGGACTGCGTAACCGCGTGCGAATTCTTTTGGGAGTTGAGGGAGAAGGACGCAGTCCTAAACCGTAAGACTCATACGAGGACCGGCTGATCACAGAAGAAATCCGTGCTATTGCTCGAGACGGTAACTCATCGGGATTTTGACCGTCATCTTTGATTTTCCCAACGGGCGGGGCAATTCAAAGGGTGCAGCTTGTTTCAAGAGTTCGACCGCGGCGTAGTCGAGGATCCGATAGCCTGAGCTTTGATAAACTTCCACATCGTCGACACTTCCGTCGCCGCGAATCACTGCTTTCAAGACCACTTTCCCTTCTGCTCGATCGAGCCTTGCCTCAGCCGGGTACCTCTTGAGTTCTTCCACGCGACGCAGGATTGTCTCGGACAACCAACTGTAGTCGAGGCGAGCCGATGCGGATGGTGGAACTGGAGCCATGGCAGCAACCTGTGGCGCCGGTGCGGATTCCAGTTGTACAGAATCGCCGGGTGTGTGCTGTCCAGCAATCGGCTGAATGGGAGTCGCCGCCGTAGTCGGCTCTGATACGAGAGCTTGGTGTGAGACCTGAGATGGCGGCGTTGTGAGAGGGGTCGGCGGCTCATGAATCTCTGGAAGGGATTCATGTCGCGGCTCGGGATGCCCACTAGCTGAAACGGGCGCTGATTCAGCGGGGGCCGGCTGCGGAGCGGGCTCGACCGGTCGAACGACGCTTCGTTCCTGAGCGACCGTCTCAGTCGGCGCTGGAGGTGTCATGATCGCCGGCACCCGGGGAGGCTTTGTGACCAAAGTATCTTGTTTCGGCATTGGAGGTGGCGCCGGCGATGGGGGAACGATCGGCGTGGGCTGAGCAGGCTCGGTCATAGCTGATATGCGTGGCGATGGAGGAGAAGCCGGTGGTTTCGCCGCAGGCGTAACTGACTGGGGAGAACGATTTATTGCTGGCGGAGATGCCTGCGCCACCATGGCCACGTTCCACCTAAATGGAGTCACTTGAGGCGCCAGCTTGATCTGCTGCGTAAATACGAACGCTCCGAGGACCAGTGTCGCGTGAAGGAGGAGCGAGGAGATCCAGCCGGCCGAGTGTGCGCCCGCCGAAGTCAGGAATGAAGTTGTTGTCCTATCCATCGAACTCATAGCCGGACGACCTCCAAACTCACTTGCTGGAAACCAAGGCTGCGTACGTCATCCACGAGCGCGACGAATCGTTCCAGCAACGTGGTCTTGTCCGCGCGGACGACGACCGCCGATTCGCGGTGTTCGGTGCCGAGAGCGTCTTTCAGGCCGTTTTCAGACACCGGTCTGTCGTTCAGGAACAGGAGGCCTTCGGCATTCAGTGTAATGACAATCGGCACGTCTTTTCGGTCGCCGACCTCCTTGGCTTTGGCGAGGTTGACGGGGATTTGCCCGGTGCTGATGAAGGTGGCTGTCGTCAACACGATGACGAGTAGGACCAGCATCACATCAACGAGCGGAATGACGTTGATCTGATTAAGCTCGCGATCCATGCATCACCTTATACTGCGCGACCAGTTCAGCCACTCTTCGGCGCAGAATGTTGTTCATGACGACGCAGGGAATTGCGACAAGCAGTCCGACGGCCGTTGCTTTTAGTGCCAGGCTCAATCCGATCATGATTGTATTGACGGCCATAGTGCCGGAAGTTCCCATCGTATGGAACGTCAGCATAATGCCCAGCACGGTGCCGAGCAGGCCGATGTAGGGGGCATTCGCGGCCACGGTGCCGATGATTACAAGTCGCTTCGTCAGTGCGATTTCCAAGATTTGTTGCGAGGAAAACCGCCCCAGATCGATGTGGCGGTAGAACAGCCAGCGCTCCACAGCGACGGCGACAGACCACACACTCAGGGCCACCAGCAGGCCGATAATTCCATAATCGATGGCGTTCTTCAACACATCCATGAGGACTCCTTCATCTCAAATCAAACACATCGTGCGGGAAGCGGGGGGAGGAATACGAGTCATGCTCGGTTGATGACTGTGCCAGAAGGGGAAAACCGCTGTCAATGCACTGATGCTACACTGCAGGCTGCTTGAACAAGACGGTGTGCGAAGCCAGCACGCGCAATTCCACCGGCGTCCCTTCCTGGTAGACGCTCGTCGAGCCTTGGCTGCTGTGCACGACTTGTCCGGATGGGAGGCTGACAGCATATAGATTCTCTGAGCCTCTGAATTGACGAGACAGCACGTGCGAGCTTGCCCCTTTGGTGGGCACCAGATGGATATCGTCCGGCCGGATCATCACGACAACCGCTGTGCCCTCTTCGCATTTGAGGGTATCGGGAAATTCTCCCAGTTCGGTGTACACCATCCCATGGGAGACAGTGCCGGGAATGAAGTCAGCTTGACCGACGAAGTCCGCGACGAACGGGGTCTCGGGCATATGATAGATGGTTTCCGGGGTGTCGAATTGCTCCAAACGGCCATGGTTGAGCACGGCGATTCGATCGGCCATGGCAAAGGCTTCATCGTGGTCATGGGTCACTAGAATAGTCGTCGTTTTCGTTCGGCGCAGCAGATCGTGAAGTTCCTGGCGCATGCGTCCGGCCATGTCGGGGTCCAAGTTGCTGAACGGCTCGTCGAGCAGCAACACGACCGGATGTTGGACCAATGCCCTGGCGAGCGCCACGCGCTGCTGCTGGCCGCCTGACAGCTCGTGTGGATAGCGCCGCTCGAATCCTTCAAGGCCGACTAACCGCAGCATGTCCTGCACACGCGCCTTCCGTTCGCTTCGCTTCAAGTGCCGGAGTCCAAAGGCGATGTTGTCCTGCACCCGCAGGTGCGGAAACAGCGCGTACTCTTGAAACACCATGCCCACGTGCCGTTCTTCTGTCGGCGTCATCTGGTCCGGCGACGAAACCAGCTGGCCTGACAAGAAAATCTGCCCTGATCGCACCGGCTCGAATCCGGCGATGGCGCGAAGGATCGTTGTTTTTCCGCATCCCGATGGACCCAGCAGACAGAGGATCTCTCCCTCTTTCGCCGCGAATGAGATGCTGCGCACGGCAGGACGTCCGACGTCATAGGCGCAAGAGACAGCGCGTAGTTCGAGCACCGACGAAGCCGGCCGGTACAGGTCGGCCTGCAAGATCGATTCGCCCGTTATGGAATGCGCTGGTTTCACGGTCTGGTAGTCTTCCCGTTACGCGGCACGCCAATCTTTTGAAACCAATAATACCAGCGTCGGCAGACCGAGCAGCACAATCAGAAGAGCCGAGGGTGCTGCCAGCTGATAGTATTCTTCGCTCGCTTCCATCCAGACGCGAATGGCCAGAGTGTCGAATCCGACGGGGCGTAACAGCAACGTCGCTGGTAGCTCCTTCGTGGTCTGGAGAAACATCAGCACCCAGGCGACGACGAATCCGTTGCGCACGAGCGGCAGCGTGACGCGCTGCCAGGTTTGGCGGACGCCGAGTCCGAGTGTGCGGGCAACTTCTTCCAGATTCGGGGTGATTTGCTGTAGCGCCGGTTCGAGCGACTGCAATCCTGCCGGCAAAAAGTGAATCACATAGGCCACGATGAGTACCAGCACCGATCCATAGATGAAGGGAGTCAGGTTCAAGCATAGGACCAGGACGGCCAAGGCGACGACAGGCCCAGGCAGGACGTAGCCGGCATAGGCGGCTTGCAAGCAGCCGAGGTTCAACCAGGTTGGACGGCGGCTGGCCAGATAAGCGAGCGGCAAGCCGATCAGCACGCCACCGGTGGCGGCGCAGGCAGCGAGAAACCCGCTGTTCCATAAGAAACCATAGAAGCGGCTATCGATCGTGGCCTGTGCTTCGGGAGAGACACACCAGCTTATCAACAGATAAGCCGGCAAGGCGAAAGCTGCTCCGACGATGAGGCCGAGATAACCGGTGATCAGGAACGTTCCGAGCCAGCCAGAGTGTTGCCGTTCCGGTGAACGGTACCGTCCGGAGGTCTGATAGAACCGGCTGCGATGGCGGAACCACCGTTCGGTGATCAAGAACACCAGCGCCAATCCGACGAGCAGAAGACTCAGGATGCTGGCAGCTGTATTGTCGGATCGTCCGGTCATCTGTTGAAATACCGCATAGGTCAATGTTTGGTATCGCAGCAGGGACACGGCGCCGAAATCCGACACGACGTACAGAATGACGAGCGCCAAACCTGCGGCGATGGAAGGACGCATGAGCGGCAGTGTCACCAGCCACAACGTCTTTAGTCGGGAGATGCCGCTGGCACGGGATACTTCTTCGAACGAGACGTTCATGCTGAGGAGCGCGCTGCGGCTCAGAAGATAGACAAACGGAAACGTATCGAGCGTCATGACGAGCGTCGCGCCTAGATAACTCTGCGGAGAGAAGATCCGTGCCTGGGGCCCCGCGATCGTTTGCCAGACTTGCTCTACTGGTCCGCCGAATCCGAGCAAGTAAGAATAAATGTAGGCCAGCACATAGGTCGGCATGGCCAAGGGGAGCACCAGCGCGCCTTCCCATAAACGGCGACCGGGGAACTCAACCCGCGTGACGAACCAGGCGGTGGAGACGCCGAGTACCAGGGTAAGACAAGCGACGCTCGCGGCCAGTCTGACCGTATTCACCAGCAACTCAGGGATCCGGGTGGCCCACAGCCGGTTCCAGACAGCCGGATCGGCCAGCACCGCTTGCGAGGTTACGTAGCCGAGCGGAAGCAGGATGAGTCCCGCGCTGGCCAACGCGACCAGTTGCAACGGTGAGGTGAGCTGTTGGCGAATCGTGGTCACCTGGGTCCTTGTGAATTACCGGAGGCCCACCTGTTCGATGAGGATAAGCGTTGGTTCGCGCAACTCCGCGAGTTTAGTCAACGGCACTTGCGCCGCGCGGAAACTTTTCCGTTCGATAAGTGCCGGATCGGCTTTGACATCTGGGTGAAGAGGATATTCCTTATCGAGATCGGCGAAGAGTTTTTGCCCAGCCTGCGCCACCAGAAACTCGACGAGGAGCTTGGCGCTGTCGAGATGTTTCGTTGTTTTGACGACGCCGATTCCGGCGACGTTCATGATCGCGCCCATGCCGCCTTCCTGTTGATCCGGCATGAACGCGGCGATTGGCGCCGACGGCTGGGCGGCCAAGTGACGATAGATATAATAATGGTTGACGATGCCGAGGGCGACTTGTCCCTTCGCGACCGCCTCCACGATTTGCGAACTCTTCTGGTAAACCTGTCCGCCGGCATTGTCCTTGAGCCCCTGCAAGAATTGCTTGGTCTTGGCGTCGCCATGAGTCGCACGGATGACCGACACGCCGGCTTGTAGGTATTCGCTGCCGGAATTGGGAATCGCGATCTTGTCTTTCCATTTGGGTTCGGCGAGGTCGAGCAACGACCTCAATTCCTCAGGTCTCACCAGCATCTTGTTATATACGATGATCCAGAACCGGCCTGAGAGTCCGATCCAGGCGTTGTCAGGGGCGCGAAACTGGGGAGGGACCGCCCGGTCGACTTCGCGCATGTTCAGGGGCCGAAGAATCCCAGCGGCCCGGGCTTGCTCGAGACTGCCGGCATCGTTGGTCAAAAACAGGTCGGCCGCTGTTCGATCGCCTTCCGCCTTGAGCCGATTGACGAGTTCCGTTGTACCGGAGGAGAGCAGGTCTACTTGGATGCCGGTCTTCGTCGTGAATTCGTCCAGAACTGGTTTGATCAAGCGTTCAGCTCGTCCCGAATAGACCGTCAGCCTTTCGGCAGCGAGCAAGGAAGTGACCTGAGCCAAGACTGCCACGATGAGGCTCGTCAGGCACAAAAGCGCAATGCGGTGCAGCAGTTGAGACATAGGGACCGCCTGTTAATTGAAATTGATAAGCTGTCTCAAAATCATATCAAAAAAATCGACGAACGTCAATGCCGGCAGCGAGAACAGAGGCCGTAGAGCTCGAGGCGGTGGGTTTGGATGGTGAACCCATTGCGGGCGGCGACTTCCTCTTGCAGTTTTTCGATTTCGCAGTTTTCAAATTCGACGATCTTGCCGCAACCGGTGCAAATGAGATGATCGTGGTGGCCCTTGTGCGAGACGTTGTCGTACTGGGTCTGCGAACCGAAGTGCCGGGCTTGGGCGAGTCCCGCATCGCAAAAGAGGTTCAGCGTCCGATAGATGGTGGCCAATCCCAGGTGGGGGTCGGCCTTGGCGAGCTGGTGATACATGGCTTCGGCGGTAATGTGTTCTTGTCGGAGGAATGCCGTGAGGATGAGTTCGCGTTGACGGGTGAACTTCAGCTGGTGCTTTCCCAGATGCTCCTTGAGCGCTTCCATTTCTTTTGCAAATCTGCCGGACGACATAGAAACCGTCTCCAAACGGAAGGTCATTAGAAACGAAACGTGCTATCCGGTCAAGGGGGAGGAATTGACGGGCTTTTGTCCGCCTGTTTATAGTGCAGTGCCGATTGTCGGTGCGGAGCAAGGGTTTCCATCCATGCGCAAGCCTCAGCAGATCACGGTCGACCGATCGTTGCTGCTCTACGTGCTGCACCTCGCAGAGCCGCACGGCTTACTTAGCGACGTCAAGCTCCAACAACTCTGTTTTCTTTGCGAGCTGCAGATGTTCGGCAAAGGGATCAAGGGCTTTCATTTCGAATTCTTCCGGTTCGCCTACGGTGCGTTCAGTAAAGATCTTGATAACGACCTCACTTCTCTCCGCCGGAAAGAACGGGTGGAGAATTTCACATTATCGGATCAGGCTCGGGAGGAAGTGCTCCCCTTGATTGAAAAGGGCGTCGCCGGCGTCGAGACGAATGAGAAAGTAATCGAAATTGTGAAGGCGGTCGTGGCTACCTATGGCCCACAGGACAGCGGCGCCATCACGAATTCGGTGGAGGCCGTAGAGCTCAGCACGCCGCAAGATCCTGAATTCAAGATTCCCATCCGCGACATCGTGTTCCATACCACGTTGCTTGTGCCTCATCGCATCGAGGTGCAAATAGAATTTACGTTTGCACCGGCGTTGCTGGCCAAGGTGAACCAGGCGATGGGGTACTGACACAAGCTCGAAGCCTTGCGAACGATGCGAGGAAGAGGGTTAACCGTGGAGACGATAGAGCTCTCCGTATTTCCGCTCCACATAGCGCAAAAACGGTTCCGGGCTCAGGCCGACGCCGGTGACCCGCTGTGAAAGGTGGTCGGGCGTGAACATGCGGCCCCAGCGGTGAATTTTCTGGCCGAGCCAGCGCCGCAAGATCATTAACTGTCCCGCAGCGATTTCGTCCTCGATGTTGGGGATTTCGAGTCTCGCCTGGTCGTAGAACTGCACGGCATAGAGATTTCCGAGTGTATAGGTCGGGAAGTAGCCGAAGGCTCCCATCGACCAATGCACGTCCTGCAACACGCCTTCTCCGTCGTTCGAGGGCGTGATTCCCAGATACTCTTTCATTTTGTGGTTCCAGATCTCTGGTAGTTCTTCCGGGTTTGTCTTCCCCTCGATCAGGTCCTGCTCAATCTCAAACCGCAGCATGATGTGCAGATTGTAGGTCAACTCGTCGGCCTCCACGCGGATCAACGAAGGCTTCACGCGATTGATGGCTTTATAGAACTGTTCCGTGTCCACGGCACGCAATTGGTGGTGAAAGGTTGCCTGGAGGATGGGATAAAAGAACCGCCAGAACGCGCGTGAGCGACCCACGCAGTTTTCCCACATCCGTGACTGACTCTCATGGATGCCAAGCGACACTGATTCGCCGAGAGGAGTGCCGTAATGCGCTGGGTCTAGCCCTTGGTCGTAGAGCCCATGCCCGCCTTCGTGGATACAGCTGAAGAGGCAGGAGGCAAGATCGTACTCGTGGACGCGCGTCGTCACGCGGACGTCGGTGGGATGGAATGATGTCGTAAAGGGGTGAGCCGAGAGATCCAGCCGGCCCTTCTCAAAATCGTATCCCATTGCAATCAACACCAGGCGGCCGAATTCCATCTGCCGCGGCTGATCGTAGGCGTGGTATAGAAATCCATCGTCAATCTGCACCGCGCTGTTTTGAATGTTTTTGAGCAGCGGAACGAGCTGTGCTTTCAGTTGAGCAAAGAGGGGGCGCAGGGCTGCAATTGTCGATCCCGGTTCATAGATGTCCAGCAGGGCATTGTAGGGAGAGTCTTGAAATCCCAAATGCTGGGCTTCCTCACGTTTGAGCGACAAGACATTGCGAAGGTTTGGGAGGAACGATTTGAAGTGGCTCTGTTCTTTCGCTTCGATCCAGGCCTGTTGTGCCAACGAGCATTCGCGGCTCAATCGCATGACAAAATCGGATGGAAGTTTTTTCGCGCGGTTATAGTCTCGCCACACTTCGCGCAGCAGTGCACGGGACGATTCGTCCCACAATTCGCCGTCTTGTTCGAGGGGCAAGCCGGTGTCGAGATCGAGCCAGCTTCCCAGCAGACGCTCGATGTCGGACGACACCAATTTCTGGTGGGCGATGCCCTGCAGGATGGCGATCTGCTCGGCGCGGGCTGCGCCGCCACCAGCCGGCATGTAGGTTTCCTGATCCCAGGACAATACGGAGGCTGCACCGTTGATGAGCTGGATCTCCAGCAACTTGGTGGATAGCGCTTCCAGAGTCTTCAGAGTCTTCACATCCGGTCGCCTCCCAAGTTGACAGGCATGCTATGATCGTGCCGTCCGCATATTGCAGTACATCTACCCAGTTTACGCACGAAAGTGTGGTTTTTCAAACGCAGGAGGCCATTCGTCATGAAGTCGTTAGTTTCCGCTGAGATCGAAGCCTATGCCGAAGCGCACTCCATGGCGGAATCTGAGGTCTGCCGCGCTCTCCGCGCAGCCACTCACGATCAGATGGATTGTCCACAGATGGTGGTCGGACCGCTCGAAGGTGCGTTTTTGAAGATGATGACGCGAGTGGTCCAGGCCAAACAAGTCCTGGAGATCGGTATGTTTACCGGGTACAGCGCCCTATGTTTTGCTGAGGCGTTGCCGGCTGACGGTACGGTCACGACCTGCGAAATCGATGAAGAATCGGCTGCTCTTGCCCGCCAGTATTTCGTCCGCTCGCCTCACGGCAAGAAAATTAGGGTCCGCATGGGGCCGGCGCTTGAGACAATGCGAGACCTTCATGGGCCGTTCGATCTCATCTTTGTCGACGCTGATAAGCTGAACTACCTGAATTATTATCGACGAGCGAAAGAGCTCCTTGCCCCGGCCGGCGTCATTCTCATCGATAATGTGCTTTGGGACGGCGACGTCCTGTTGCAGCCGCCGCCGGATGAGCGAACGGCTGCAATTCAGGAGGTGAATCGCGTGGTCACATCTGATCCGGATG
Source organism: uncultured Nitrospira sp. (assembly GCA_946479785.1). The sequence continues at coordinate 44,515 of CAMLHQ010000021.1, forward strand.
TGTCCGCGGTTCTCGTCACGATCAGGGATGGAGTCCTCGTGATAAGAAAGAGCGGCTAGGAAGAGGGCTTCCTGGTATAGGTGATCTCCATCATCTTCGTTTCCTTACCTCCATGGTGGGTTCCATACATGTCAAACGTCTGGGTGTTGCTATCCACAATCTTCCAGACCGCACGATGCGTCATGTGGCCCCCGCCTAATTCAGCGTGCTGTCCCCTCAGCGCGATCGTCTTGCCATCCGCGCTCCCTGTGCCTTCCATGGTAAAGATCCCCGTGCCCATACTATCGATCCATGTCGAGACATAGCGTTTGCGAAGGTTGTCATAGCCGCTGATGCCAATTCCGGAGTAGGGGTGTCCCATCATATTGCCGTTGAATTCCTGCTGCAGAAAACGTCCATCCAGCAACATCTTCATCTCTACGGAACCGGTCGATTCTGTCGGAGGTTTACCGGGCTCCATCCATTCCTTGGTCGTGGTTGTCCAGCTCCCCACGAGACTCGCGAATTGCTTGTGCGGCTCCCCGGGCGTTGCCAGCTTCGCATAGGCTTCCATCATCGCCTGGGGGTCCGTCTGTTTCTCCGCCTTCTTATTCTTCGCCATCGCTAAGGAGGCAGTCAGTACAACAACACAGAAACAAGCGAGAGTGAGATGTCCGAATCGCATGATGTCCTCCTTGGTGTCATTCTTCCAAACGGCCAACATCTAACCATCCACGTCGCGCATAAGGCCGCCCTTTCGAAACCGGAGATCTATTTTCCCGGTTTCTCCCCTCTACCGGTTTTGGGCTGCCTGCAACCGCGCATGTGCCTCCTGCTCTCTGAATTCAGGTGTGAACGCGGCGCCGAAATCTTTGGCCTCGAACACTTGGCGAATCTCGATCGCACTCTCTTCGTTATGGGGATTGGGGCAATGCTTCACCCATTCGATCGCCTCTTCCTTCGATTTCACCTGCCAGAGCCAGAAACCGGCGATTAACTCTTTCGTCTCGGGAAAGGGACCGTCGATCACGGTTCGTTTCGTTCCAGAAAATGTCACACGCGCGCCTGAGGAACTCGCATGGAGCCCCTCGGCCGCAAGCAGTACTCCAGCCTTCGCCAGTTCTTCATTGAACTTTCCCATCTCACTCAGAAGCTGTTCGCTTGGCATGACGCCCGCCTCCGAGTCCTTGCTGGCTTTCACAATGATCATGAATCGCATAACGGTATCTCCTTTTCCCCAAACCGCAGATTTATTTCCCCGGCTTTTCCCAGAGTGCGATGACGTTGCCCTCCGCATCGGCAAAGTCCGCCATAAAACCCCACTCTCCGATTGAATGTTTTGGTGTAACGACCTTGCCTCCTGCCTTCTCGATTGCTGTGAGCGTCTTATCGATGGAAGCGGTTTGCACGCCGAACGAGGGATGGTCGTCTTTGGATTTGCGCTTGTAGAAACCTCCGTTGATGCCTCCCGGCTCAATCGGATGTTGGTCTTTGTCCACGGCTGTTGTGAGCGCCATCGCTCCCTCGTCTTGCCACAGATCCACCGTCCAGTCGAAAACTGTTTCATAAAAGTCTTTTGCTTTCTTCAAGTCCGAAGCTGGGATTTCGAATAGCACGACTTTGTTCTCCATATCTCCTCCTATTTGAATTGCAATTTCATCGGATCCTGATTGATCAACAGGAGGGCCAATGCTGAACCCTCCTCGGCTATACAGATATTCCTAGGCACAGCGATCTGTTCCGTGGTCGTTTCGACGATCCAAAATCGACTGGGCCTGCCTAGTCAAACAAATCTCACCCTGCGAATACACTGGCAAAACACCTAGGTGAGAGCGATAGAGGGGATACTAGGCGATCTGAACAGGCAGTCGTCTATAGCGAGCGCTACTGTCGTAACGGAAGGAGTAGGCGCAGTCGTTCATCACGTAAGAACAGCCCGCCCCAGACCAGCACACCGAGCACGACCGAGGCGAAAAACGGTTCACCGATTCGCACGTGGGTCGCCGTGGCGCCGCCTAAGTAACCGGTGAGCAGGATTGCGCCGAGCACAGACGTGCGTGGAATGAGATACACGATCGTGCAAAGGAGTTCGACGATCCCGATTCCCAACGCCAGACTGTCGTCATAACCCAATCGAACGAAACCCTCTATGACCGATGACGGCTTCACCAGTTTCATCATGCCGCTGAAGAGCAGCAACAGCGCCGGGAGTGCGCTCATGACATATCCTGTCCAGAGCAGTTTCTTTGAAGAGAAAGAAAAGTACGTTTCTACCGGCATCATATTCTCCTTGTGCCAGACATGCGAGCGTCTGCTATGACGATCGCATCGCTCATAGGCTTGCTGTAAACGTTGAATGTCGATCTTC